>JAHZAT010000060.1 GCA_019423795.1 Clostridiales bacterium
AGATCAAAAAAGGAAAACTTCGTGGAGTAGAATCTTTTGGTATGATGTGTTCTATTGAAGAACTTGGAAGTTCCAGAGACATGTACCCAGAAGCACCGGAATATGGAATCTACATTTTCAATAAAGACGTAAAACCAGGAGATGATGCAGTTGAAGCTTTAGGACTTCGCGATGCAGTTGTCGAATTCGAGATCACATCAAACCGTGTAGACTGCTTCAGCATGATCGGTATGGCAAGAGAAGCAGCCGCTACATTTAAGAAAGACTTCTTCCCACCAGTTGTCACAAAGACTGGAAATAATGAAGATGTCAATGATTACATCAAAGTAAGAGTCGAAGACGAAGATCTTTGCCCAAGATACACAGCAAGAGTTGTAAAGAATATCAAATTAGCACCATCACCAGAATGGATGCAGAGAAGATTAGCTGCGATGGGAATCCGTCCGATCAATAACCTGGTTGACATTACGAACTATGTGATGGAAGAATTCGGACAGCCAATGCATGCATACGATCTTGATACGATCGCAAACAAAGAGATCGTCGTACGCCGTGCAAAAGCGGGAGACAAATTCACTACATTAGATGGTGAAGAAAGAACAATGGATGAAAATGTCTTAATGATCTGTGATGGAGAAAAAGAAATCGGTATCGCAGGTATCATGGGTGGAGCAAACTCTATGGTAACAGATGACATCAAGACATTATTATTCGAAGCAGCATGCTTTGACGGAACAAACATCCGACTTTCTTCTAAGAGAATCGGTTTAAGAACGGATGCATCTGGTAAATTTGAAAAAGGATTAGACCCAGAAAATGCAATGGCAGCGATGGATCGTGCATGCCAGTTGATTGAAGAATTAGGAGCTGGAGAAGTTGTTGGAGGAGCCGTTGACGTTTATCCAAATCCAGTGAAACAGATTCGTCTTCCATTAGAAGTAGACAAGATGAACGCTCTTCTTGGGACAAATGTATCCAAAGAAGAAGTATTAGAATATTTTGCAAGAATCGAACTTGGATACGATGAAGCAACAAACGAAGTGATCGTACCATCCTTCCGTCAGGATCTTCACCGTATGGCAGACCTTGCAGAAGAAGTTGCAAGATTCTACGGATATGACAACATCCCTGTTACATTACCAAACGGAGAATCCACAGCCGGTAAGAAACCATTCAAGATCCGTGTCGAAGATGTCTGCAGAAATGTAGCAGAACAGAACGGATTTAGCGGTGGAATGACATATTCTTTCGAAAGTCCAAAAGTATTCGATAAATTATTATTACCTGAAGATGCAAAAGAACGTCAGGCAATCGAGATTTCAAACCCATTAGGAGAAGACTTCAGTATTATGAGAACGATTTCCTTAAACGGAATGTTAACATCTCTTGCTACAAACTTAGCACACAGAAATAAAAACGTAAGACTATACGAATTTGGAAATATCTATATTCCAAAAGCATTACCATTAACAGAATTACCAGATGAAAGAATGCAGATGACACTTGGAATGTACGGAGAATGTGATTTCTTCACATTAAAAGGTGTTGTAGAAGATATGCTTGATTCCTTAGGATTAGGTGGAAGATCTGAATATGCACCAACAGGTGAACATCCATTTTTACACCCAGGAAGAGCAGCAGATGTGACGATCGATGGAGAAAAAATCGCCTACATCGGACAGATTCATCCAGAAGTTATGGATAACTATAACATGAAAGGTGAAGTCTATGTAGCGGTCATTGACATGCCAACATTAGTACCAAAAGCAACCTTCGACCGCAAATACGAAGGAGTAGCCAAATTCCCAGCAATGAAACGTGACTTAAGTATGGTTATGAAGAAAGACATCTTCGTTGGACAGCTTGAGAAGATCTTCAAAGACAAAGGTGGAAAACTTCTTGAATCCTACGAATTATTCGATGTCTACGAAGGAGACCAGATCGAAAAAGGATACAAATCCGTAGCATACTCCTTAACATTCAGAGCAAAAGATCGTACATTAGAAGATGCAGAAGTATCTAAGATCGTTGAGAAGATTCTTGATGAACTTAAGAAATTAGGCGTTGAATTACGTGCTTAATTGTGATTGAAAATAAAATAAAGTGAGAATTAAAATCCTCTGGCAGATAATAATGTCAGGGGATTTTTGTTTATCAGAAAGAAGCAATATGTAAAGGTGTTGAAAAAATTATTGTTTTACAATAATTTTTATGCTACAATAATCTTGAAATTATCGAAAAACAATAATTGGAGGTAGATAGGATGAAATCAAACATAAATAAACTAATCCTGATCGAAGTCATCGCAGGAATCCTTTTTGCATTTATAGCAAGCAAAATCCTACATATGACAGCAGCACTACAGATCATGTACTTACCATTTGAACTCATAGGAAAAGGGCTAAGATTTCTATCCCTAAGTTCAGCAATAGGAAATGTCATCGCGATCATCATATACGCAGCCATTTCAATGATACCGGCAATCTATGTCATCTATCAGAGAAAAAGAGGAAGAACACACAAAGAAGACATATTACTTGTTGCATTCACAGGACTATTATTTTATTCCATGTATATGTTCATCAATCCAGGACTCATGTATCAGAAAATGCCAGACATTTTTTCAATGGACCAGAATAGTCTGATTGTAATGAAAATTATTTACGCATTCATCATTTACAGCGTCCTGATTATGTGGTTGATCATGAAAGCAATCCGTTTTCTTGGAGATGACAGCCAGAAGAATTGGAAAAGCCGCTTATATTTTGGGATGAAAGGACTCATTGCTGCGCTAGTCAGTTATTATACGCTTTTGATCACATATGCAAAGACATTCGAACTGCTTCATAAGAGCGAAAATAAACTGCAAAATGTATCTTCAATAGAATGGCTTAAATCAGTATTACAGTTATTACCAATCATTATGACAATCCTGCTATTTATCAACATCATTCATGTAGTAAAAGCAATCGAAGATCATAAGGAAGAGCAGCAGATGATGACAGTGGCAAGACTTGCAGGTGTCGCAAAGGTTACCGCAGTGGTTACAGTCATATCAGATTTTATCCTGAATTTTTATCAGTTTTTGCTTGGAGCGACTTTACCGAATGTAAATGTCACGTTTGCGCCAGACGTATCCATGGAACCATTGATCATAGCATTTGGAGCATTGATCTTCCATGAATACTTCAAGCGGACCAAACAGCTAAAAGAAGAAAATGACCAGTTTATATAGAAGGAATGATAGTTATGGCAATTAAAATACATTTGGATGATATCTTAAAAGAGCGAAATATGACATCCAAAGAACTATGTAAAAAAGTCCATATTACAGAAGCAAACCTGTCAATCTTAAGAAGCGGCAAGGCAAAAGGAGTACGTTTCTCAACGATCAATAAGATCTGCTATTATCTTGAGTGTGATGTTGGAGATATCTTGAAATTTGACGGGAGATTGGAGGAAGAAGATGAGTAGGGGAATCAGAAAAACAGGAATATTTATAGCGGTTATGCTTACGGTAGTAGTCTTAACAGGATGCCAGATTGCAAAGAAGGACGAAAGTGGACAGGCGAAGGAAGAATTATATGGAGCTTATGCAGTTGTAGGGGACAGGATACCAGACGGTAAGATAGCTGGAGTGAAAGATAAGAAAGGATTTGTGCATTTTAAGAAAATAAAAGGATATTTTCTATATAAATATATGCCAGAAAAAGATACTGTCAGTATGGATGGAGATCCACAGTTGACACATTTTAATTTCGTATCAAACGTTGATGGACAAATGGATGATAAAAATAATATCACATCGAAGGAAAAAGAACAAAAAGTAAAGGCAACAATGTATGTTCAAGAAACAAAAGGCATAGTAACAACAAGTCTGGGAATGATTTGTAAAAGATCAGATGGAACAGTTTATTTAAAGAATGCAGATGGATTTATGGGATGTGCATCAGTGCAGGATTTTGGAAAAGGTCAGTCAATGACACTAAACTTTTCATCGGATGTGGGAGATAAAAAAATCAGTTATGAAGTGGAATTTAAAGCAGACCATGCAGTAAGAAAGATTCAGATTATCGAAATGAACAAAGATGATGTCAAGATCAAAAAAACAGCCTATATTTCACCTAAAATAAAACAATACCAGATGCAAAAAGATACAGCATATGTTATTATAAATGAACAGCTGATCGGTATGAAAGGTCAAACGATCAACAGACAGAAGATACATTCAGCAAAGAAGAATTTCACATATAAATGGAAGCAGCTTGGAGATGATGGAGTATTGATACCGACAGACTTGAAGTTTAAAAAGTAAAATCAGGAGGATAAAATTGAAATATGAAAGATAAAAGAGAATCATTTAACAGCAGGTGGGGATTTATCCTCGCCTGCATTGGTTCGGCAGTTGGTATGGGAAATATATGGATGTTTCCGACAAGGGTATCTTTGTATGGGGGAGGTTCCTTTTTGATCCCATATTTTATCTTTGTCGTTGTGATCGCATCCACTGGTGTGATCGGAGAGATGAGTTTTGGACGTGCGGCAAGGTCTGGACCGATTGATGCATTTGGGATGGTCTGTGAGAAGAAAGGAAAGAGAAAAGTCGGGGAAGGGTTAGGAATGATACCAGTTCTTGGTTCTCTTGCTATGGCAATCGGATATACAGTTGTGATGGGGTGGATCTTAAAATATGCTGTTGGAACTTTCACAGGGGCAACACTTGCACCAAAGACGATCGAAGAATTTGGCGGACGTTTTGGAACAATGGCATCTGCATTTGGAAATAACATCTGGCAGATTTTAGCTTTGATCTTATGCATGTGTATTTTAATCTTTGGTGTAGGAGCAGGGATTGAGAAAGCCAATAAGATTTTAATGCCAATTTTCTTTGCGCTGTTTGTGATCCTTGGAATCTACGTGGCATTTCAGCCAGGGGCAGCAACGGGATATCAATATATTTTCAGAGTCGATAAGGCGGCCATCTTAGATCCAAAGACATGGATCTTTGCACTAGGACAGGCCTTCTTTTCCTTATCCGTCGCAGGAAATGGAACATTGATCTATGGATCGTATTTATCCGATGAAGAAGACATCCCATCATCTGCAGCAAGAGTTGCATTTTTTGATACGGTTGCTGCGATGCTTGCAGCACTCGTGATCATCCCAGCTATGGCAACAACTGGAGCAACACTGGATCAAGGAGGACCGGGGCTGTTATTTATCTATCTTCCAAACCTGATCAGCTCCATGCCAGGAAGTACGATCATCGCGATCATCTTTTTCGTTGCAGTGCTTTTTGCGGGAATGACATCACTGATCAATCTCTACGAAGCACCGATCGCAACCGTACAGGAAAAACTCCACGTAGGAAGAAAGACCGCCTGCGTGATCATCGCAGTGATCGGCGTGATCGTATCCTTATTGATCCAGGGCATCGTATCTGACTGGATGGATATCCTATCCATTTACATCTGCCCACTAGGAGCAGGACTCGCAGGAATCATGTTTTTCTGGATCGCCGGAAAGAAATATGTAGAAACACAGATAAACAAAGGAAGAGAAACAAAATTTACAAAGATGTATTATCCAATCTGCAAATATATTTATGTACCAATTTGTATTTTGGTATTGGTGCTTGGGATTGCGTTAGGCGGAATTGGGTGAGGAATGAAGAATCGTAGTTAAGGTATATCTTGGCTGCGATTTTTTCTTATATGAAAGTAAACAAATTAAGTTCCAAGAAATCATACGAAATTGCAAGAAAAGGATATTTACATTTAAGAAGATTTTTGTTATGATATAACTATCAAAGTAGAAGTATCATCGAATATGATATGACTATAAATATAGAATAAATAACAAAGATAAAGGGGATTTAGCTATGGAATTAAAAGAATTAACAAGTGCAGAACAGGTTGTGATGAAATGTATCTGGGATTATGGAAAGGATATGCCATTACAGCAGCTGATTGAAAATCTAAAACAAGATTACGGAAAAGATTATAAAAGAACAACGATCCGTACATTTGTCCTTCATTTAGAAGAGAAAGGATATGTGACAACATATCAGATTGGGAAATATTCTTATATTAATTATCTGATCGAAGAGCAGGATTATAAAGAACAGGAATTGGAAAAGACAAAGAATTTCTGGTACAAAGAATCTGGATTTGATCTGGTGAAGACATTATATAAAGGAAAATTAAATGAGGGGAAACTAAAGAAACTCAAAAAGTTGTTAGAAGAAATCGATGATTGACAGGAGAAGATATGATAGACATAAGAGAGATATTGGTTAGGATATTTAGTGCGATATTTTTATCCATGTGCACTGGAAGCTGTATGTTTGTTTTCTGGATGGCACTAAGAAAGTTTTTTGCAGATAAGATTCGTCCAAAAGTCTATGATTTGATATTAAAGATCATTCTAATTGCTTACTATGTTCCGGCAGGATATCTGTTGGTAAATATTTTTTTTGATAATGGGTATGTATTTGATTTTACAGGTACTATCATCAAGGCTTTTTATGCTATATCGTTGTTCTGGCTGGCTGGAGCAATTGCAACAGTTCTGAAGTTTGGAGAACGAACTTTTCGAATTAGAAGAGAAAAAGAAAGATGCTTTCCATGCAAGATGTATGTGCAAAAGATCTTTGAAGATTGTAAAAGAGAGCTTGGAATTCGCAGATCAATAGAAGTATTACAAGGATATCGCATTCAGATTCCAATGACAGCAGGAATATTAAAACCATGTGTGTTTTTACCTGTGGAAGATATGGAAGAAGAACAATTAAAAACGTGTATTTACCATGAACTCACACATTATAAGAAGCACGATATATTTTGGAATTATATAGCATGTCTGATGGTATGTATTCACTGGTATTGCCCATGGATCAGAACTGTATTTCGTAAGAACGATGAATGGAGCGAGGTGATCTGTGATCTATCAGCGATTGGTTATGTAGGATCAGCGAAGCGTTATTTTACAACGATTTTTGAGATGAGTCAGAAAAGTCAGGGAATCAAAGCATATCGGGCAGCATGTCTGTTTGAAAGCCGAGATAGTTTAGAACAAAGAATCTACTATGCAATGATGTATCGAAAACAAAAGAAGATAAAATATGCTGCGGTGATTGCAATGACCGTGATATTTTGTGGAATGAGTGTAACCAGTATTTTGGCTGCAAGTAAGGGATATCAAAAGGCGTATACAAAATGGGTACAAGAAACGGAAGTAGAAATAGAAGAACCAGATGATGAGGAAGAGGAGAGAATATCGTATGAAGAAAAAACGGGAGTTTTGGGAAATGATAAGAGTGAAACGATAAAGAAGATAAATTTTAAAAAGATGGATGCGATGACATTGGAGACTTATGTAAAGGCAGGAAAAAGGCTTCGATATAAAGGATTAACTCCGAAACGAAATGAAAATATAGAAATTTTTATAACAAGTCAAAAAAATTTTAAGGGGATAAAAGTTGGGATTATTGATTCACAGAATAGGATTAGATACATACAGGACAGAGGGAGAGATTTAGTTGAACATAGATTTAAGATAGAAAAAGAGGGGAAATATGATGTGTTTATTGAAATGGAGGATAAGAAAGATGTAAAAATTGTTGGAATGATTAATATTGATGATGATTAAAGAGATGGAGGAATAGGAGGAGAAAACGATGATAAAATATATAAAAATAATGGTAACAGTATTTACACTTTTAATTAGTTGTTCAGTGACAAATATATTTGCAAGTGATACGAATGATGTTATAGAAGAAAAGATAGATATATCAGAAAATATTATTGATGAAGTTGGAGAGGAAGACTTTGAACTGTTGTCTAATTCGATAACAGTTAATTGGACAGTGAAAAATGGAGTTAGAAAGAAAACTAAAGAATTTTATAAAAAGAAAGGAAGTAGTATCAATATTAGGTTACAGATAGCTCCAAAAACAAAAAGTGTCAAAGTAGGATATTTAGATGCAGATAAAGTAAAACATTATAAAACTGTTAAAGCAGAAATCAATCACAATTTTATAATACAAAAAACAGGATATATAGAGGTGTTTGTTGAAAATAGTAGTGGAAAAACTGTAACGGCAAGTGGAACTTATACTAAGTAATATTTTATTTATAAATGTATTTTATAAGAGGTGATGCAATATGAACAATTAAAAAATCCATGTAATACGAATGGCTGCCACCTACCTATCTGTAATATATACAGATAGCTGTATCACATGGATACAATAATGATAGCAGAAAATGAGGGAAAATAAAAGAATGAAAGGAAAAAGTTTATGAAATTAAAACAATTTGTATGTAAAGCAGCAAGTATTGCAATGTGTGCTATGATTATTGGAACAACTGTAGTTTCAGTGAATGTTAAGGCAGATACGAAAGCAACAGAAAGTACAGTAGCACTAGATACACATGATGACGATGGTGTTGCGGGTATTTTGGAACAAGATGATTTTGATACACTAGAAGAATATCAGAAATATTTAGAGACACACCCAAAAGTACAGACACGGCAAAGTCGTGTATCAGCGAATAAAAATGTAAAAGCAGCAGCTACTTTAAGATATAAAATTAAAGGATTAACAAATACAGCTGCAATTCAAAAAACATATATTGGATCTACATATATTTATGTGATTCAGAGAATTGGCTCAGACTCACGTTTATCAAGATGTTTGATTAATGGGTCAACAGCTACATATCAAGATCATATGACATTAAAAAACTTTGGTCATGGACAGACTTTGGAATGGTTTGAACATAATTCTAAAGCATATTTCTGGGTTACATGTAAAGCAAATGAAGCGTATAAATTTAAATGGGGAACTCAAATTGGAAGAATACAATATAAAGCTAAAGGAAGTGTAGATTATACAGAAATCCCAAGATTTTCTCATATGAGTTATGCAAATAAAAGTGGGACATCGATTGGAGAAGTGAAACGTGTAGATGCAGCATTGTCTAGTGATAGGAAAAAAGTATTTTTCTGGGTAATGGATAATACAGGAGAAATTCAATATAGTTTTTATAATGCGGAAAAATTAAATGCTGAATTGGATAAAAAAGAATCTGAAGAATCTAAATTTGTTCCATGTACATCAAGTGCAGTAAAATCAGCTTGTTATGGATCGTTTAGACAATCTGGAAGTAATCGTGTATTACCGAATGATTCATGTCAGGGATTAGAATTTTCTGATGGAGATTCTATTTATATTATTGGAGGTGCTGCCGGACAAAAACCGGGAATAGCAAAGTTAACAGGAAGTGGATCAAGTTATAAATATTCTTGCCTTGTTACAGCTACACATAATAATTTTGGAGGTAATGCGGAATCTGAAGGAATTCAATTAAAGGGAGATTACGTATATTTCGGGATTAGTGATAAACAAAGTAGCGATAAAGCCTGTATTTATTCTATTCCAAAAAGTGCGTTTTAATTTAAGTCTGGCTATGTTAAAATATATAATATAAACATTAATAAATTAAAATTATAAGGAGGTAGCAAGATGGTAAGAAAACGTATGGTATCAACAGTCATGAGCTTAATGATGGCAGCAGCAGTACTGACGACAGTTCCAGTGACTAACAATGTAAAGGCAGCAGATAAAGAGATAACAAGTGGGGATTATACTTATGTGAAAGAAAGCAATGGAAAGACTTCCTATGCAGTGCTTACAAGCTATAGAGGAAGTGAGACAAATCTTGTCATTCCAGAAGAACTGGATGGATTACAGGTAAAAGCAATTTCACAGGGATTTGAAAAAAATCTGAAAATAAAAAGTATTATATTATCAAAAAATATTGCACCAGCAAAAGAAACACACAGAGATTTGGAAGTGCTAAATGAAATTGAAACATTGGAAGAGATTCGTGTAGCAAAAGATAATCTGTCTTATCAGGCACAAGATGGAGTTTTATATAGCAAAGATAAGAAACAATTGTTTAGCTATCCAAAATCTAAAAAGTCCGAAACATATAACATGCCTGCTTCTGTAAAAAAAGTAGAAGAATTCAATGCCCTAACAAATCTTAAATATTTAAAGAATCTTACATTATCAAAGAATTTATCAGTAACACCAAGCTGTAATGACAGTAGTATTGAATCTGTAACAATTCCGGGCCAGATAGGCGGTATTGATGAAAGCAGTTTTGAAAATTGCAACAAATTAAATAAAGTTACAATTACAAAAGGTCTGAGATTTATTAATGATTATGCATTTTTTGAATGTAAAGCATTAAAAGAAATCAAACTGCCAGAAGGACTTCAAAGTATTGGAGTAGGAGTATTTTATAGAACAGGAATTAAACAGCTGACAATCCCTGGATCTGTTGTAAAAATTGATGTAATTGACAAGAGTATAAAATTAAGTAAACCATCTTATTTGAAGAAATTCAAAAGAGACTCAGGTGCTATTTATTACGAAGCAAGAGCCACAATCAAAGCATCTGGCAAAAAAGCTGTCACATACAAAGCATCCAGAATTACAAAGATTAAAGCAAAAACAAGCAAAGTAACGATCCAAAAAGGAAAGACAACAAAACTACAGACTAGAGTATACATTTCCAAGAAACTGAAAAAAGGATACTTAGATCCAGAGATCTTAAAATTCACAACATCCAATAAAAAAGTAGTGAAAGTATCCTCAAAAGGAACGATCAAAGGCTTGAAGAAAGGAAAAGCAACGGTCACAGTAAAACTTCGTACAACAGGAAAGACATATAAAGTGAACGTGAAAGTAAAATAGGAAACAATAAAGTAAAGATACATGGTAGAACAGGACATTCCAGCGAAAGCAGGGATGTCCTGTGTTTTCTTATGCAGCATTTCCTTGTTATTTGCAATATCAAATGGTAGAATTAGGAATATTCAAAGTGAATCAATCTGTAATATGGAATGGAAAACAAACCGATACAACAAAGGAGAAACGAAACAATCATGCCAGGATACATTTTACATTTAACTGCTGCCCAGATGTTTCTAAAGACACAAAAAGGACAGAAATTTTTAAAGACAAAACAAGATAAAAATAATTTTCTGATCGGAAATCTTCTGCCAGATACAACAAAGATCAAAGCAAGATCCCATTTCAGAGATCCAAAATATCACGATCGCATGATAGAATACCCGGAAACAAGCTGGTTTATCAAGAAATATAAGCATCTTCTATCAAACAGCAGTGTGGTCGGATATCTCTTTCATCTCTACATCGATCGAAGATTTTTCAAATACTATATGCCAAGGATCGTAGAGTTTCGAAATGCACAAGATGAGAGAGAAGAAAGAAGAGATATGGTAAAAGATGTCTTATTAAAACGGACAGGACAAAGATTATCAAAGCAGGATTTTTTCTCAGAGAAATACTACTATGGGGATTATACAAAGATGAATACTTATCTTGTAAATCGTTATCAGATTCCGACAACACTTGATTCCAATATATCAAATCCTGGGATCAAAGAAGTTGATTATGAGGATGTAAAGCAGGTATTAAAAGAATTAAAAACATATCTGAAAGTGACAGAAGATGCAGTAAAGAACGTGAGAGTTTTTGACGTGGAAGATCTTCTTTTCTTTTTGGAAAACGCAGTAAATGAATTCAAAATATAATATTTGGTTATCCTGCAAACAAAGGAAATTTGTTCATTATATAACAAAAAAGTTGCAAATATTACAAAAATATGACATAATACCATAGAAATAACTTTATGGAGGACAACATGATGAAAAATGTAAAGGAAATTGTAAAGAGGGAACGTCAAAAGAGAAGAAGACGTGTGGGGATTATGATCGTATTGATCGCTTTATGTGCAGCAGCAATTTTCTTTGGAACCAAAGCTTATCACAATTACAAGGAAGAGGAATTCTTCAAAAGTGTGAAAGAAAAAGAAATCAAAGTAACTCTAAAAAGTATAACGCACAAACAGACAGATATCTTTACACAAAGTTATCAAAAAGAAACGGATGATCAGTTGAAAGCATTAAAGAAAGGCAAAAATTATACTTTCAATAAGCCCTTGATCGTTTGGAATGCATATGGAACATACACAACATCTTTGTACTATTATGCAAAAAATGACCGTGCATCTTATGCAGTATGTACCGTAGAAGCCAGCGAAGCAGGTGCGAGTCCATACAAACGTACATTAAAATCTGTATCTGGAAAGAAATATGTGACAACACATGAATATCAGATCAAAGGACTTGTTCCAGGAGCGAAGAATAAGATCACAATGCAATTCTTTAATGAAGATGGAAGAGTTGTCGGGAAAACACATTTCTACGTGACAGCACCGAAAGATGATGTCATTCCTGCAATTCTTAAGAAGAATACAGGGACAAGCAAAGCAAAGATGAGCGATGGACTGTTTTGCCTGTTTGGACATGATAAAGCGGATGTGTCAAACATCTATCTGTATGATGATAATGGAGTAAGCAGGGGAAGAATGCCTTTGAACAAATATCGCACAGACCGCTTTTTATTTATCAAAGGACAGCTGGTATATTCTTATGACTATAATAAAATTGCATTTACGAATTGTATAGGAAAAGTGACAAGGACCATTGATATTGGAAATTATCAATTTCATCACGATTTTCGTTATGACAAGAAACACGATAAGATCATTTGTCTGGTAAATAATCTGGACAAAGATACGATTGAAGATACGATCGTACAGGTGGATGTAAAGACAGGAAAGACAAGTATGCTCTTTGACTGTGAAAAAATTCTGCCGTTAATGAGAAAACTGGCGATCCAGAGAAAAGGCGGTAGAAATACCTATGGAGGAACTGAACTAGACTGGATACACATTAATTCTTTTGATTTTCTTGATGGTGGTAATAGTTTGGTCTTAAGCAGCAGAGAACAAAGTTCAATCCTTAAGATTAAAAATATTTACACAAAACCAGAACTAGACTATGTGATCCATCGTGGAACAATCTATAATGGGACAGATATTGCCCAATATCAGTTAAAACGAGAAGGAGACTTCGTTGCAAATGCAGGACAGCATACGATCACTGTAGAATATGACGATTCCCTTCCAGAAGGACAATATTATTTATATATGTTTAATAATAACTATGGAAGGGCAACATCTATTCCAACTTTCGACTGGAGTATGTATCCGAATGTGGGAAACTTTAAAAGTGGAACTTCATATTACTCAAAATTTCTTGTAGATGAGAAGACAAGGACTTATAAACTTGCACAGCAATTTAGTTTGCCTTATTCGGCAATCGTAAGCAGTGTGCAGCATTTAGGGGGGAATATTCCGTTTAGCAGTGGAATGAGTAAGATATTTGGAGAGTATGATAAAGATGGAAAACTGATCAAGTCCTTTGAATATGAAGCAGATAAATATTCATATCGCGTGATGAAGTATGAATTTTAAGTTGTAAGTTGGCCAACTGTAGTCTTTCAGTATATGATAAAAAATAAATAAGCAACCGAAAACGCAGCGGTGGAATTTTGCTCACATTTTGAACAAATCGCTTATCCGCCCAATTTCCTACGAGAACTCGCTCTGAAGTTTTGTTTTAGACAAAAGTCTTTGAAGCTCAGACATTCGTCCAATTGGGCTGCGAATTTGTTCAAAATATGGCAAAATTCCAATGCTGCGTTTTCGGTTGCTTATTTATTTTTTATCATATACCTGAAGTCTGGAGTGTGGACAATTACAAGATTGGACAATTTAAGTGAGTGTGTATGTTGAATGTTATCGGTTCTGTCGGAGTATAAGTATCAAGAAAAAACAATCCTCGACATAATATTACAAAAATAGACTAAATATTACAAAAATATTACAAAATAATAATCGAAAGTATTGACATACTACATATAAGTGCTATAATACACACATACTCGAGTTAACAAAATTGTAACATTTACAGGAGGGACATTATGATAACGAGGAAAATGAGACTGTCGATGGCGATGCTTACGATTGCTGCGAGTGTGTTGACGACAGGAAATATAAAAGCAGATGAGAAAGATACAACAAAAGAAACAAATACAGCAACGGAAAGTAAATATGCGAATAAAGCAGTTGCAGATATTTATTCTACAACAACATTAAATATCCGAAAAAAGGGTAGTATAAATGCAAAGATCGTAGGAAAAATGAAAAAAGGTAATATTGCAACTGTGCTGAAGAAAGGATCTGAATGGTCAAAAGTAAGATCAGGAAATGTTACAGGATACGTAAAAAATCAGTATCTTGTATTTGGTGATGAGATTAAGAACTTTGCGAAACAAAATGTGAAAAAAGTGGCGAAAGTTCAGACGGAAACATTACGAGTTCGTAAGAAAGCATCTACGGATTCAAAGATTGTTACATTGGTATCTGAAGATGATAAATTAAAAGTGAAGAAACAGACCAATGACTGGGCAAAAGTCAAGGTTGATGGCCAGACAGGATATGTGTCAAAAGATTATGCAAAAGTAACATACTCTTTTGGAAAAGCGAAATCCATGAAGCAGATTCAGGCAGAGCAAGAAGCGAAAGAGGCGAAGAAAAGAGCAGAAGAAGCAGCCAGAAGTAAGTCTGAAAATGAATCAGTATCCACAACATCAAGCGGTCATACTTCTGATGATGGAACAACATCTGGAAGTACAACAGGTTCCACACAGACAACAAAGAAAGCTTCCGTATCCGTATCATCTAGTGGTTCATCAGCAACAGGAAGCAGGATCGCAAGTTATGCGCAGCAGTTTGTTGGAAATCCATACCGATATGGTGGAAACAGCTTAACCAACGGAATTGATTGTTCTGGATTTACGCAGCAGATTATGGCGAAGTTTGGATACAGTATCAGTCGTACGAGCAGTTCCCAGTCTGGTGATGGAAGAGCAGTATCTACGAGCAATTTAAGAGCCGGTGATCTGGTATTCTATGGAGATGGTGGAAGCATTGATCATGTGGCACTTTATATCGGCGGTGGTCAGGTAGTACATGCAAGTAATTCCGCACCATATCCGCGAGGAGGAATTAAGATTTCAAACGTAAATTATAGAACACCAATCTGTGCAAGACGTATCATAGGATAGCTAGAAAAATTACCAATACAGTATTTATATAGGAAGAGCGTAAAAGGAAGATTCATGCAGAATCATTCTTGTGCGCTCTTCCTTTTTTGATATACCAGACATGAAAATAAAAAATTATATTTCCTATATTGACAGAAGAACATCATGTTTATAGAATGTAAAAAGGTATATTTTGGTTAGGAAAATAAAGATAGAAAAGAGATGTAAAAAGAAAAAG
>JAHZAT010000061.1 GCA_019423795.1 Clostridiales bacterium
AATTCAAGCATGATCACGAAATATCATATTCTTAAATATTAACCCAAGTCACTTCCTAATCTATCATATGTGCTAAGGTGAGAGTGGATACTCTTCTTTGTTGTTTCTGTTGTTCTTCACAACTTTTGATATTATATCATGCTTTCATTTTTATTGTCAAGTATTTTTCTTATCTTTTTATTTTTCTACATTGAATGTCACTTTGTTATTCAACGCTTTATAAAATGTCAGCTGATATCTCTGGGCATCCGCTAATACATCATAATCTTCACCAGTTTCAATGATCTTGAAATTAATGATGTTCGCCTTTCTCGCACTGTCTTTGCTTACTGCTACACCATTACGTTCGTCTGCAAATCCTTTGACATTCGCCAGCATATTAAATTCTGTTTTGATGCTATCCACTTTATAAGAATATTGTTTTCCTGTTTGACTTGTAAAATAGATTGTGACGGATCCCCAGTTTGGATTAAATGTAAATGTTGTCTTGCTTCCAGATGTTTCACTGCATACATCATCAAATCCATCATATACAAAAACATCAACATCTTTTGTGCAGATCTTTCCTGATCTTGCAGCGGTAGAAATCTGAATTCTGCTGTATCCGCCTTTTTTAGCTGTCACTTTTCCTTTGCTGTTAACCACTGCTACCTGTGGATTACTGCTCTTATAAGTCAGAGTTTTTGATGCCATCTGTTTTCCTCCAGGTAAAGCTGTTGCTTTGATCTGGTCAGTGTTTCCTGTCTTGTAGAAATTGATCGTCTGTGCAGATGAAAGTTTGATCCCTGTCGCTGCTTTTCTTACATATACAGTGATCTTCTTTGTTTTCACTCCAGAAGCTTTCATTGTGATCTTGGCAGTTCCGTATTTCTTTCCTTTGATCACACCCTTTTTATTTACTGTCGCTACAGATTTTTTGGATGTCTTATATGTGATTTTTTTCTTTTTCCCAACTGTTTTTGCATTTAATTTTAAAGTTTTTCCAACAAAAACCGTTGCCTTGCTTCCTGTTGATGTTTTGATATATGCTTTTTTGGCAGCTTTCGCATTTGTTGGCATGATCATGCAGGAAACTGCAAGCAACATCAGCATCGTCATTATCTTTTTCTTCATGTTCCTGATCCTTCTTAAATAGAAAATTCTTTTATAGAAAAAGAATCCTGGAGGAAAGCTCCTCCAAGATTCCTTTATCACTCAGCAATTGATTATTTTGCTACATACTGTGTAATTGTTAAATCTTTTGCTTTGTCTGCTGGTAATTTTACTGTGTATTTACCATCTTTTGCTGTTGCAGAAGCAATAACTTTTCCAGCTGCATCTTTTACTACGATGTTTGTAGCGTTTTTGTCGCTTGTTACAACGTATTTAGCACTTGTAGCTGTTACTGTACCGTCTTTTGCTACTGTAACTTTGATGTTGTGGTTCTGACCTTTTTCAGATTTTGCTGCAACAGCGTATTCTGTATCAGATACTTTTGTAACTGTTGCTGTGTATGTTCCATCATAGTTAGATGTACCTTTGATCGTAGCTGTCTTTGTAGCACCTTTACCAGTAGCTGATAATACACCTAATGTAAAGTTTTCTTTGCTTTCCCATGCTTTGAATCCAGCTGCTGGATCAGCAATATATCCTAATGCTTCTTTAACCTGTGCTGCAGAGATCTCAACTGTCTGTTTTCCACGAGTTAAAACGTATTTTTCAGCATTAGCAACTAATCCTGTATATTCAGCTGTGTTATCTTTTACAACTGGTTTTACAGTTTCAGGTGTTACAACTTTTGCAGGTGTTGGAGCTGCTTTTACTGTTACTGTAAATTTAGCTTTCTTACCTTTTGCATCTTTACATGTTGCTGTAATTGTTACTTTACCAGCTTTCTTTGCAGTTACTTTACCTTTAGAAGTTACTGTAGCTACTTTCTTGTTGCTAGATTTGAATGTTACAGCTTTTGTAGAAGCTTTCTTTGGTGAGTAAGTTGGGTGAAGAGTGAATTTCTTTCCAGCTGTTACTGTTTTCTTTGTCCCCTCTTTGAATTTTAAAGTTTTAACAACTTTACCAACTGTAACCTTTGTTGTAGCCTTTGCTTTTTTGTTGTTTTTAGCAATTGCTGTGATCGTTACTGTACCTTTTTTCTTTGCACGGATGATACCATTCTTAGAAATAGTAGCAATCTTTTTGTTGCTTGTTTTGTACTTTAACTTATAAGTTTTAGCACTTTTTGGTGAGAATTTCAGGCGTGTCTTTGCATTCATCCAGTGTCCTGGTGCACTGATCACATACCCTTTCTTCTTAAAAGATAATTTCTTTACCTTTTTTGTTGCTGCACTAACATTAGCTGTTTTTGGTGCTTCTATTACTGCGACAAGTCCGAAAGCCATAACTGCGGATAATCCACAAGCTGCTGCTTTCTTGATGATTTTGTTACTCATACTTACATTCCTCCTTATTAAGTATTTTGGTGATTTTTTTCCGTATCTGACTCACCGTAATATGAATATGAATATTTATACTCATAATTACCATAAGCACCGATACGCTCATCAACTTTATTTAATACAGCCCCAAAAATACGAACCTCGCCCCTCTTCAACTGCTTGATGACATCTTGAACAATCTTACGTTTGATCACTCCCTGCTCGATCACGATGACTGCTCCATCTGTATATTTACCGATGATCACAGCATCAATGACAATACCTAGCGGTGGTGTATCAATGATCACATAATCAAACATATCCCTAACTTTCTCAATGAATTGTTCAAACTGTTCAGAATCCAGAATGCTTGTTGGATCTGGTGACAGCGGACCAGCTACTGTAATACAAAGTCCCTCAACTTCTGTCTCATAGATGATATCTTCCACTTCTGCCTGTCCTGTCAGATAATGGCTTAATCCTTTATCGATTCCCTGTATATGATATCTGGCTGCCATTACTGATTTTCTTAAGTCAGCATCCACCATCAGTATCTTCTTTCCACTTTCTGCAAGTGTTCTTGAAAGGCTCAGAGAAACAGAACTCTTTCCTTCGTTCAGAACACTGCTTGTCATTGTGATCACTTTAATATCTTTTCCGCAGAAGGCTAAGTTCGTCTTTAACTGGTTTAGTCCTTCTACCATACGATAATCATTGATCTCTGGAAGATCCATTACTAATTTCTTCATCTTATTCCCTCGCCCTCTTTACTTTCTTTGTTCGCTTTGTAGTTCCCTTTACCAAAGGTAATTGCGCTAAAGTATTAATTCCAAGAT
This sequence comes from Clostridiales bacterium, assembly GCA_019423795.1. Classification (GTDB taxonomy): domain Bacteria; phylum Bacillota; class Clostridia; order Lachnospirales; family Lachnospiraceae; genus Anaerostipes. Next base: position 3,248 of record JAHZAT010000061.1, read on the forward strand.
ATTTCTCAATATCTTCTTCTTTCAGAATCGTATCGTTCATCAGATACTGAATCACAATGGCTGCTGCCATCAATATAAATCCAAGAACTGCTCCGATCAATACGTTCTTCTTAAGACTTGGGCTGTCTGGTTTATCTGCCTTATATGCCTTTTCGATGATCGTTGGTGATTTCACGTCCATCTTCTCTGCAACTGTCTTCGCTGTTACTTCTGCAAGATCCTGTGTGATGCTCTGTGCAAGTGCTGCATCCTTATCTGTTATCGTAATCTGCATGATACGTGTATCAGATGGATTCTCCACCGTGATCTTCTTCTCTAATTCTTTATAATCCATATCAAGCTTCAGATCTGCGATCACCTGTTCAAGGACTGGTCTTGTCTTAACAATTACCATATAATCCTGTGTTAACTGAGTACCCATTGTAAGATCTGTAAGCTGTGAAAATCCACCCTTCGAAACAACATAAAGCTGTGCTGTAGAAGAATAGATCGGTGTCATCGCAAACTTCGTGATCAATCCTGATGCACCTGCAAAGACGATTGCTGTCAACAAAATCCAAACGATCTTCTTCTTCAATGCCAAAAACAATTCCCTTAAATCAATCTCGATCTCATCATCATTCTCTAATTCGTACATAGATGTTTTTATCCCTTCTTTAATTAAATACTTTTCCCCTCAAGCATCTTCCTTGGATTCTCATAAAGAATCTGGTCCGCATGCTTCTTCCGTACAACTTCTGCTGCCGGTTTCATATTTGGTCTTCTTGTCCGGAAATCGTGACAATCCGTTCCAAGGAAATGAACCAGTCCTTCTTTCATAAGCTTCTTACAAAAAGATGCTCGTTTATCAAAAATTCCTCCGATCAGGCTTTCCGCATTTATCTGAATATATGCACCTGTTTCGACCAGTTCGACAATCTTGTCTACATGTCCGAAAACTGCTTTGTATCGCTCTACATGCGCAAGGATCGGAATATATCCTGCATATACAAAATCCTGAACCGCACGATATATATGCGAATAGGCATCTGATGTTGCAAACTCCACTAAAACATAACGGGTCCCATTCATTGTCAATGCTTTCCCTTGTTTCAGATCTGAAACTGTCCCTTGCTGATAATATAATTCGCTCCCAAGGTATAGCTGAATCTCTGGATAATACTTGTATGCCTTCTCTCTGATCGCCTCAAACTTCTCTCTCAATACTTCTGTATCCGGATATCCAAACTTCGGACCGTAATGCGGAGTCAGTATTACCTGATCCACGCCTTGTTCCCGTTCTTCATCCAACAGTCCCATTGAATCATTGATGTCCTTTGCTCCATCATCAACTCCATATAATATATGTGTATGAATATCTATCAACGCCATAACAATCTCTTTTCTAAGTCTGATATTTATATTATTTTTGATAACTTAAGAAATATACTAATATAATATATCACCTTTATTCTCAAGTTACAATGCTTTTTCTTACCAAAAAGCAATACAATTTATACTATTCTTTGCTGAACTCAACTAACTCTAATCCCTCATTACGATCAAGTACAAACTGGATTCCCCATTCATTCTTAAATAACAACAGTGGATTTCCTCGCATATCTTTGACTTTCTTAACTTCAGATACACCACGTAATTTGTTCATATCCGTGTTGCGGTCTTTGATCCAGCGGATTGCCTGATATGGCAATGGTTCTAAACGGATCTCGCAGTTGTATTCATTTTCCAGACGGTATTTTAAGACATCAAACTGAAGTGTTCCTACAACTCCGACGATGATCTCTGCAAATCCTGCTTCATGTTCCTGGAAGATCTGGATAGCACCTTCCTGTGCGATCTGTTCTACACCTTTCACAAACTGCTTACGCTTCATAGAATCTAACTGGATGACTCTTGCAAAATGTTCTGGTGCGAATGTTGGAATCCCTTCGTATTCAAAGTCATCTTTTGGAAGGCAGACAGTGTCTCCGATAGAGAAGATTCCCGGGTCAAATACTCCGATGATATCTCCTGCATACGCCTCTTCTACGATCTTACGTTCCTGTGCCATGATCTGCTGTGGCTGGGAAAGCCTCATCTTTTTCTTACTCTGTACATGTTTTACTTCCATGTTCGCTTCGAATTTACCGGAACAGATTCTCATAAATGCAATTCTGTCACGGTGGTTTTTGTTCATATTTGCCTGAATCTTAAAGACAAACGCTGAAAAACCATTTTCCACAGGATCTACTTCTTCTCCCTTGGATGTTCTTGCAAGTGGTCTGTTTGTCATCTTCAGGAAATGCTCTAAGAATGGTTCTACACCAAAGTTTGTAAGTGCTGATCCAAAGAATACTGGAGATAGTTTTCCCTGATGTACTTTCTCCATATCAAGATCTGCTGCCGCACCATCTAACAATTCAATTTCTTCCATCAGATTCTCATAGAAATCTTCTCCGATCAGATCTGCTGCATTATCATCATCTGCTGAAATGATCGTTTCTTTTGCTTCTTTTGCACCACCTGTGGAGACTGCCTCGAATCGTAAGATATTTCTTGATGCACGCTCGTATACACCCTTAAATTCTTTTCCACATCCGATCGGCCAGTTGATCGGACATGTCTCGATCCCTAAGACTTTCTCGATATCGTCTAACAGATCGAAAGTATCCTTAGCTTCACGGTCCATCTTATTGATAAATGTAAAGATCGGGATATGTCTCATAACACAGACCTTAAATAACTTGATCGTCTGTGGCTCCACACCCTTGGAAGCATCGATCACCATGACGGCACAATCCGCTGCCATCAGTGTACGATACGTATCTTCTGAGAAATCCTCATGTCCTGGTGTATCAAGGATATTGATACATTTTCCTTCGTATTCAAACTGTAATACAGAAGAAGTGACAGAGATACCTCTTTCTTTTTCAATCTCCATCCAGTCAGATACTGCATGTTTGGAGTTTGCCTTTCCTTTCACAGACCCCGCTGTATTGATCGCTCCTCCATATAAAAGGAACTTCTCAGTCAACGTTGTCTTACCGGCATCCGGATGGGAAATGATCGCAAAGGTTCTTCTGCGGCCGATTTCCTGCTCAATGCTGTTTGCCATAATCTTTTTCCTCTTTTCTATTTTTATCTATTATTTTACATTTCTACGCATACTTAGTCATATTATCACACCACTTCTTAAATTTCTACTGATTCTTTATAAAAAATATGCTTTTAACTATTGCTTTTCCCAAGAAACACAAGTGTTTTTCGATGTTAATTCGTGGTATAATGATTCTATATTAAATCTAGGAGGATATCTCATGAGCAATACAATCTTACGCAATGAAAATGTATCTGTCACTTTAAAATCTCTTGGTGGGGAACTGACTTCTATCAAAGATGCTTCTGGTACGGAATATCTCTGGCAGGGAAACCCTGACTTCTGGAGCGGACAGGCACCTGTCTTATTTCCGATCGTTGGATGTTTAAGAAATGGAACTGCAACCATCGGTAATTCTAAGACTTGTTCTTTTGGCCGTCATGGTCTTGCAAGAAAATTAGAATTTACTTTGGTTTCTTCTTCTGAAACTTGTGCTGTTTATTCTTTGAAAGCGGATGATTCTACAAAAGAACAGTATCCTTATGATTTTGAACTCCAGATGATCTATGAATTAACAGATCATGGAGTGAAAGTCAGTCATAAGGTGATCAATCATGGGGACATCGTTATGCCTTACTGTATTGGCGGTCATCCTGCATTTAACTGTCCAGTGTATGAAGGGGAGAATTTTGAAGATTATATCGTGGAATTTGAACAACCGGAAACTGCTGCCTGTGCACAGCTTACAGATGATGGTTTGATCAATAACAACGATCGTATTCCTGTTCTTGATCATGAAACTGTGATCCCTGTAAAACATTCTTTATTTTACAAGGACGCTTTGATCTTTGATCAGTTGAAATCACGCACGGTTGCATTAAAACATAAGGAAAGCGGTCATGGTATCTTAGTTACTTTCCCTGATTTTGATTATCTGGGTGTATGGTCTAGTGCAAATGATGGACCTTTTGTTGCTTTGGAACCTTGGAGTGGAACTTCTACCTGCAGTGATGAGGATGATGTGTTTGAACATAAAAGAGGGGTGCGATTCTTGGAGCCTGGAGAACATGAAACTTTGAGTTTTGTGATTGAGATTTT
>JAHZAT010000062.1 GCA_019423795.1 Clostridiales bacterium
CCTGCAACCCTTGATCTAAAAAACGGAGGCCTTTGTGCTTATCAATATATTCAATGTCTTCCACCTGCTTGACTGCGGCTGAAACCGTCTTATTAATATTCGCTGTCTCGCAATTGACACGACGGTTTACTTTATTACGCATATCTTTCAGGATTCTTACATTCTCCAGCTCCATCAATGCGACGTGTGCTTCCATAATATTCAACACATCTACAATCTTTGATCCTTCTTTCATGTATACCACGTAGTACTTTTTACGCAAGACAATTTTAGCATCTAAATCAAAAAAATTCAAGACCTCTTTTAATTGTTCTGCTGTCTGTACATTAGTAGATACAACTTCAAAATGATAATTCTTCTCTGGATCACTCATGGAACCAGCTGCCTGAAAAGCCCCTCGAATATATGCCCGCTTACAACATGTGTTCTGTAAAACAAGTCCAAATTCTTTGGAATCTAAAAGTTTCACTGCTTTCAATATTAAAACACAATCCTTATGCTTGTCAACACTTATCGTATAATTTCGACTTCTTTTTAAAAATTCGTTTCGTCCAACATCAATCTTCGCATGAATATCAAACACATCTTTGATAAGTTTATAAAAACGTTTCGCAGCAGATACCGTCTCCGTCTGGATCTGAATCTCATAATGTTCTGGCTCTAGACTGATATTCCCTCCAAAACGTAAGAATCCTGCGATCTCCGCAATCTTACAATGTCTGGCACCGGTTTCATTTCTTGATAATTCCTCTTTAATATTACTTGAAAATGACATTGCCTACCTCATAATATCTCTATGCTCTACTTTGACAGAATATGGCAGTTGTTTTAATCTCTCTGCCAATTTATTCGTGATCGTAACAGATCGATGCTTTCCTCCAGTACATCCGATTCCGATCACAAGATTATACTTGCCTTCTTTAATATAATTTGGGATCAAGAATCTCATCATATCATCTAACTTATCAAGAAATTCCACAGATTCTTCATGCTTCATCACAAAATCCTGAATTGGTTTGTCATTTCCAGTTAATGGTCGCAAATTCAGATCATAGTATGGATTTGGAAGAAATCTGACATCAAATACCAGATCTACATCCGCAGGAATCCCATGTTTAAATCCAAAAGAAACAACTGCAATCTGGAATCGTTCCCCTTCTTCTCCGTCTACAAAAATACGATCGATCTCTTCTTTTAACTCCCTTGTCAGAAGCTGGCTAGTATCGATCACATACGTTGCCTGATCTTGCAGAAATTTCATGATCTCCCGCTCTTTTGCAATTCCATCCTCAACTCTTCCATCTCTTGACAGAGGATGATTTCTTCTTGTCTCTTTATAGCGTTTTAATAAAATACGATTACTTGCATTCAGATAGAGAATCTCATACTTGATCCCCGCTGCCTCGATTTCTTTTAATTTGTGTGCTAACTCGCCAATTCCTCTTCCATTACGAATATCAATCCCAAGAGCAACATTTTCAATCTTGGCAGTTTCATCTAACAACATGTCTGCAAATTTATCAAGTAAAGCCACTGGAAGATTATCAACACAAAAATATCCAGCATCTTCTAATGTCTTTAATGCACTGCTTTTTCCTGCTCCTGACATTCCTGTTACAATTACAAATCTCATCTGTACTGCTCCTTTTTAGAACCTTCCAACACGTTTGACTTCTGGCTCCATCGTAACTCCAAACTGTTCTTTTACTTTATCTTTCACGTCACTGATCAACTGCATAACATCGGATGCTGTAGCATTTCCACGGTTAATCACAAAACCACTGTGTTTTTCAGATACCTGTGCATCTCCCACCTGATATCCCTTTAATCCTGCATCCTGAATCAATTTTCCAGCAAAATATCCTTCTGGACGTTTAAATGTACTTCCGGCACTTGGATATTCTAATGGCTGCTTTGTTTTTCTCGCCAATGCGTACTCATCCATTTTTGCTTTGATTTCTTCTTTATTTCCTTTCTTAAGTGCGATCACACCTTCTAAGACAACGTATTCATTCTTTAAAACGTTACTTGTACGGTAACCAAGCTCTAATTCTTCTGCTTTCAGAGTTTTGATCTCTCCTTCTTTTGTAAGAACTGTCACTTCTTTTAGTACCTGCACCATCTCACCACCGTATGCACCAGCATTCATAACGACAGCTCCGCCAAATGTTCCAGGAATTCCACCTGCAAACTCAAATCCAGTTAATTCTTCATTGAGTGCTGCTCTGGATGTAGAACTTAATAAAGTTCCTGCTTTGACGATAAGTTCATTACCACGGACTTCAATTCCACTGTAGTTTTTGTAAATCTGAAGAACAATTCCGTCCATTCCATCATCTGCAACCAAAAGATTACTCCCATTTCCTAAAACAAATAATGGAATTCCCTCTTCTTTTGCAAAACGACTGACCGCTTTGATCTCTTCCATATTCTCTGGTGCCACAAAAATATCAGCGGGTCCCCCAATACGAAATGTTGTATGATTTTTCATCGGTTCCTGTCTTAAAATATATTTTTCTGGTATAATCTGTTTTAACTGATCAATCTTTGTATCCATAATTTCTCCATTCTTAATATTAATGCAAGATGGAATCCTGTATATCACAGGATTCCAAATCTCTTCATCTTATGAAAGCATCAGACTAGCTGCACCATAAATTCCAGCATCATTTCCAAGAGTCGCAAGTACAAATCCTGTCTCCTGTGCTTTTCCAAATGTATACTTCTTAAAATGTGCATTGACCGCATCTAAAAGGATCTGTCCAGCTCTTGATACGCCTCCACCGATAACAAACACTTCTGGGTCGACCATCAATGCGATATTCCCTGCTGCAAGTGCTAATTTCTGTCCAAGATCATCTACCCGTTCTTTGGCAAATGTATCTCCTTCTTTTGCAGCATCAAAAATGTCTTTTGCAGTTACTTCATCAAGGTCTCTTAGTGTAGTCGCTTCTTTAAAATCCTTTAATGCTTTCTTTGTCTCATATACAATTCCCGTTGCAGATGCATAAAGTTCCAGACATCCTGTCTTTCCACAATTACATACACGATCATCAAAAGGATCCACAGTCATATGACCGATCTCTCCACCATATCCACGGCTTCCATCAATGATCTTTCCATCAACGATGATACCGCCTCCGACTCCTGTTCCAAGAGTGATCATCACCGCGCTGTTATAATCTGCTGCTGCTCCCATCCAGATCTCTCCTAAGGCTGCTGCATTGGCATCATTTGTTGCCTTTACCTTACACCCTATAAGCTTTGACAATTCTCCTGCCACATCCACGCTTCCCCATCCAAGGTTCACACATTCATTAACTTTTGAAAACTCAAGAACAGCTCCTGGAACTCCAACTCCGAGTCCGATCACATCTTCCTTATCAAAACCATTTGCTTTGCTGTGATCATTCACTGCCTGTGCAATATCTGGCAGGATGTTCTTTCCATTTTCCTCAGTTCTTGTCTTGATCTCCCATTTCTCTTTTAATGTTCCATCTTCTCCAAACAGACCCATTTTTACTGTTGTTCCACCAATATCAATTCCATATAAATATTTCATATCATTTAATCCTCCATCTGACCTGTAACACGTTTATAAAGTTCTTCGGCTGCATTATATCCCATCTTCTTCTGTCTGTGATTGATCGCTGCTGCTTCTACGATGATCGCCAAGTTACGCCCTGGACGAATTGGCAGTGTATGTGCTGCAACTTTATTGCCAAGATATTCTACGTATTTCTCTTCTAATCCTAAGCGGTCATAATCCGCATCTTTGTTCCAGTCTTCCAACTGAATGACCAGATTGATCTCCTGCTCCATCTTAACACTTTCAACACCATACAGATTCTTAACGTCAATAATACCGATTCCTCTCAGTTCGATAAAGAACCTTGTAACTTCCGGAGATGTTCCGATCAATGACTTCTTGCTGACCCTCTTGATCTCTACAACGTCATCAGATACCAGACGGTGTCCTCTTCGGATCAACTCTAAAGCTGCTTCACTCTTACCGATCCCACTCTCTCCTGTGATCAGGATTCCTTCACCAAATACATCGACCAAAACTCCATGGATCGTGATGCTTGGAGCCAATACAGTTCCCAGCCAGCGGATCACTTCCGCCATAAATTCAGATGTCGCATCCTGAGATATCAAAACCGGTACCCCATACTCTTTCGCAACTTTTATCATCATCTCACTTGGATGCAGATTCCTGCAAAATACGATAACTGGAATTCCCGCTCCGATAAATCTTTTATAAATATTTTTCGCATTTTCAACATCTTTTTCTACCTCTTCAATAAAAAGGTGTTCTGCTTTTCCGATGATCTGAACTCGATTCTGTGCAAAATTTTCAAAAAAACCTGCCAACTGTAATGCTGGACGGTTGATCTCTGCCTGTTCAATATAAACTTCTTTTGAATTGATCTCTGGTGTTACTTCTTTTAAATTTAATTCCTTGACCATATCATATACTGATACTCTATGCTCTTTATCCATAATCTTTCTCTCTTTCTGCACCCTTGATTGTCTGTCTCTTTCTCTATTCTAACATATTTCATTACTGCTTGGAATCGTGAAAAAACCCATAAATAGACTCTGCAGTACTTTGATTCATGCCAGGAACATTTAAAAGTTCCGTAACTGTTGCTGTCTTGATTTGTCCAAGATCTTTAAAATACTTCATTAATTCTTTTCGTCTCTTTGGTCCAACGCCTTTGATGTCATCAAGAACAGAATGTACTTGCCCTTTTGCACGCAATGACCTGTGATATTCGATCGCAAAACGATGGGCTTCATCCTGTATCCTCGTCACAAGTAAAAATGCTTCGCTGTTTGGCGCAAATATGATTTCCTCGTTGTTATAATACAAGCCTCTCGTTCTATGATCATCATCTTTGACCATTCCACATACTGGAATATCAAGTCCCAAATGATCCAGCACACGAAGTGCAACATTGACCTGTCCTTTTCCTCCATCCATCATCAGAATATCCGGAAATTTTGTAAAACTGCCAAGTGTAGTGTCTTTCCCTTGTTCTTTCAGTTCTTCTAGTTCTTTCTTTCCATGAAGAAATCTTCTGGTCAAAACTTCTTCCATACTGGCATAGTCATCCGGACCTTCAATGGTTCTTAAACGGAACTTGCGATAATCTCTTCTTCTTGCTTTTCCTCTTTCAAATACGACCATGGATGCTACGGTCTGAAATCCACTGATATTAGAAATATCAAATGCCTCCATTCGATTCAAGCCTTCCATCCCGAGCAATTCTTCAATCTCATGAACTGCCCCGATCGTCCTTCTTTCTTCCCGTTTGATCTTTTCACGATCCATTCTTAATACATTCTGGGCATTTTCCTTTGCCATCTCTACCATCTTGTGTTTTTGCCCACGCACTGGTATCTTAAAATGTACTTTTGCTCCTCGTTTCTTCGACAACCATTCTTCAATGATCTCCTTTTCTGAAATATCATGTTCCAGAAAGATTTCCCCTGGAAGATAAGGTGTCCCCGCATAAAACTGTTTGACAAAAGCTCCTAAAACTTCTTCCTTTGAACTTTCCTCATCTGCTTCCATATGAAAATGTTCTCTTCCAAGAAGCTTTCCTTGGCGGATAAAGAAAATAGATACGACAACATCCTTATCATCCTGTGCCATTGCAATAATGTCACGGTCCTCAAACGCATACGTATTGATCTTCTGACGGTCCATGATCCGCTCAATACTCTTGAGCAAATCTCTGTATTCCATTGCCTGTTCAAATTCCAATTCATCCGATGCTTTTTGCATTTTCCCCTGAAGCATTTTTGCAACCTGTTTATAATTTCCATTTAGAAACTTGATTGTTTCTTCGATCTGTTTTGCATATTCTTCCTTGGATATATATCCTTGGCATGGTGCATCACACTGCTTGATCTGATAGTACAGACAAGGCCTGTCCTTCCCTGTATCTTTTGGAAGTCTTCGGTTACAGGTACGGATCTTAAAGATCTTGCGAAGCAGCTCGATCGTATCATTTACTGCTCCTGCACTCGTATAAGGTCCGAAATACTTTCCTCCATCTGCTTTCATCTTCCTTGCCAGCATGATTCTTGGAAATTCTTCATTGACCGTTACTTTAATGTAAGGATAGCCTTTGTCATCTTTCAGTTTTGTATTATATTTTGGATGATGCTCTTTGATCAGATTGTTCTCAAGCACTAAAGCTTCCAGTTCTGAATCCGTGATGATATATTCAAAATAAGCAACATTCTTTACCATATGCTGAATCTTCACAGACAGATTCCGGCTGTCTTGAAAATACTGACGCACACGATTACATAACTTGATCGCTTTTCCAACGTAAATGATCTCATCTTTGCTATTATGCATCAAATAAACTCC
>JAHZAT010000063.1 GCA_019423795.1 Clostridiales bacterium
AAAAGACCGGAGATAACGGGAATAGTTATCTCCGGTCTTTTTGACTTTCTGTGATCACACAGGCACCGAGTTGTTCACTATTCAAATCATCATGGAATGTGTATGTTTTACCATACCAATACCGTTTACCATACACAACTACTCAGATTTTTCAATACTGTAATTGTCCACACTATAGACTTCTGGTATATGATAAAAAATAAATAAACGACAGGAAAAGCAGCATTGGAATTTTGCCACGTTTTTTACGGATTCGCAGTCGGCTTGGTGCAATGTCTGAGCCTCAAAGAGTAAGGTATTTCAATACCTTTGAAGGCGAGTTTTGCAAGGAAAGCCGACGGATAAGCGATCTGTAAAAAACGTGTGTAAAATTCCCTAGCTGCTTTTCCTGTCGTTTATTTATTTTTTATCATATACTCAAAGCCTACAGCTGGCCAACTACATAATCAAAAATTATGCCTGAGCCTTAGCCCACTCAGCAAATTTAGCACTTTCAACCTGAGCTTCATCCATACTAGAAGCTTTTACACCATAGTAGAATTTGATTTTAGGTTCTGTACCAGAAGGACGAACGCAAACCCAAGCTCCACCTTCAAGTTCATAATAAAGAACATCTGAAGAAGGAAGTCCTGTAGGTTCTACTTTACCGCTTTCTACATCAAGAACAGTATCTTTGCTGTAATCACGGATCTTAAGAACTTTATAACCAGCGATATCTTTTAATGGGTTCTCACGTAAATTAGCAAGCATAGCTTTCATCTTATCCATACCTTCTAATCCTGGGAAGTCCATTGCTGTGATGCTGTCTACACAGTATCCGTATTTCTCATACATGTCGATCATAACATCCCATAATGTCTTACCTTTTGTTGCATAGTAAGCAGCAGCTTCACAAAGAGCAACTGTAGCAGAAACAGCATCTTTATCTCTTGCATATGTACCGATCAGGCATCCGTAGCTTTCTTCTAATCCGAACAGATATGTACCTTTTCCAGACTGTTCAAATCCAAGGATTTCTTTACCGATCCATTTGAATCCAGTTAATACTTCGATCAGTTTCACATTGTAAGCCTTCGCGATCTCATCAACAAGGTTTGTTGTAACGATAGATTTAACAACAGCACCATCTGCTGGAAGAGATCCAGCTTTTTCTTTCTTCTGGCTTAATACATATTCGCATAATAAAGAACCAGACATATTACCTGTTAAAGGAATATATTCTCCGCTCTTAGCATCTTTTACATATACACCTAAACGGTCAGCATCAGGGTCAGTAGCAAGAACAAGATCAGCATCTTTTTCTTTGGCAAGAGCAAGACCTAATGCAAATGCTTCTTTTGCTTCTGGGTTTGGATAGCTGACTGTTGGGAAGTCACCATCTGGAAGTTCCTGTTCTGGAACAACATATACATTCTTAAATCCAAGATCGTCAAGTACGCGACGTACTGGAAGATTACCTGTTCCATGGAGAGGAGTATAAACGATCTTTAATTTGGAAGCCATCTCATCGATGGAAGCCTGGTTGATCACCTGTTTTTCAACTTCTGCGATATAAGCGTCATCAACTTCTTTACCGATCACTTCATATAAACCTGCAGTTACGGCATCTTCTTTAGACATTGTCTTGCAAGTTGAAATGTCAGTGATCGCATTAACTTTCGCTGTAACACCTGAAGCATGAGGATCTGTAAACTGAGCACCATCTTCCCAGTATACTTTGTATCCATTGTACTGAGGTGGGTTATGGCTGGCTGTTACGTTGATACCAGCGATACAGTCTAAATGTCTTACGGCAAATGATAATTCTGGTGTTGGACGTAAGGATTCGAAGATAAATGCTTTGATTCCGTTAGCAGCAAGAGTGCGGGCTGCTTCGTCAGCAAATTCAGGAGACATATGTCTTGAATCAAATGCGATAGCAACACGTTTCTTATCTGTTCCCTGTTCTAAGATATAATCAGCTAATCCTTGAGTAGCCTTTCTTACAACATAAATATTCATACGGTTGATACCAGCACCGATGATTCCACGAAGTCCAGCAGTACCAAATGCAAGATCTGCGTAAAAACGTTCTTTGATTTCATTTTCATCGTTCTCGATAGCTGTTAATTCTTTTTTTGTATCTTCATCAAAATAAGGATTAGAAAGCCATTCCTGATAAGTTTCTTTGTAGTTCATAAATTACTCCTCCTTTAAGTTATAAAAATGCCTTTTGTTTAATTATACCTTAAAACTCATGAAAAAACATTATAAATTTGTACATATTTTTCGAGGAAAATCGAGCGAGCTTCTTTATTGTGAATAAACTCCTCTAATTTCTCGATATATCGTGGAGAAATCCAATGTTTTTTGTGTGCCATATACTGATTCGAGATCTTCCAGAATTTTTCCGGAAATAAAAACAATCCATACAGGCATAAAAGGTCATCTTTTGACAAAGGCATAAAGCGGTCATAGTTTGATAAAAAGGTTTCACAAAAGGCAAAATTATAATTATTTTTCTCAAGTGCCTTCTTTAGGAAATAATAAACATCCAGAATCGGATATCCATGGTAAAAATGTTCAAAATGGATCGTAGCAGGGGCAGAGGATGTCATGATGATATTATGGTGGTTATAAGCCCCATGACACCATCCACGGCGAGAAGGTGTGGTTTCATTTAAGATTTGGATGGAACGCTCCATCTGTTCCCAGAAGGCTTTCGTCTGTTCCAAAAATAAATATTCAAAAATCCCTTTCTTTTTGCGTTTGCGTATGTAACGTGCAATACTTTTTAATTCCAAATATTTTTGCTCATAATATGTGGAAATGGATGTATATTTTCTAAGATTTTCAGATGAAAAAGAAATAGCAAGACAATGATTATGAAAGCTTGCGAGATTTTCTGCAGAAGATCTGATATCTTTTAAAGCATGAATATCACATTCCGTACCCAAATAAGTTTTTCTAAGCGCAAATGTTTCGTAATACCGGTCAAAAGTAAGAAAATATCCGTCTTTATTTAAAATGTACTGGTCGGTTTTATAAAAATGATGGTCATGCATTGCCAAAGTCCATTCAGAAACAGCACAAAGACGTTCTTCTGATAGAGAAGTCTGGGATAAAGCATAGACATCATTTTCCCCAAAACACAAAACACAGCCTCGGCCCCGTCGAGTATGAGAGACAGAAATATCATATTGATCCAGTAGTGCCTGATATTTTTCGTTCAACATAGATCCTCCTTTATGTTCTACCTCTAATGATATGAAAATAAGACTAGGAATATGATAGAAACTTGCCATGAAAGTATAAATAGGATATACTGAACTTATCTCAGAAAGGAGTACATGAACTATGAGAAAAAGATTTTTATTAATTTCAACAATCATCGTGCTAAGCGCATTTACATTTGCAGCTTGCGGAAAGAAGAGCCCAAGCAGCCCTGAATCAACAAACAGCGAAACGACAACAGCAGAACCTACAACAGAAGAAAACACAGAAAAAGATACGACAGAAGAAGAAAAACCAGTTGCAACAGCAACATCAGAAGAAAGCACAAAAGAACAGACAAAGACAACAACAGCAACAAAGAAAGATGAACAGGCCAAACCAAAGAGTGCAACAGGTACTTATAATGGATTTGCAGACACAAGTTCTGTAGAGATTGAGATGTCTGACGGAAGTTACCAGACATTTATGGTGAATGATGAAGAACTTGTGAATAAATTAAATGATATGGACGAAGGAACTAAGATCACATTTACATATGGAGCTGTGGAAGGACAGGCGAATATGGAGATTCTTTCTATTGAATAATTTAGTTTTTTATCTATCTGAATAAAGAAATAACAGACTCAACATAAATAAAA
>JAHZAT010000064.1 GCA_019423795.1 Clostridiales bacterium
TAACCTCATTAATAATCCTGTTCATTACCTTATTCAATACTTCATAAGGAATCTCAGATGCTTCTGCTGTCATAAAGTCGATTGTCTTAACAGCTCTTAATGCTACTGCATAATCATATGTTCTAAAATCTCCCATTACTCCAACACTTCGCATATTAGTTAATGCTGCAAAATACTGGTTGATTTCTCTGTCTAATCCGGCTTTGGCGATTTCTTCTCTGTAGATCGCGTCTGCGTCCTGGACGATTTTTACTTTTTCTTCTGTGACTTCTCCGATGATTCGAATTCCTAGTCCTGGTCCTGGGAATGGCTGACGGAATACAAGTCTTTCTGGGATTCCTAACTGTAGTCCTGCCTGTCTTACTTCGTCTTTGAACAGGTCACGTAATGGTTCGATGATTTCTTTGAAATCTACGAAGTCTGGCAATCCTCCTACGTTGTGGTGGGATTTGATGACTGCTGATTCTCCACCTAATCCGCTTTCTACGACGTCTGGATAGATTGTACCCTGTGCTAAGAAGTCTACTGCACCAATCTTCTTCGCTTCTTCTTCGAAGATTCGGATGAATTCTTCTCCGATGATCTTACGTTTTGCTTCTGGTTCTGTGACTCCTTTTAATTTGTCATAGTATCTCTGCTGTGCATTGACACGGATAAAGTTTAGATCAAACTGTCCATTTTCTCCAAATACGCCTTCTACCTCGTCTCCCTCGTCTTTACGTAATAATCCGTGGTCGACGAATACACATGTTAACTGTTTTCCAATGGCTCTTGATAATAATCCGGCTGCTACGGATGAATCTACTCCTCCTGATAAGGCAAGTAATACTTTTCCATCTCCGACTTTCTCGCGGATTTCTTTAATTGTGCTTTCTACGAAAGCATCCATCTTCCAATCTCCTGCACATCCGCAGACTCCTAATACGAAGTTGGAAAGCATTGTCTTTCCTTCGACTGTATGAAGTACTTCTGGATGGAACTGGATCGCATATAAGGATTTATCTGCATTCTCAGCTGTTGCAACTGGACAATCTGCTGTATGTGCAGAAATTTCAAATCCTGGAGCTACCTGTGAGATGTAGTCTGTATGGCTCATCCAACAGATTGTTTTTTCTGATACATTTTCAAATAATTTGGAATCTTTCTTGTCGATCAGCACTTCTGTTTTACCATATTCGCTGACTTCGGCTTTCTCTACTTTTCCTCCAAGGACATGTTGCATCAGCTGTGCTCCATAACATAATCCTAAAACTGGGATTCCAAGTTCGAATAATTCCTTGCTGTATGTTGGGGAATCTGGTTCGTAACAACTGTTTGGTCCGCCTGTTAAGATGATTCCCTTTGGATTCATTTCTTTGATTTTATCGATACCGATCTTGTAAGAATAAATCTCGCAGTATACATTGCACTCGCGAACGCGGCGTGCAACTAACTGGTTATACTGACCACCAAAATCGATGACGATCACTAATTCATTTTTCACTCGATTTCCTCCTGAGTTGCCTAGTGATGTGTTTCGTTTTATTCACCTTTTAACAGATCAACTTTGTCAAGTCTCTCCCAAGGAAGATCAAGGTCATTTCTTCCGAAATGTCCATATGCTGCTGTCTGTTTATAGATTGGTCTTCTTAAATCTAACATCTTGATGATTCCTGCTGGACGCAGATCAAAATATTTACGGATCAGGTCTACCAATTCCTGATTGGATTTCTTTCCTGTTCCAAATGTATCAACCATGATAGATGTTGGCTCTGCTACACCGATTGCATAAGATAACTGAATCTCACATTTGTCAGCTAATCCGGCTGCTACAATGTTCTTCGCTACATAACGTGCTGCGTAAGCTGCAGAACGGTCTACTTTTGTACAGTCCTTTCCAGAGAAAGCTCCACCACCATGGCGTGCGTATCCACCGTATGTATCTACGATGATCTTTCTTCCTGTTAACCCTGCATCTCCGTGTGGTCCACCGATCACGAATCTTCCTGTTGGGTTAATGAAGAATTTTGTTTCATCATCAACCATATCCGCTGGAAGGATCTTATCAAATACTTCACGTTTGATATCTTCATGAATCTGCTCCTGAGTGATATCTGGATCATGCTGTGTAGATAACACAACTGCATCAAGACGACTTGGTTTTCCATTATCATATTCTACAGTTACCTGTGTTTTACCATCTGGTCTTAAATACGACAATGTTCCATCTTTTCTCACTTTTGTTAACTGTCTTGAAAGCTTATGTGCAAGAGAGATTGGGTATGGCATGTACTCTTCTGTTTCATTAGTAGCAAATCCAAACATCATTCCCTGATCTCCGGCTCCAATTGCGTCGATCTCTTCATCTGTCATGTTATTCTCTTTTGCTTCTAGTGCTTTGTCTACACCCATGGCAATGTCACTGGACTGTTCATCGATTGTTGTAATAACACCGCATGTATCAGCGTCAAATCCATATTTACCTCTTGTATATCCAATCTCACGAACAGTATCGCGGACAATTTTCTGAATATCTACATATGCTTTTGTAGATATCTCTCCCATGACCATAACGATTCCTGTTGTTGTGCAAGTCTCACATGCAACACGGCTCATTGGATCCTGTTCTAAAAGTGCATCTAAGATTGCATCAGAAATCTGATCACAGATTTTATCTGGATGTCCTTCTGTCACGGACTCTGATGTGAATAATACTTTATCCATTCTATTATCCTTTCTTAAAATATATCTGTTATTTGTAAAATATCATGAAAAGACCCGAAGGATTCCGGGCCTTTATTTACCTCTTTAACACGACCGGTGCATTCTTACTCCGGATAACTTCGATCTGTGTTATCTTACCATTCTTTACCTTGGCTACACGAAGTGCTCCTCCTTCAAAGAAATAACACTGACCTACCTGAAAATTCCCACTCTCTGTTCCAATTCGTTTCTCAAGTAATTCTCCCAATGTCTGATGCTGTGTTTCTTTTGGAATTTCCACATGAACCAGTTCATTGATACTTGAAATTCTCTGAGTTGGCAAAAATACTGTCTTATCTATATCATCAAACTTTCCAAAAAAGAATTTCTTGATCGTAAATAAAATCGCGATCGCTAAAACTACTATAAGATTCTGCTGTGGGCTCGTATGTTCCACGATCATCTGCCTTGCAATGGCAAACATCATAACTTCTACTAACGTATCTGGGGTATGTTTACAAAGCATCTTTACAAACTCGATACAAATGACGAGATTAAACGCTACACCAACAAATTTATAAATATCTCTGGATGTTGGGTAATTCATCATTAATTGTACCACATCTTTTACCAG
Organism: Clostridiales bacterium; assembly: GCA_019423795.1. Lineage (GTDB taxonomy): Bacteria > Bacillota > Clostridia > Lachnospirales > Lachnospiraceae > Anaerostipes. The sequence goes on from JAHZAT010000064.1 coordinate 3,317, forward strand.
ATAGATTGTTCCTCCGATGACTGCGATCATAATGATCGCTGATATAAATAATTCTACCCACTTGGATACTTTGAACACTTCGTTTTTCAGGTATTGTCTCATTCAGGCAATTCTCCTTTTATCCTATCTTTAACTTAAACTTTGCAACTTCTTTTTCATTGTTAACCAGCTGAATCTCTCCACCCAATTGTTTAAGCTTCTGTTCAAACTGTTCGTATCCACGATAAATATATCCAATATCGCTGACGGTTGTAAATCCTTTTGCAGATAATCCTGCAATGACAAGGGCTGCTCCAGCTCTTAAGTCTGGGGCGTGTACGTCAGCTCCTGTAAATCCCTCAACTCCGCTGATGATCGCAGTTCTTCCATCGACCTGAATGGTTGCTCCCATCTTTGTCAGTTCATCCACATAGCGAAAACGATTTTCAAAAATACTCTCTGAAATCACACTTGTTCCATTGGATAATGCAAGTGTTACCGCCATCTGTGGCTGCATATCCGTTGGGAATCCAGGATATGGTAATGTCTTAATGTTTGTAGATTCCAGACGTTTTGTCGCTGATACACGTACTGCGTCATCGAATTCTACAACTTCTGCTCCAATTTCGATTAATTTTGCAGAAATTGCTTCTAAATGCTTTGGAATAACATTCTTGATCATAATGTCACCCTTTGTTGCAACTGCTGCTGTCATAAATGTTCCAGCTTCGATCTGGTCTGGAATGATGGAGTACTGACAATCTCCAAACTTCTCAACACCCTTGATACGGATGACATCAGTTCCTGCTCCACGGATCTTTGCTCCCATACTGTTTAAGAAATTCGCTACATCAACGACATGTGGCTCTTTTGCTGCATTCTCGATGATCGTATTTCCCTTAGCAAGCGATGCTGCCATCATAACATTGATCGTCGCTCCTACAGAAACAACGTCCATGTAAATATGGGCTCCCTTTAATTCCTCTGCTGTTGCACTGATCATACCATTCTCAATCTCAATCTGAGCTCCCAGCATCTTAAATCCTTTGATATGCTGGTCGATCGGACGGCTTCCGATCTCACATCCACCTGGAAGTGCAACTCTTGCTCTCTTGTATTTACCAAGTAAAGCACCAATTAAATAGTAAGAAGCTCTGATCTTACGAATAAATTCATTGTCTACATCACACTCTGGATGAATTCCTTTTCCGCTGATCGTTACTTCGTGTTTTCCTGTTCTATCTATATCTGCTCCAATTTCCTGCATTGCCTGAAGTAATACGTTAATATCTCTTACATCTGGCATATTATCTATCATACATTTTCCATCTGTCATTACTGCCGCAGCTAAAACAGGCAGTGCTGCATTCTTCGCACCGCCAATTACTACTTCTCCTACTAACGGGTTACCACCTTTAATGATATACTGTTCCATGATACACCTCAATTATCTCTATCTATATTATTAAACCTAATTTCTATCTTTCGGTAATTATTTAAAATCATACAGATTATATTATATCATACTATTAGAGGTTTTCCAACACTTTTTCTAAAGAGTCTCCGATGGATAATTTATCCAGTTCCACTGTGATGTCTGCATACTTCTCATAATAAGGGATTCTTTCGCAGTATAAATCATGCAAGGTCTGCCCTTCTTCCAACACAACACCTCTTGCTTTGAGATTTCCAAGACGACGTTTTACTGTCTGATAATTCAATTTTAAATAGATCACAGTTCCGATTTCTTTAAAATGTTTCATGGCCTTATCGCTGTAAACAGCACTTCCTCCTGGTGCAATTACTGATTTATCGACATCAATTGAAGCATTTACGTCTTCTTCTAACTGTTTAAATCCGTCATTTCCAATTCTTGCAATGATTTCTTTTAATAAACCTCCGCCTTTTTGCTGAATCACGAGGTCTGTATCCACAAAATCATAACCAAGGGCTTTGGCTAAAAGTACTCCGATCGTACTCTTTCCAGAACCCGGCATTCCAATCAATATGTAGTTATTATTTTTTTCTGCCATTTGGTTTTTTCCTTTTCTTTTTCTTTCTTACTGAGTAGCCAAAGGTTCCTAATTTCTTTCCTGTTTCATAATATCCGCCATGTGAATAGATCAACGGATTCGTTTTTTCCAGTGCAAAGCGTCCGTTGTCTTCCATATAATCATCATCCACCATAATATTGACAACTTTCGCCATAAACATATGATGTGAGCCAAGTGGTACGATCTTCTCTACTTTACATTCGATATTTACCGGACTTTCTGCGATGATCGGTGCATCCACAACCTGTGCTTCTTCTTTTGTCAATCTTGCTTCTTTGAATTTATCAACATCTCTTCCTGAACGTACTCCGCAGAAATCCGTTGCTCTTGTTAACTGTTTTGTTGTCAGGTTGATCACAAATTCTCCACTATTCTTGATCATTTCATAAGAATGTCTCTCTGGGCGGACAGAAATGTACGTCATTGGCGGATTCGTACAGATCGTCCCTGTCCATGCGATCGTAATGATGTTATCCTGACCTTTATCTCTGCAAGTCACCATAACTGCTGGCAAAGGATAGATCATATTTCCAGGTTTCCATGAAGTTTTTGCCATATTTCTCTCCTAGAGTGCCTTTTTAATATCCTGTCTTAATTGTTCCATATCGATATCTTCTGTGGAATGTTCTTTCCATCCGATCGTCACGTCATCCCCTTCATATCTTGGGATCAAATGCATATGGAAATGATATACTGTCTGACCTGCGATCAGTCCGTTGTTCTGTAAAACATTTAATCCATCACAGTGAAGCACTTCTTTTAATGCTCTCGCAACAACTGTTGCTAACTGGAATAATTTTCCTGCTGTGATCGCATCAATCTCATAGATATCTTTAAAATGTTCTTTCGGAATGATCAGTACATGCCCTTTGGATGCTGGTGCAATATCCATGATCACTTTAAACTCAGAGTTTTCATAAATTGTGTTTGATGGAATCTCTCCACCTGCGATCTTACAAAAAATACAATCTTCTTTCTTCATATTATATATCTTCCTTCCTGTGTGTTCTTATTTTGAGAGTTTACATATTACTCTGTTTAGATGTATTTTATCCCATTTACTATTGTTTTTCAAGAAAAGACCTCTGATCAATTATGCTTTTGACACTTATATCATATTATTCCATTTTCACAAAAAATGTGTATTTTGTTCACAATTTGGACACATTTTTATGTGATAATAAAAACCGTAAAGTAGTTAATACTTTCAAATCCTACCCCTCTTGAGGATGAAAATCCTCTCCTTATTGTTTTAAAAGAGAGAACCGACCTAGCTAGTCGGTTCTTTCTTTTTTTGTTTTATGATTATATGATGTAAGTGTCAAAAGTATAAATTGCGTTTGTGCTTGCACAAATAAGCAATTTATACTTATTGACACGCCGAACAACGAGAACGGAATAAAATGGTGTGAACACACCATTTTATGGGAGTTCGAGGTGTTCGAGGATTGCGAAATTGCGTAGCAATGAAGCAATCCGGGTACATCAGAGAGTGGCAAAATTTACTTTTGACACTCTCATCATTATATAATGTAAAAAGAAGCCTTGACTTAAGTTTTATGTCGTTGATCAACATTTTTCTTTAGCCAAAGCTTCTTTTTTATTTTTATATTTCGGTACGTCCTTCTAATGCTCGAAGTAACGTTACTTCATCTATATATTCCAGATCTCCTCCAACCGGAACTCCGCTTGCGATCTTACTGACTTTGATGCCTGTTGGTTTGACAAGTTTGCTGATATACATCGCTGTTGTCTCACCTTCCAGACTGGAGTTTGTTGCTATGATCAATTCTTTGACATCTCCCTGCAGTCTCGCCATCAGCTCTTTCAGACGAATATCATCTGGACCAATTCCAAGCATCGGAGAAATTGCTCCATGGAGAACATGGTAAACACCTTCGTATTTTCCTGTTTTCTCATACGCCATTAAGTCCCTCGTGTTCTCAACGACCATGATCGTGCTGTGATCACGTTTGTCACTCGCACAGATCGGACAGATCTCATTGTCTGTCAGTGTACAACATTCTTTGCAATAATGTACATTAGTCTTTGCGGAAATGATCGTATCTGACAATTTCTGCACCTGATCCTGTGGCATATTGATAATGTGAAATGCCAGTCTTCCTGCGGATTTAGGTCCAATTCCGGGGAGTTTCCCAAGTTCTTCGATCAACTGTGTGATCTGATTACTGTAATAATCCATAGTCTCTCACTCTATCTAGAATGGAAATCCTCCACCCATTCCTCCTAATCCACCAGTGACTTTCCCCATCTTCTCCTGGGAATCTTCTTCCATCTTACGAAGTGCTTCATTTGTAGCAGCTACGATCAGATCTTCTAACATTTCAATGTCATCTGGATCTACAACTTCTTCTTCTAAATGTACAGAAACTACTTCTTTTTTACCGGATACAACAACTTTTACAACTCCACCACCTGCTGTTGCTTCATATGTGGATTCTTCTAACGCTTTTGTTGTTTCCTCCATCTGTTTCTGCATCTTCTGTGCCTGTTTCATCAGCTGATTCATATTTCCACCCATACCTGGAAATCCACCACTTCTTTTTGCCATTGTTCATTCCTCCTGAAAATTCATTTTTATAAGTTTCGTTTTAATCTTCTATTTTTACATCCATATGAATGCAGTCTAAATTGATCATATCACTGTCATCATTATCTGTATTCATCACACTAACTTCCAGTTCGACATCTCTGCCAGACTGTCTTGATAATTCCTGCTTAAGCTGTTCAATACGCTCTGGTTCCTCTAAGAAATATCCACTTTCCACGTTCATTTCTTTTGGGAACAGTACTCTTAACGCAGTTCCTTCTTCGTTGACCGAAAGTGTTGCTCTCTGTAAACAATACTTCATCTGTGGTGACAGATTGCGTTTGACATCTCTCCAGTGATTCACAAGTTCTATAAGTTCCTCAACTTTTGCTGGCGGAAACTTCTCATTTAACTGTTTGACAGGATCTTGTTCTGATTTTACTTCCTGTTGCAGTGCTATTTGATTTTGTCCTGCTTGTGCCGCCTGCTGTACTGGAATTCCTGACTGTAGCAACTGTTCTAACTGTTGTTCTAACTGCCTCACCCTGTCGGCCAGACTGTTTGTGTCTGCTTCCATCTGTGGCCTGCACATCTTCATCATCTCAACTTCCACAAGGACTCTCTTGGATGTCGCATAACGTATACGCTCTAACAATTCGGATAAGATTCTGATATAACGGATCAGTGTGTTTTCTTCCACCTGCTGTGCTTTCTCCTGCAGCAATTTCAACTGATCTGTTGATACTTCCAATGCCTCCTCTGCAGCATTTCCTTGACCGACTAAGAGCAGATTCCTTAAATACCATAGGAAATCTGTAATAAATTGTGACCATTCTCTTCCCTGTCTCGCCACATCTTCCAGAAGATCCATCACGCCATTGATATCCTGCGAAAGAATCATGTCCAACAGATCACTATACACTTGAATATCAACAGTTCCCAGCACTTCCAAAACATTATCATATGTTAATTTCTCACCCAGATAAAATGCAATACACTGGTCTAGCAAACTTAACGCATCACGCATGGAACCGTCTGCCATTCGTGCCACATATTCCAACGCCTTATCTTCTGTATCAACATGTTCTTGTTCCATCAGATCTGATAGCTGCTTCTTGATCGTTGCTGCCGTGATACGATGAAAATCATATCTCTGACATCTGGATAAGATCGTGATCGGTATCTTGTGAACTTCTGTTGTCGCAAGAATAAATATAACATATTCTGGCGGCTCTTCCAGTGTCTTTAACAATGCATTAAAAGCACCTATAGACAACATATGCACCTCGTCGATGATATAAACTTTGTACTTTCCTGTTGCAGGTGAATACTGTACCTGTTCCTTGATCTCTCGGATATTATCAACACCATTATTGGATGCTGCATCGATCTCGATCACATTCATGGAACTTCCTTCTGCGATTGCTTTGCAAACTTCACATTCTCCACATGGTTCCCCATCGACTGGATGTTCGCAGTTTACTGCTTTCGCAAGGATCTTGGCTACTGTTGTCTTACCAGTACCTCTTGTCCCACAAAACAGATATGCATGACCAATCCGCCCAGTCCTCATCTGATTCTCAAGCGTCTTCACAATATGATCCTGACCTTTTACTTCACTGAAACGTGTTGGCCGGAACTTTCTATATAAAGCCATGTAAGACATATCATATGCCCCCTTCTATTTTGAAATATGACATATAGCCATACTTCATTATATTTTACCATGAGTATCTATCCTTTTTCAATGATTGTTTTTTGACAGAAAACATCGAACTTTTTTGAACGCTTTTTCTTGCCCTTAATCTTATTTTTTCCGATAATAAAAGAGGAAATTTAATTACAAGAGGAGCCAACAATGAACGATTTACAAGAACTTTCTACGTTTTCACATGAGATAAACAATTCTCTGACTCTCATCTACGGACAGATTCAGTGCATTGAAAAAACATATGATACACTTACCGGAAATGACCATTGGAACCGTATGAAAGATGATTTTTCTTCTTTATTTGATTTCATTCATCAGTTTCTGGCACCAGCAGAAGAATCTTCTGCCGCCATGGAACCACTCGACCTGATCAGCGTGATCAGTGAAATCCGTTCTTCCTGGTCTTATTATCTCCATAAAGAACAGATTCGCTTCTTTATTCAGGCAGACCCCGGAACCGCTTTTTACGTTTACGGTGCAAGATCAAAACTTTTTCAGTTATTTCATAATCTGATCTCCAATGCCGTCAAAGCGATCCAACAAAAAAAGGAGACCTGCCGATCTCCTCATATTACACATATTACAGTCCACTTAAGTAAAGAACAAGGACATATTGTATTAAATTTATCCGATACAGGAATCGGAATGACCACAGAACAGCAATCGAGAGCTTTCTACCGTGGTGTATCCTTCCATCCCGGCGGAAACGGAATTGGATTATCCGTTGTACAAAATATTGCTCGCGATCTTCATATTAAGATCCATATTGATTCTGCACCGAATCAGGGAACAACTTTCACACTGATCTTCCCTGCTTATGAGCAGCAATTAAACTGCCCAACACGTACAGAAGCATTGACAAAATAAATCCAGAAATACATCCTCCGATATGAGCTGCATTGTCGGTTGTTCCACTCTGGAATCCATGATACAGACTTCCTGCGATCATTAGAAAGATTCCAAATCCATCGAATCTCTGTCGTTGTTCTTTGCAGAATAAAAATATTGCTGCAAGAGCACCGACTAATCCAAATATCGCACCAGAAGCTCCTGCCGACAACACATCTTGCCCTATCATGCTGTAATATACTACAGAAATGATACTTCCGGCAATGCCTGCTCCGGTATAAAGAATGACATACCGCACACTTCCGATCACTTTCTCCAAAGAAGATCCAAGGAGCAAGAAAACTGCCATATTATTAAAGAAATGATCCCATCCAAAATGCAGATAATTCGACGTAAAAAGTCTATAATATTCATGCAGTTTCTTTACCATATACGCATTACACGCAAATGAATCATAGATCTTGTCTCCATAAGTTTCTGTCAGAATAAAACAGATCAAATTAGCTGTAAAGATCAGAAGGGTTGCTTTATATTGATAGAGCGATTTCCAGAAATCCTTGACACTTTTATTATCTTTCACTTCTATTTCCGATTCTTGCCCTGCTTGACTTGCCTCATTCTGTGCTAATACTATAGATAATGGTCCATACAGATCATCGAACTGGTCCTTTGGATCAAGAAATACTGGTTTATCATCCTGCGATAAGATAAGCGTCAACACAGCACAATCCATACCAAACAGCTGTCTTGCATGGTCTTCCAAATGATATAGATCTTCTTCTAAAATACTACTTCCATCCGGGTTCTTATCAAATATCACGAACACACATTTATTTCTTCCATTGATATTCTTTACATAACATGGCCCTGTTTCGGTATCATTTTTCATATATCCATGAATCCTTAACAATTCTATGATTTTCTGATACATAATTTCCTCCGCTTTGATTTATGTATCTACTATTATAACACAGAGGCTAGTCTTGTTTAAAATAAAACTCCTCAAGTCCGATCTTTATGCAATCTCCTTCTTTTAATACTGCTTTTTTATTCTTTTTCCCATTTAATTTTACACCATTGATCTTTATACCATTTGTCGAATCAAGATCTTCACAACATACATTTCCATCTTCTTTATAAAATCTTATATGTCTCCGACTGATCCCAGTTCCTTCTAATTGATGATCTGTTCCTTGTGTGGACCTTCCAATAACAAATCCATCGTCATCTAATACAATTTCTTTTTGTTCTGGATTCTTCGGAACCAGTCTTCCAATCGGTTCTTCCAGTAAAAGAACCGTCCTGTCATCCTCATCCTCTAACAGAATTGTTTTCTCATCCAATAATTCTGCAGCATTTTCTGTTTTCTGCCAAGAATCCACAAAGGTTTTTGGATTTTTGTTCTTTTTCCACAATTTATAACATCCATACACACTGACACCAAGACCTGCGATCGAAACTAGTGATCCGATCAAAAACAAATAATAAAATCCATATTCAAATATTTTTAATACAAAATAAACAATTCCCAATATGCTGCAAAAACAACCAACAACACTTATTATTTTCCCGATCAGAATTAAAATTCTTTTCGGTGTTTTTTCATAAATTTTGATTTCATCTTTTTCAGGAGAATCTTTCTCATCTCTTATAAGATCCGATAGATTCTCCTGCATATTTTGTGCTGATTTTGATTCTTCATTTTTTGTTTTTTCTCTTAAAATTTCACCATTCATTTTCTCTGACCGAACTTCCAGATAATCTTTCATCTGCTCCATATTCGGTTTTTCTTTAATAAGAAAGCTGTGAAATTCATAATAAAAACGAACCCTCTTTTTATCATCTCCAGAAATATACTCGATACATTCTTCTATAAAGTCACGAAGCTGCTCATCAATCTTTTTTTCATACTCCGGCAGATAACAAAGAACTGGCCGGTCTTCTTTATCCAGAAACATAGATTCCAAATCTAATTTTAAATGATCCAGCTCTAACAGATAGGAAGCTACCTGTTCAAAAACTTCCAAAAGATACGCAAAAAACAATTTCGGTTCTAGCATAGAAATCCTGTCTTTTAACTTTGTGTAAATACCTGTTTCATAATAATAATATTCTTCTCCATCTTCGATCCGGAATTCACATGGAAGAAGACACGGAAGTGTATGATTGTAAAGAATATTTTTTTCATATGTTAATTTCTGTTCTTTTTTAACAACATAATAACTGGAAAAACCTTCTCTAATCCATTGCTCCTTCAAGTGCATTCCACCTCCTGATCTGATCGATCTCAAAATCTCCCTGTGCCTGATCATTTCCTTCATATTCAAACAAACAGATTCCAAACATACTTAAGAAATCACCTGCCACAACTGCTGATCTTGTCTTTATTTTTGCTGAAACTCTAAGCGGTGTTGTCGATACTCTAACCGAACTGACTTCTGCCATAAACAGATGCCTTCGCAATTGTTCTTTCATCTCTTTTTCAGCTTTTGTATTTCCTGACTTGTTTGACGATATCACATTTCCAGTGATCAACTTTTGATTTACTTTCTGATACGACAACTTTCCCGTATCATACTCTGCCCCTGTAATTTTAACATCTGCCGCTTTCTGCACTGCTTCTTCCATAATTCCTTGTGCGATCCCACAATTCATAAAATAAAACAGATAGCTAAAAAACATCCATAGCACCATCAAAATGATCGGAAGCAGCGCACTGATTTCAACCGTCATGTATCCCCCTGTTTTGCGCATCTCGTGCATGGCCTCATCCCCTTTAATGTACTTAGATCTACTTGTTTGACTGTTCTTTTTAACCCGCTGCAGCCAAGATCCGTGTGATAAGATTCCCCTTCTTTTGCGATATATACACAGGAAAAATCACCTTTTTCATGCTTGGTGCATTTATCACATGGCTTGTATTGTGTCCGCTTGTTTCTATATTTTTCTACATCTTCGTCAACAGAAATATCCAATGACAGATGTGTACAGGAGAGATCTTTATGATACACCGCTTCATGCGGTGTGATATAGACATAGCCTTTTTTTAATTCATCTCCGTCTGGTACATATCCTGTCATGGATTTTTGCCTTACACTTTGCTCATAGGATACTGTATGGGTTGATAAAAACGGCATTGTTTTGCGAATATAATAACGCACAGATACGATATATTCCCCTTTAGAGGTCAATGTCAGTCTACACGCCGCTGCCGCTCCTGCACTTCCTCCGATCAAAGCCGAATGGTCTAAAAACTTACGGTTTACCGCTGCCAGAAAAGCTGCCTTGGCACTAAATCCTGATAAGTCACTTCCAGATTTTTTCTTCTGCCTGATGCGATATTCATTAACTGCAGCCCTCTTTGCTGCCTCACAAGCACCATGAGAAATCTGTTGGTGGATCATCAAAATCTCTCCTGCACTTGTAAGCATCAAAAGAACGATCAAAAAAATGGGGACGATCAGACTCGCTTCCAATGTCATTGCACCTTCCTCATTTCCAGAAAGATTTGAGGCAGAGGAAGATGCTCTCTTGGATTTTTTTACGACGATCTTGTTGTTATTGTTATCATTTTGAACCGGATTCACTTTTGAGAAATGTTTTTGACAAGAGAACATCTTTCTCTGCCCCCTTTCTTTCATTTTGATCATTTAAATTTTAATACGTTACATATCGATACATTTTAAGATCTGTATATGTTGCGAATGGCAAGATCATTCCACCAAATCCGAGTTTTTTCAACTTCAGATTCTGCGTGATCTTATAAGAAGAAATGCATTGATCCAATTTAAAATCTGACACTTTTCTTCGGATATTTTGTTCCATCAGATCCATCATTCGGAAATATTTTTGACGTTTATCTTTTTGTGATATCAACAGTAATAACAAATAATCCTCGTATGACATTCCCTGTTTCACAGGTTTTCTCTTGCAATTTAACGTTGCCAGTCCTGCAAAAGAAAGCTGCCAGTCTGAAGATGTTTTTACTGCTGGAATTTTTTTACCATCTGCAAGATTTCTTACATCGATCACTGATTCCCCATAAGCAAGTGCTAATAATAACAGATTCTTTGCAACCGCAACTGCTGGTGGAAATCCTGTAACTCCAAGAATTGACGCTGCTAACAATGCTGCTTCTTTTTCTTTGGCTGGATCTTGATATACACAAGCTGCATTCATCACAAATCTAAGTGCGATCATCCTCCAGAAAACCATTCCAAGATTCTCTTTTTCCGAATCTTTCCCTGCGATCAAGTATTCAATCTCATATTTAATCCCGTCTTTTTTTGTTGTATCTGTCAGAAAATGAAAATATTTTGTTGCATATAAAACTACCGGTAATTCACTTGCAAAGGAATCCGTTGATGCTGTTTTTTCGAATTCATCTAATTCTTTTTCCACATCTTTTCGGTTCATAAAATTCCATGCACTCTGCTTTGTTGTGTCTTTTTTGCCATAGACAATATTAATTGGAAGATCTGACACTTTTTTCTCTCCCATGATCAATGGGACCGAGCCTTCTTTTAACAATTTCATAAATCCTTTTCTCGGATCTTTTTTTACTGGTTCTGATGTTAGTGTTTTTTCATTTTCCGTTTCTTCTGCTTCTTCTTCCTCTTTTTGAATCTGATCCTTAATTCCTGAGAGCTCATTTTTCTGGTCTTCTCCAACCTTGATCTTTTTGGTCAAGTTTTTCAAAATATCCCCTGCTGCTTCATATTGCATCTGCTGCCGAATCTGATATTTCAAAACTTCTCCTTTTTGTGCCGACAGATCAAGTATATCTGAAATTTTTGTACTTCCTGTTTGAAAGCGAAAAGGATCTCCATTCTGATCCAGACTTTCTTTCATGCGGTCTGAAAAATCTGTTTCGATCTTCTTGTGATATCTTGGATCCATCGCATAAATATGATACATATCCGCAAGCTCTTTCTGATAATTTCCTTTTGTATGAGAAAGCCCAGACATATAAATACCCATCGCCTTTCCCCTCGCTGTATACATATAGATTCCTTCCACACATACGCTGATCAACAGTAAAAAAACAAGAAATAACATTGCAAGAAATGCACTCATACTACCTTGCTCATCCCGGATCATTTGACTTGTCCTGTTTTACTAGTGATCGTTTTAAAAATGCTATCAACGACTTTCTTGATCTGCGTCTGGAAAATAATGACGAGTCCGATCAAAACTACAATGATCAAAATCACCTCAACAACACCCATTCCTGATTCATCTTTAAAAAAATGCTTTAGAAAATTTCTCATATGTTTTACCCCCTGACCTTTTATGAAAATGTAGATAGTGCTGGAAACATCAATAATACTAAAATAACAACCAACATTACCATCATCGGTGCGAGCAGTTTTGTGCTTGCTTGTTCTCCTTTCCTTTTTGCATGTTCTTTTTTCTCAAAAAAAGCTCCTTCTTCCTCTTCTTTTAACCTTAGAAACAGATCCGTTGAACCTCTTGTAATACTCTGTACGAGCAGAACAGATAATTTTTGATAAGAAGACAACCCAATCTTTTTGCCCATCTCACCAAATGCTTTTGTCTGTGGAACTCCAAATGAAATCTGTCTGCATGTTTTTTTGATCTGTTCATATACGAAGATTTCTTTTTTGTTTCCTCTTCTTTGTTCTTTCTCGTATTCCGTCGCTACTGCTTCCAATGCAGCCACCACACTCATTCCTGTCCCTAGAAATAAGATCAGATGTTCTATGATCTGTGGATACTCCACCATAGATTGTTCCAATGTCTGTATTCTTTGTTCCTTATATTTTTCATTTTCGTGATACCAGAAAAATATGATCACTGCAATCCCAAGAAATAAAATTGCAGGAATCTGACTTTCATTTTCCGCAGGTAAAAGTCTGCCCTGCCGGATCACATCTGGAAGATAAAACTGCTCCTTCGTAATATGTTTTTCTTCCAATTTCTTAAGATCCGCAATGATCTTTTGTTTTTCTGATACCTTTTTCCCTGAATTTCCAGGAACTACACAGACAGGAATCTTTAAGATCCTTACTTCTCCTTGACATTCCATCCTTGCATCAAGATTCAACAGATAGTCTTTTTTGACATTCTTCGAAAACACATTGCCTTCTTCATCGATGACTGTAGGATCATCACTCTGCCATTGTACCGCAATATTTTCCCCAGGTATTTTTACTGGCATTTCAAGATTTCGTTCCACTTCATTTAATGATTTATTTTTCGCCACAAGATGTTTCCTTAAATAAGCTTCTCCTCTGTCAAATGCCTGCGTGATCTGGGCTTTTGTATATCCTTTTGGATGAATCTCCAAGGTGTAAATATCATCATCGCTTTTTGTTTTAATACGAATCTGTTGCTCTGTAACTTCGCCGCCCGTTTCATCTCTTGTGATCAGAATTCTACGGTCCTGACTGAAATAAAAGATTATGGTCAGAAAAAGAACGATAAGAAAAATAATAGTCGCCACGCTTATGATCTTCACCTGTTCATACAGACTCTTCCTTACTTTCTCATCTAATTGTTTCTTTGTTCCTATGAAACAGGATCCTATCTCTGCTTTTCTTTTTTCTTTGAGTTCTTCTGGAAGTTTTTCCACGATCTTATTAATCCATTGAAACTTAAATTTCAATCTCAGTCACCCTCTCTGCCCATATATCTGCGATCCACAGACATAAAAGAGAAATCACTGCGACTAAAACTCCGGCAAAACTCTCATACAGTATGTCGAAATATCCAGGATTTGCAATCCTTACATAAAGGAGAATAAAATATGGCATGACAGACATGATCTTTTTCTCCATTTGTTTTGCCGCGATCATCGTGTGAATCTCTTCTTTTGTCTGGATTGCCTGACTTAAATATTCTATCGTATTTTCCGTGATCTCAATCAGATTCCCACCACTTTTTTTCGCAATTGATATGACCTGTGCAAACTGATAAAATTCTTCCAGACCTACATGTTCCGCCATATCAAAAAGCAGATTATCCACAGGTTCGTTCATTTTGAGCTTGTTTATCAACAATTGAAGTTCTTTTGCCAACAAACTGTGTTCTTCATACATCTCCAGATCATTTTTTGCTGTTTTCAATGCATTTTCAATAGAGTATCCTGCAGATAAACTATTTCCAATAGAAATCATCATTTCACGGAATTCCTTTCGCAGCTTTTCCTTCTCCCGATGCACCTTATGGATTCTTTGTTGTTTCATAAAAACAAACAAATATGGAATCAAAAGAATCGCAAATGCAATTCGGTCAAAAAACAGCCATGCGATCATCACGATATAACAAATTCCCTTAACCAACTCTTGCTTCTCATATTTCCACAGGCTGATCTCTTGCTTTAAAAGATTCCATAAGTTTCTGATATGCTTCATACTGACCATACTCCTTTAACTTCTTCTGATCACATAATTCTGATCTCATTGTAAGTTCATCATCTTCATTCATCTCAAACAACGGATGTAATGCTACCTGACTCGCCGCCATACCAGTAATCTCTGAAATTTCCATCAGTTTTCGACTTCCGTCAAAGCTTCTTCCAAGATGAATGATCACATCGATTGCAGATGCCATCTGCCCACGGATCGCTTCTACTGGCATATCGACTCCCATCAAGACCATCGTTTCGATTCGCTTAAGCATATCTTTACAACTGTTCGCATGTCCTGTCGAGATGCTTCCATCGTGGCCTGTATTCATTGCATTTAACATAGACAAGGCTTCTTCGCCTCGCACTTCTCCGACGATGATCCGGTCTGGCCGTGAACGTAATGCCGCTTTAATCAGTTCTTTCATATCAACCTGATTTTCCCCCGCTGCATTCGCATTCCTCATCTCTAACCGGACCAGATTATCAATCCCATTAAGTTTCAATTCTGCGGAATCCTCAATTGTTATGATCCTCTCACCTTTCGGAATACAATTTGACATTCCATTAAGCAACGTCGTCTTCCCGCTGCCTGTTCCCCCCGAGATAAAAATGTTATAGCGCGCCCTTACAAGAATCTTCAAAAACTTCGCAATTTCTTCCGAAAATGCTTCCCGTTCACAAAGCCATGCTAATGTCATCGGTTCCTTTGCAAACTTTCGGATCGTCATCGTTGCCCCATCGATCGATATCGGCGGCAAAATGATATTTACTCTCGAACCATCGTTA
Source organism: Clostridiales bacterium (assembly GCA_019423795.1). Classification (GTDB taxonomy): domain Bacteria; phylum Bacillota; class Clostridia; order Lachnospirales; family Lachnospiraceae; genus Anaerostipes. The sequence continues at coordinate 18,619 of JAHZAT010000064.1, forward strand.
AGTCTCGCATCCACAATTGGATTTCGTTCATTCACCATACGGTTCGCTCCTGATGCAACCTGCTGAATTACCTGATATAATTTTTCATTATCCGAAAAATGCCCAGGATATCGGTGCAGTTTTCCTTGCCGCTCAATAAAAATATTTTTATAGCCATTGATCATGATCTCCGTCACAGAATCATCTTCTAACAGATCTTGCAGAATATCCAATCTTCGAAGAGCATAAAAAACTTCCTGATTCAAGCGAATCTTGTCAGACAAAAGCAACGGATATTCTTCTGATATTTTCATGATTTCTTCCTGAATCACACCTTTTAAATGTTCGTCAGAAATCTCCTGTGAAAAATTCAATTTCTCCATTACTCTTTGTTTCAGCAATTCCTTCAAGGCCACTGCCCCCTTCCTCCTTTGTTCTTCCAGCTCTCAAGCATCACTTCTTCCCAGTTTGTCAATTTCCATACTCCATGTTTTCTCATCTGTTTTTGAAACTTCTTATATTCCATACACCCCAGATCTTGCCGCATAAGAGGAAGAAAAATCCGGTCAAACAACCCAAAGAACTTAAGATCTGGCGGTGATGCGATGCCAATATCAAAAATAATACAAATTCCTGTTTCTCTTAATTTCTCCAAAAACCACTCATAATCCTGCATAGATAATTCTCGATAATCCAGATAACATGAAGCTCCCGCAAATCCTACACAACCATCAAACTTCTTCTGATGTTCCATAAAATATAGTACAATATCTTCTTTGTGTTCTTTGATATAAAACAACAAAAGATCATCTGTCTCATCTTCTTCAAAGTGTCCATATGGCTGCATTCCAAAATAAATCCATTCATTCGAAGCTGCCATATTCCTTGCAAACGCTGATATCTCCAGTCTTGGAATCGGAGAATAGACTCCTAAGATCCGTTCATTTTCAATCTGAGGGCTTACATTCAGGCAATGATAGATCCCCGCTGCGATCTCTTTTGCACTCTGGCAATACATCCCACCCATAGATTCATTTGCTCCAATTCGGCAAACCGGAAAATCTCCATGATAATCCGTCTCTTCTGCCAGTACCAGACATTCAAAATCTCCCTCTTGTTCCTGTTTAAAAAACATCTCCTCATCCGACGTAAATGATGCCGTCATCGGGAAATCTTTCTGGTGATTTAAGTATTCCATCAGCCGTTTTCCATACTGATGGTCTTTGTGATAAATACCGATTGAAATATCCTTCATAGTCCACCTCCTAACAGGCAGATCATGTACGCTGCAAGGATCCCAAATGAAAAATGTATCATTCCATCTTTCATCAGATCCCCATTCTCTGTCTCGTACATCAATAATCTCTTGTTATCCTTACATTGTGTTACATATTGAAATAAGCGAAATAAGCGCAGATGGAAGTTCTTCCTCTTCCATAAAAAGATCACGGCATAAATACCGTTACATATAAATGACAAAATCAGAAACCGGGGCATTGCCCGTCCGATAGATATTGCACATACCATCAGCAGCTTCACATCTCCACCGCCAAGGCATCCAATATAGAATAATAATCCACAGCTGATCAGCACAACCAAAACTCCGATCATCATATCTGCTGCCTTCATCCCAGAAACTCCTGCAAGAACCAGCGTGATCAACGCTCCCGCCCCATTGAGCTTATTCGGGATCTTGAAATCTCTGTAATCATAAATTGCTGCCATGATCAAAAATAATAGAATCCATATCTTCATCTTTCCTCCTTCCTTTATGTTCCATTATTTTACATCTATTTACAGTATTTGTCTAGTATTTTTTCTATTATTTTACAGAAATACAAAATCCAGTATTTTACTAGCGCACTTTACATCACATTATTACTGCAATAAAAACACCGCTGCCGCATACAACGCAATAATTCCTGGAAGCCCCAACAGTGCACCTGTTCCAATGGACAAGATATTAAGATTGACTGGTGCTGTGATTCCTTTCCGCATACAAACAATGCTGATTCCATATACGATCATCGCACAAAAAGCTCCCCGCAGCAAAAGCACCAGCAAATATGCCGGTTTCCTTACAATTCCAATCATCAGACAGATCATACATCCCGCTGCCACTATGTAAAAGATCATTTCATTTTGTCCCATAAAAAAATCCCTCCTTATGTAATCTTATGTTACATAAGGAGAGATATTCGTTTCTTATATGCTCCTAAGCTTTTATGAAAATAAATTAGACAGCCAGCTGAAAATAGACTGGAAGAAAGCTGCGATCTTATCAAAGATTCCCTGACTTCCTCCAAGCTTATCATATAAATCTTTTGCTTGAGATTTTAACTGAGACACATTCAGATCAAGTCCTGAAATCTTATCCATCAGACTCTGTATCTTCGCTCGGTCTGCATCAGAAAGATTGATATTTAAATCTTTTGCAGACTCTTCAATCGCCTGTTTGATCTCAGATGGAGATGACAGATTATCTTTTGCAACTTTCTGTTTGACATCTGCGATCAGTTTCTCTGCATCGTCAGAACCGATATTTTCCGCAACTTCTCCCGTTGTGATCAACTCGTCTGTCGCTGCATCTTTGCTCTTTTCTGGAATCTTCTTTCCTGTCATTTCTTCGTAGGCTTTCATAACGCCAACCAATGCTGCTGTTCCAGAAATCTTAAATGGACCAGCTACTTTTACATCGGCATTCTTGATCCCTGCTGTGATCAGAGCATTTCGATACATTCCAGATGTGCAGTAAGAGATATTCTGTGTTGTGACATTCACTCCATTTCCATCATCTTTCTGTTCTACAGTCACAGAAGATAATGCTCTTGTTCCGATCACTCTGCTTGATAGATAGCTGTCCAAATATTCATGTTCATCTTTATTTGTTACAGTAATAACTTTATAGTCGCTATTATCATCTAAATCCAGAAGTTCTAACACTTTCTTTTTCTGGGAAGCTGTTAAGTCAGCTCCAAGTGCCAGATATTTCTGATCAACGCTGTCTGCTTTGACAGTTACAGATGATAATGCCATTGCGACACAAAGTCCTGCTGCAAGGAATTTTCCAATAAACTTTCTCATAAATCCTTTTCCTCCTGCTTATTAATTTCTTTCATCATAGCAAAAACGAATCTGACTTTCAATAGACCAAAATCATAAGAATTTCTTACAAAATTTATACTTCTTTAACTGCAGCTTTTTTCTTTCTTCTGAAAAAAGCCATGATCAGGATAAAAACAACAAAACCTGCAATACTCAAAATTGCCCCTTCTTTAAATCCAACAGATACATAAGTCAGTGAAACTTTATGCTTTCCTTCCGGCACTTTCACTGTCAAAAATGCTTTCCCAAGTGCTTTTGTTTTCACTTTCTTGCCATCAATCTTCACCGTCCATCCTTTATCGTATGGAATTGAGAAAAATAACATCTGATCTTCCTGTGCATGGATCGTTCCACTTAGATGATTTCCTTTGGCACTGGTAAGTTTCCATGCATTTTCCTGCATCCTCTGTGCAAGTTCTTCCATCACTTCTTCATCAAGTTCCGCTGCTGTCAGTCTTACAACTCCAGACATTTCATTATCTTGTTTGAGTTGCATTTTGATACGGATCTCATCACCTTTCTGCACGTTTCCAAGATAAATAATCTGTGAATCCAGCCTTCCCGTCAAAACCTGTTCTCCATTTTTCTCGATCACAGTATTTTCTACCTGGCTTCCATCAAAATGAATATACAACCGCCTTGTTTTTGTTGATCTGATCGTAAATGCCATGTTATCTGGTCGGGCGGATGTATTTTCAAATACATATTCTCCATCACCATTATCGGATGTGATCTTACAATCGTTTAATTGCGGCTTAGCTGTTTTGACCATATGAAACAACTCATCAACATCAAATGCACTCGTTGCCAGATCATTTTGTACATAAAATGGATTATAATCTTCATAATCCCAAGTTTGTACCAAGTCATCCATCGTATAGGCAAGTGCTGTTTGATAAGGATTTTTATAAACCGTGACATTTCCAACACTTTCTTTTAGTGAAAATTCGGTATATTTCGTATCATATGGACGGTAAATCTGATATTTCATAGACATCAGATTATTTGTAAATGGCGTTGCACCTTCATATAAATATTCATTTACACCCGTGTAGAATCCAAGCTGATCCATCATATCGACAACGTTTCCCTGTGCTGTGGAACCAAACAAGGTCATTCCATTTAAGGTATGCCAGATACTTTCATCAAGCATACGCCCACTGATCAATTCCATTCTTGTCTCTACATTTTTCTGATACTCTTTTTTTACTTCTGTGATAGCTTTGGTATCCTGAAAATAACTATCTGTATCGACGGTTCCATTTTCCTGAAATCCCATCACTGCCATCGCTGCGGTTTCTACTATAAATAAGAAACAGATCAATGTTGTAAATATTTTCTTCCTGAAAATCTTCTTCTGATATAATGCGAAACAAATCATATAAACTGCGATCGCTGCAACTGTTGCGTAAACCGTTTTCATTTCCAATTTCACTGTCGACGTTTTCATTGTGATTCCGATCAAAATACCGCATAGGATCACTGCAAAATAAATCCACAGTGAAACTTTTCTTTTGCCTCTTACCAACACACAATATCCTTCATACGCCATCGCAAGCAATGCAAAAATATACAAAAACGCAAAGCGGTTTGGAATTCCATACTGATCATGAAAGCCATGCCAAACATAACCTAAGACAGGCATATTGAAACTAAAAAATAAAAATACAAGTAATAACAATCTTCGAATCTTATCGATCAGGCGAATTTCTCTGACTGCCAGATAAAATCCTGCCATTAATAATGTTAAGATTCCACAATATAAATTGATCTTACTGTCATCTACCGCCATCGTAAGCGGTGTTGTCCCAAGAAAATGTCTGGAAAACAGATTTCCAAATGTTCCATACCATAATTCTTTTGGAAATTGTAATTTGGCTGAGGATGTCTGCATGATCCCAAGGTAAGCTGGCAGTAACACAACTGCTGCCATTGCTCCAGATAACAGTGAATATCCTGCAAAGCGGAATCCATTTGTAAAAAATTCTTTGACATTATTATGTGAATATAGTAAATACCACAAGATTAAAAATAAACATGTCATATAGGACATATAAAAGTTACACCATAAAGAAATAAATAATGCAAAACAATAAAGTCTTCCATCATGTTCTTTGATCAGCTTATCAATACCATACAAAATGAGTGGAAGCATCATCATGACTTCCATCCACATAATATTCCAACTGTAGCCAACCATATAACTGCATAATCCATATGCCATTCCGAACGCAACAATGGATATCTCATCCTTTCCACGGCGTTTTCTAAAATAAAATGCGGCTGTAAAGCAGCACAGTGCGATCTTTAAGACATACAAATGACTTAATATCATCGTAAGCATTGATTTCGACACAAGTGCGATCACCAGATTTAGTGGACTTGCCAGATAATACGCCCATAGTCCAAGGAAATTGTATCCAAGACCTGCATGAAAGGAATAAAACATCGAATCCATGCTTTTTAATTTTTCCTGATAATCTGCAAAAAAGGGCAAATACTGATGCAATGCATCAACGATCAGAAATGATTCACTGCCAAATGGCTGTATCTTCTCTGCGATCGCGATTCCTTCTAATAGAAGAACCGGCAGAAAAAACGAGAGTAACAGATACTTATGAGTTTTCAATATGTCTTTGATTTTGTTTGTCATGTCTGCTCCATTCTTTTACACGGTGATTGATTCCCATGATCATATGATATCTTTTTTTGATCATGGATGCGATCGAACCATGGGTCAATTCCGTAACATTTCCCCCATGTCTTCGATAATAAATAAGAGGTTCCTCCAAAAATACAACTTTCCCGAGTTGTTCTGACAGCAATCCGATCCATTGGTCATGAATCCAGATGTCATCTGGGATCGGCAGAATTCTTTTCATTGCGGATCTTCTGACTGCCATACAGCATCCGATATAGGAATTCTTTTTCATATTCTTCCAGAAGCCTGTTCCGCTATTTCTCCACTCAAAAGTGGTTTGATCTAAAGATGAAAGTTTTTCATCTACAATCTGTGCATCATGAACAACTGCCATCACTTTCGGGTCTTCAAATACACGCTCAATCTCTCTCATTTTATTTTTTTTCCACACATCATCCTGATCAGATAAGAAGATGATCTCCCCTCGACAATGCTTAAATGCATTCTCAAAATTTTTTACGACACCCTTCCCAGGTCCTTTAATTATGCGGATTCTTTGGTCGTTTTGGACCCAATCCTCAAGTATTGCTTCTGATCCATCACTAGCATCATCCACTGAAATGATCAGTTCATCTGTCTCTTCCATATTATCAAGAATCGATCTTATTTGCTCATCTATATATTTCGCGCCATTATAAAAAGCCATTGCCACAGATTTCATACTAATTTCCTTCCTGCGTATTGATTTTCTTGAAATATTATACCATATCTTATATAATAATTCTAAGACAAAGGCGTCATTGAGAAAAAGAGGCGTTTTCCGACCTCTTTTTGTTTTATCTTTTGGGATGTGCCAACGCCCATTTGAAGAAGATACCCTCTGTTTTAAACACACATATCATTATGACTTATAAGGAGGAAACAAAATGTCATACGTAGATGAAGTGATCGAGCAGGTAGTTGCTCAGAACCCAGCAGAACCTGAATTCCATCAGGCTGTTAAAGAAGTTTTAGAATCATTAAGAGTCGTTGTTGAAGCGAACGAAGAAGCTTTCAGAAGAGATGCTCTTCTTGAACGTCTTGTAAACCCAGAACGCCAGTTCAAATTCCGTGTACCTTGGGTAGACGACAAAGGACAGGTTCATGTTAACACAGGTTACCGTGTACAGTTCAACAGTGCGATCGGACCTTACAAAGGTGGTTTAAGACTTCACCCATCTGTTAACCTTGGAATCATCAAATTCTTAGGATTTGAACAGATCTTCAAAAACTCTTTAACAGGACTTCCAATCGGTGGTGGTAAAGGTGGTTCTGACTTCGATCCTAAAGGAAAATCTGATCGTGAGATCATGGCATTCTGCCAGAGCTTCATGACAGAACTTTGCAAATACATCGGAGCAGATACTGACGTTCCTGCTGGTGATATCGGAACTGGTGCAAGAGAGATCGGTTATATGTTCGGTCAGTATAAGAGAATCCGTGGACTTTATGAAGGAGTTTTAACAGGTAAAGGTTTATCTTATGGTGGATCTTTAGCTCGTACAGAAGCTACAGGATACGGACTTCTTTACTTCACAGACGAAATGTTAAAATGTAATGGTAAATCTATCAAAGGTGCTACAATTGCTGTTTCTGGAGCTGGTAATGTTGCTATTTACGCAATCGAAAAAGCTCAGCAGTTAGGTGCTAAAGTTGTTACAGCTTCTGACTCTACAGGATGGATTTATGACAAAGATGGTATCGATGTTGAATTATTAAAAGAAGTAAAAGAAGTAAAACGTGCTCGTTTAACAGAATACGTTGCTGCTCGTCCAAGTGCTGAATATCACGAAGGAAGAGGAGTTTGGTCTATTCCTGTTGACATCGCTCTTCCATGTGCAACTCAGAACGAATTACACTTAGAAGATGCAAAACAGTTAGTAGCAAACGGATGTTACGCAGTTGCAGAGGGTGCGAACATGCCTACTACATTAGAAGCTACAGAATACTTACAGGAAAACGGAATCTTATTCGCTCCTGGTAAAGCTTCTAACGCTGGTGGAGTTGCTACATCTGCTCTTGAAATGTCTCAGAACAGCGAAAGATTAAGCTGGACATTTGATGAGGTTGATGGAAAATTAAAGAACATCATGGTTAACATTTTCCACAACTTAGATGACGCTGCAAAACGTTACGGAATGGAAGGAAACTATGTAGCTGGTGCTAACATTGCAGGATTTGAGAAAGTCGTAGATGCAATGACAGCTCAGGGTATTGTTTAATCCTTAAAAAGAAAGATGGATATTCCCGTGGGACGGAATGTTCAATTAAAATAATGTCATGTGTATGTAGAAAGCGGAGATCCTTTTATGGATTCTCCGCTTTTTGGGTTTTATTTATTTGCTTTTAATTTCGGTGTTCTTATGATCTGTACGAGCAATGGAATAACCATGATAAACCATACGATCGGTTCTGCTACGATAACACCTGCATATCCCATCAAAGGAACTAATGTAAATGCGATCACCACTTTTCCGACCATTTCTAATCCACTGGATACTAATGGTGTGATCTGATCCCCGATTCCTTGCATAACATTTCTTACTATACTGATGACCGCTGTCACATAATAAAAGATCGTATTAAACTTCAGGTAATTTGTTGCATTTACAATGACTACATCTTTGTAACTTCCTGTAACCATATGGACTAACTGCGGTCCGATCGTATAACTTGCGATCATCGCAAAAGTTGACCAGACACATGTATAAATGATCGCTAGTTTCATACCTTCCTTAATTCTGTCAGCTTTCCCAGCTCCCATATTCTGACCACAGAATGTTGCCATCGTCTGGCCAAAGACACTGAACATGATCATATATATTTCTGTGATCTTTCTTGCCGCTGTATGGGCTACGATAATTTCTTGCCCAAGTTTATTGATCGCTGTCTGCAAGGTAAGTGATCCGATATTCACAAGAGAACTCATAAATCCCATGGACATTCCTGTCGCCAGCATTTCTTTGATCATTTTAGATTCCACATCTTTAAAATCATTTTTATTCAGACGTAATAATTCATACTTATGAATCATATAAAAACAACAAATGACCAATGCGATAAACTGTGCCAACACAGTTGCTGCTGCCGCACCCCATGTTCCCGTTTTCCATACGGCAACAAATAAAAGATCCAGTACGATATTTAATCCTACAGAAATCGCAAGGATCAATAATGGTGTTAACGTATCTCCGATCGCACGCATCACTGCCATTAAGATGTCATAAAACATCGTGACCCATAAACCAATGATAATGATCAGTATATATTGTTTCGCTTCGATAAATAATTTGCCTGGAACATTCAAAAATCCTAAAATCGGATTGATAAATACCGTTCCGATCAAGATTAAAATAGCAGAAACGATCACTCCTAACACAAGTGCGATCGCAAATGATCTTCGAACTCTCTTTTTATCACCTGCTCCAAATTTCTGCGCTGTAATGATCGCAAATCCATTGGCCAGACCTAATAAGAAACCAACGATCAAGTTACTGATCGTTGTCGTTGCACCAACTGCAGCAAGTGATCGTTCTCCAAGAAAACTTCCGACAATCCTTGTATCAGCAAGACTGTATGTAAGCTGTAATAAGTTTCCTAAAAATACTGGAATCGCAAATCCTAAGATCAATGTTGAAATCTTTCCTTTTGTCAGATCTTTCATGATCGATCCTCCGCTTTCTGTAATCTTCCATCTCCATCGATCACAACTTTCATTCCTTCATTGATATCTCTTTCGTATAGTAATTTATCTTCCATGAAGATTATTGTTTCTTCCTTCGTTATTTCTTCTTTTAAATATACTTTATCTTTGATTTCCTGTCCTTCCGGGCGGCCTTCACAACCGAAGTCTGGTTCTTCGATTCTTGTGACGTAGTATGTGTCCATATATTGTTTTTCCTTCTTTCTTTGTCATGTTTGAAAATTTTGTAAAATAAAAATCATCTGTAATACGATTTGATATGCTACCCTCATATAGGACAATGAAATATAAAAGTCCTATATGGGGGGA
>JAHZAT010000065.1 GCA_019423795.1 Clostridiales bacterium
TTGCACAAGTTTTTAAAGAGATTTTTATGTATTTTTAGGTATTTTTTTTTGTACGCCAAAAAAATAACAATCTTTTTGAATCCTTAGTAAAATACTCAAGATTTTGAATTCGTTGTATTTGTGCTATTTGTACTATTTTTATCTTTTGTACTTGTGCTTTTCGCATTCTTATGTTCATCGAATGTTTTTGTGAAAATATGAGTTCCCTTTTTGCTTCCGTCAGTTCTATAATATAGATAATCATGTTTCTTCGGATGCATCGCAGCCTTGATCGCCGTGTCTGACGGATTACAAATCGGTCCTGCTGGTAACCCTTTCATAACGTAAGTATTATACACCGTTTTCACTTTCAGATCTTTATAATAAACTTTCTTCGCATTATATAATCCATTTGTTGTGGTATACAAAACGGTCGGATCGATCTGAAGTCTCATTTTCGCTGCAAGGCGATTCTCAATGACTCCTGCGATCATCGGACGTTCTGACATATTGCTTGCTTCACGTTCGATCATTGATGCGATCGTCATGATCTCTGCCATAGAACGCTTTCCTTTATAAGATTTCGCAAGTGCTGAATATTTCTTATCGAAATTATCAAGCATCTTCTGGATCAGATCTTCTGGTTTGGAACTTTTGTAAATCTTATAAGTATCCGGATACAGATAACCTTCTAATTTGTACTTTGTTCCCTTCTTTGGGTCAATGTCTTTAATAAAATCGTTTTTATACTGATCTGTATTCTTCGCAGCCTTTATAAATTCATCTGCTTTAAAGACTCCCTGTTTCTCTAGTCGTTTTGCTATCATATCAATGGAATATCCTTCCGGGATCATGACTGTGACGACTCTTCTTGCCTCTGCAAGTTTTCTGGCCTCTTCTGCTTTCTGCTGCCTGTAAGCCATATATTTTCTTCCAGCAAATATACCTCCTGCCACAATGACCACTAGTAAAATGATGACTCCAATGACAAATGGAACTCTGGAACGATTTCTTCTTCCACGTCTGCGCCCCCTTCTGCGCCTTCTGGAATTATGATCAAAATCTAAATATAAATCCATGATGTCCTCCCAAATTTTTATTATCGTATGATTTTAAAATCATACTGTGTTCCTATGCTATTATACTCGCATTTTGTAGAAATAAAAGGGTTTTTATTAATTTTCGTTCATATTCTTAACTTTTTTGTAATTTTTGTGAAAAAATATGCATATTTTGGATTGTAACTCTTCTGGTCAAACTGCTGTACTTTTTTTAGTATTTCCATTATAATCAAAGCATAGCCGTAAATGGCAAAAGATTATAAAATATAGAAAGGAATTTCATATTATGGCAAATCCAATTGTAACGATCACTATGGAAAATGGTGATGTAATGAAAGCAGAATTATATCCGGAGATCGCTCCGATCACTGTTGAGAACTTTGTAAATCTTGTAAAAGACGGTTTCTATGATGGTTTAACTTTCCATCGTATCATCAACGGATTTATGATCCAGGGTGGATGCCCATTAGGTACAGGAACAGGTGGTCCTGGACATACGATCAAAGGAGAGTTCAGCCAGAACGGTGTGATCAACAACTTAAAACACACTCCTGGTGTTTTATCCATGGCTCGTTCTATGATGCCTGATTCTGCCGGATCACAGTTCTTTATCATGCACAAAGCTGCTCCACATTTAGATGGACAGTACGCAGCATTCGGTAAGATCATCGAAGGAATGGATGTTGTAAATAAGATCGCTGAAGTTGCAACAGATTATTCCGATAAACCATTAGAACCACAAGTTATGAAGACTGTAACTGTGGAAGAATAGTCAACTATATCCTTACAGCACAGAGCCGGACCATCAATCTTCATTTGTATCCGGCTCTTAATTTTTATAAATATTTAGATGGGGAATGATAATATGAGTGAAAACAATAAACTAATCTTTCTGGATGTCGATGCGACTTTGTACAGTAAAGAACAGCGTCTGGTTCCAGAATCTACGATCAAAGCAATCCATGAAGCACAGGAAAATGGTCATAAAGTCCTGATCAACACTGGACGACCTCTTGTTTATTTTGAAAAAGAGATTCTCGATATTGGCTGCGACGGTTATCTTTGTTCTAACGGAGTTCACATCCTTCTCAATGGTGAAACGATCTATCACAAAACAGTTCCTGAAACAGTCGTTGAACAAATCAAACGGATTTGCGAAGAAAACAATATCTATGGAACCTTTGAAGGGGAAAAATGTTCTTATTTCCGCGATCATAACGTTGACTTTCATCCACATTATGGATTTATGATCACTGCTTTTGACCTTGCTCCTTATATGGCGCATGAGTTTACATGGGATCATGTTGAAAATTCTGATAAAGCCATTGTATTTACAGGCCCTGGGAGCAATACTTCTGGTTTTGTAGATGCTCTTGACAGTATTTCTGATGCCATGGATTATATTCGAATTGATGATACCCAGTATGAGATTTTATTAAAAGATCATGATAAAGGAACTGGTCTTACATATGTCGCTGATCATCTCAATATCTCTACAGATGACTGCTACGCATTTGGAGATAGTAATAACGATATCTCCATGTTTAAAGCTGCTGGCCATGGAATTGCTATGGGAAATGCCTGTGATGAGTTAAAAGGAATTGCGGAATATGTTACAGATTCCGTAAATGATGATGGGATTTATCATGCATTTAAACATTATCATTTGATTTAATATAAGAGGGGTATTGCAAGTTTTTGTTACTACTTTTGCAATTTAGAAGAAAAGCAGCTAGAAATCTTAAATTTTGATTTCTAACTGCTTTTTCTTTCAATAAATATCAAAGATTACTTTACTATTTAATTTTAATTGTAACCGTCTTGCTCTTTCCGCTTCCATCCACTGCTCTTGCTGTGATCTTCACGGATTTTTTCTTTCCAGCTTTGTATGTTGTTACAGTTCCTTTGGAAGAAACTTTCGCATATTTTGTATTGCTGCTTGACCATTTTAAAGTTCTATTTGCCCCTGAAGATGCGCTTGTTTTTCCTTTCAGATATAACTTCTTACCAGCTTTTACTGATTTAACTCCAGAAATGTAGACTTTCTTTACGATACCTTTCTTGACATAGATCTTATATGACGCTTTCTTACCACTTCCGTCTTTGGCTGTCGCTGTGATCGTTACTGTTTTTCCACCCATTTTCTTCTTCGTTGTAACGACACCGCTGCTGCTGACTGTTGCAACTTTGGTATTGCTTGATTTCCATGTAACACCTTTATTGTATGCGTTGGATGGTGTTACGGTCGCCTTTAATGTTACTTTCTTACCAGTTGCGATCTTGTTAGATGTTGTTGTTGTGATCGTAATCTTGCTGACTTTGATATTTTCTACTGTTACGATGCAGTACATTACATTTCCGTCAGATGTTATTGCCGTAATAATTGCTTTTCCTGCAGCCTTAGCTGTTAATTTACCTGCTGCATCAACTGTTACAACTGCTTCGTTAGAAGATGTCCATTTTACTGTTCCGATTGAAGCTGTTGCATAATCTGGTAAATATGTGATCTTCAGCTGTTCTGTCTTGCCTGGATTTAATGTTACAAATGTTTTGTTTAATACAACCGCCTGTGTAGGAATCTTACCTGTTTC
>JAHZAT010000066.1 GCA_019423795.1 Clostridiales bacterium
TCTTGATCCCAAATCAAGCGCTCTAGCCAAGCTGAGCCACACCCCGTAAGTGCTTTGCTGTTTCTCTATTTCCTCAACAGCAAGATTTATTATATAGAATCGTCCTTTAAATGTCAACAATTTTTTTCAACTTTTTTTATTTTTCTTGAACACTTTGTCGCAAATCCCCTGTTTATGCGGTTTCTGATCTTATATTTTTTCATTATCCTTTTTTATTTTTCTTAGACCTTCTAACAAAATCATAGGAAAAAGCTACTAATTGTATCAAAAAAAGAACACCAAAAACAGGTGTTCTTTCTTCGTTTCAGTTTCCTATATGAAGCTTTCTTATTCCACTTCCTCGATGTCTTCTTCTTTCACATCCGTATCATCTTCTTCATCGAAGAAATCATCGTCAAAATCATCATCAAAGTCTTCATCAAAATCATCCATATAATCTGGTGTCAGATATTTATATACCGCAAATGCGATTCCTGCAACTGCTGCGATCGCTCCGATGATCGCTAACGCCCAAACGATTTTGTTATCTTCTTTTTCTTTTTTTGTTGCAATGATGTCTGAAACTTTTGCCATTTCTAAAAGATCACTTAATTTTTCCATGCCGCTCATTCCTTTCTTATGCGTTTTCTTTATTATATCACTTCTAACTATATTTTACTAACTTTTTCGTTCATTTTATTCGACTTTTTTTAGTTTTGCAAAGGATGCGAACATTTTTTTCACTCCTGCTTTCTCAAAGTCTACTGTTACCTCGTAATCACGGCCTCCAGAGACAATTTCAAGCACTTTTCCTTTTCCAAATTTTATATGTTTCACCATATCTCCAACATCATATGGTAAAGTATCCATTTTCGTTGAAATAAATGATTTTGCTTGATATGGTTTTCTAAATCGATTACTGCGATTTGACGAAAACAATGCTTTATCTGGACGTTTTTCTTTGAAGTTGACCCCTGTGTCTAACTGTAATAGCTGTTCCGGAATCTCATCGATAAACCGTGAAACTTTATTAAACTGAGTTCTTCCTTGCATCATTCTTCGTTTTGCCGCACTTAAATAAAGCTTTTTCTTTGCTCTTGTGATTCCTACATAGCAAAGACGTCTTTCTTCTTCCATATCGTCATCATCTTCAGACATCACCGTCATATAACTTGGGAAGATTCCATCTTCCATACCACAAATAAATACGTATGGAAATTCCAGACCTTTTGCACTATGCAGTGTCATTAATACAACCCTGTTATCTGAATCTTCTAGATTATCAATATCTGCAACCAGTGCGATCTCTTCTAATAATTCTGACAGACTCGCTTCTTCTGCTTCCCGTTCATATGTTACAACTTTATTTAAAAGCTCATTGATATTTTCAATTCTTCCTTCAGCTTCTTCCGTTTCTTCAGCTTTCAGATTCGCAATATATCCTGTTTCATCTGTAATATACTTAAATAATTCTTCCAGCGACCCTTCCTGCATCTTGCGTCTGAATTCACGGATCAGATCAGCAAATCCATTGATCTTTTTCTTTGCATTTCCCAATGTATCAATACTATCCGCAGAAAAGCATGCATCTAAAAAACTAATATTATGCTCAACTGCATACACATTGATCTTCTCGATTGTTGCTGCACCGATCCCTCGTCTTGGAACATTGATGATCCTTCGCACTGCCAGATCATCCAGCCCATTATCAACAACTTTTAAGTAACTCAAAATATCTTTCACTTCTTTTCTCTGATAGAAGTTTGTGCCTCCCACAATACGGTATGGAATATTTTTGATCATAAAACTTTCTTCAAATACACGAGACTGCGCATTAGTACGATAAAGGATCGCCATATTTTTATAATCATAACCTTCTTTGGATAGATCTTCAATCTCATGAATGATCTTTCTTGCTTCTTCATATTCTGTTCCATACTGATGGAATTCGATCAGATCCCCTTCTTCGTTCTCAGTCCAAAGTTTCTTCGTTTTTCTTCCCTTATTGTGTTTGATCACCTCATTCGCTGCATTTAAGATATTCTTCGTGGAACGATAATTCTGCTCAAGTTTGATCGTAACTGCTTCTGGAAATACATTTTCAAAGTTTAAGATGTTCTTTACATTCGCACCTCTGAATTTGTAAATAGACTGATCATCGTCACCTACAACGCAAAGATTCTGATATTTTCTTGCAAGCATACTGACTAACTGGAACTGGATCGTATTTGTATCCTGATACTCGTCAACCATGATATAACGAAATCTCTCCTGATAATAATCAAGCACTTCTGGATGGAACTGAAATAATTCCACGGTCTTAAAGATCAGATCATCAAAATCCAGTGCATTATTTGCCTTTAACTGCTTCTGATATTCTTTATAAATTTGTGCGATCTTTTTCTTCTTAAAATCATACTGATGTCTTGTTTCGTACTCGGAAGGTGTCATAAATTCATCTTTGGCAGAAGAAATCTCATTGATGATCCTTCTCTCTGGCATCATCTTTGTATCAATCTTATACTGCTTGCAGATCTGTTTGATCAGGGATTTCTGATCATCTGCATCATAGATCGTGAAACTGTTTCCATAACCAAGCTTATCAATATGCCTTCTTAAGATTCTCACACAAGTTGAATGGAAAGTACTGACCCAGATATGCTCTGCTCCAAATCCGACCAGATCATCAACCCTCTCTCTCATTTCCTTCGCTGCTTTATTTGTAAATGTGATCGCCATAATATGATAAGGATTCACACCCTGATCCATCAGATAAGCAATCCTGTGCGTCAACACACGAGTCTTTCCAGACCCTGCACCAGCAAGAAGCAAAAGCGGTCCCTCCGTACAAAAAACGGCTTCCTGCTGCTGTTCATTTAATGTATCATAAATTCCCATAGATAAATTCCTTTCTCAAAGCTTAACTGCTATTATACCTTATCGAGCGAAGCGAGTCCAGTCCGTTGCACCTGATGTTTTTTCTCTTGTCATATGGTTTGAATAACCGTATAATATAGTCATAAGATAAGGAGAAATCATTATGGAATTTGAAAAACAACTCGAAGAATGGATGAAACTTGATTATGTGCTTCCAGAAGACCTTCCAAACATCGAATTGTATATGGATCAGGTCACTACTTTTTTAGAAGAACAGCTAAAGAATACGAAGCGTTTCGAAGAAGATAAGATATTTACAAAAACCATGATCAACAACTATACCAAAAACCATCTTCTTCCACCTTCTAATAAGAAGAAATATTCCAGGAACCACATGATTCTTTTAATTTATATTTATTATCTGAAGAATTTTTTATCAATTTCAGATATTAAGAATCTGTTAGATCCTTTAAATGAACATTTTGATGATCAGGATTCAAAGAATTCTTTTTATACGATTTATAATGAGATTTTCAAACTGGAGCATGATCATAATACGGCGATCCGAGATTCGATCGCAGATGTATTTCATAAATCTGAGACTACTTTTGCTGAATTAAAGGAGTCGAAGGAGAAAGAACAGCTGCAGCAATTTGCTTTTATTACACTTCTTGGATATGATATCTATCTAAGGAAACAGGTGATTGAGAAAATGATCGATGAACTCTATCAACCAGAGTCAAACAATAAAGCAGAAAAGAAAAAGAAGAAATAGGCATCTGCCTATTTCTTCATTCGTTTAAATACCATATCATAGCCATCACTCCCATAATTCAGTGAACGATTCACTCGGCTGATGGTTGCCGTGGAAGCACCTGTCTTATCTGCAACTTCTAAGTATGTATGCTTATCATATAACATAGATGCCACTTCAAATCTCTGAGCTAACGATTCTAATTCATTTACCGTACAAAGATCTTCGAAAAATGTAAAACATTCTTCTTCTGTTTCTAATGTCAGTACTGCCTGAAATAATCTTTTTGCCGCTTCTGTCTTGATTTTCTTGCTCATTAGCATTTACTCCCTTTCTGATCTTATAGTTCCACTATACTATATCAGAGTGTTAAAGTAAAGCAATATTTTCTTTATGCTTCTCCTACTGTTGTTTTCACAATACCAACTCTTTCAAGATATCCTCTTGTCTCAGATACAACATCTCCGTTCAACGCAAGCAGTGCTACAAGGTTCGGGAATGCCATTAATCCATTACAGATATCCGCAATAGTCCATACAGCACTAACTGTCATAAATGGTCCAATAAATACTGCTAAAATATAAAACCATTTGAACGCTGTGATAACGAATTTCTTTCCATTTACCAGGTATTCCAGACATCTTTCACTATAATATGCCCATCCAAGAATTGTTGTAAATGCAAAGAATACCAGACACATCATTAATACAAATGCTGATGCTTTTGCAGGGAATGGAAGTCCTAATGCAAATGCCTTTGTTGTGACTGCAACTCCTTCAAGTCCCATATCCCATGCACCTGTCATAACGATTGCAAGTCCTGTCATTGTACATACGATGATCGTATCAATAAATGTTCCTGTCATAGATACAAGTCCCTGACGTACTGGTTCATTTGTCTGAGCTGCTGCCGCTGCGATCGGCGCTGATCCAAGTCCTGCTTCGTTAGAGAAGATTCCTCTTGCAATACCTTTCTGCATTGCAACTGTCATAGCTCCGATTGCTCCACCTGCAACTGCTTTTAGTCCAAATGCTGACTGTACGATCTCAGCAAATGCTGCTGGTACCTGTGGTAAATGTGTGAATACAATGATCAGACAGACACCAATATATGTCACTGCCATAAATGGCACGATAACCTCTGATACCTTAGAGATTCTCTTGATTCCTCCAATGATAACAAGTCCTGCACAGATTGTTACGATAATTCCTGCTACAACAACGCTAATAGAATAATTCATTCCAAATAAGCTGATCGTATGTACATTGGATGGGTCAAAGAAGTTATTCACTGCTGATGTGATTCCATTTACCTGTGTAAACGTTCCGATTCCAAACAAACCTACCATTGTTCCAAATACACAGAACAATTTTGCAAGCCATTTAAAATTCTTACCCATTCCTTTTTCAATGTAATAGAATGGTCCGCCAAGTGTGTGACCATCTTCTGCGATCACTCTATACTTAACCGCTAACATTCCTTCAGCATATTTTGTTGCCATTCCAAAAAAGGCTGCAAGCCACATCCAGAATAATGCTCCTGGTCCACCTGCAACGATTGCTGTCGCACATCCTACGATATTACCAGTTCCGATCGTTGCTGAAAGTGCCGTACATAATGCACCAAAACTTGTAACTTCTCCTTCTCCATCATCTTCATTATGAAATACATAATGTAGTGCCTTTCCAAGATGTCTGATCTGTAGTCCTCGAAGCCTGACTGTCAATAAGATTCCTGTAAAAAGGATCAAGATGATGAGGGGCATCCCCCAGATAAAATTGTCGACGTTGTTTAGTACATCGTTTAGCGTGTTTAACATTTTTCATTCCTCCAAAAATAGATCTTTGCGAATGTAACCTTGAACAGCTTGATTTTTGCATATCTGAGTATACAAAAAAGAGCTGATTAAATCAGCTCTAAAGAGTATCGAATACATTGCTTATAAAGCTCTGTCCTTTTGCCTGAGAGATTAGTTCCCTATTTGAAAACTGTACACCTTCGGCGCTCACTTATGAGACTCTCCAGAGTTTCTTTCTTTTTGTTCATCAGAAAGAAATATCTATGTTTATTTTTCTTATCCGCAATATTTACTTTATATGATGATTCTGATATTTGCAAGTATTTTTTTTAATAATCAGTCACTTTCAGCACACTATACAAAAACACTTGTCTTTCCATGGCATACATATGTAATATTTTCCATACAATATTTTTATCAGTTTCTTTGCTTTTTTCCTGCTGCTGTGTTAAACTGATTCAGATATGCTCAATGCGTATGGAAACATTAGTTAAAGGAGACAATTTATAATGAAGAAACACAAAAGAAGCACTTTCTCTGGAAAGCTTGGCTTTGTATTATCAGCTGCTGGTGCTTCCGTAGGGCTTGGAAACATCTGGAGATTTCCATATCTCGCTGCTAAATATGGCGGTGGAATCTTTTTACTTGTTTATATCATACTTGCACTGACCTTCGGTTACACCTTGATCATGGCGGAGACTTCTCTTGGACGCATGACAAGAAAAAGCCCTGTTGGAGCATTTGAAAGCTTTGGAAACTCACGTTTTATATCTATTGGTGGTTGGATCAATGCAATCATTCCGATCCTCATCGTTCCTTATTATTCTGTGATCGGTGGATGGGTGATCAAATACTTGATCGAATATTTTGCCGGACATAGTAAAACTTTAGCTGGCGATGCTTATTTTACGACATTTATTTCCAATGGGTGGTCTACAGAAATCTGTTTTATCATTTTTACATTATTTACACTTGGTATCATTTACGCCGGTGTACGAAATGGAATTGAGCGTGTATCAAAATTTATGATGCCGATCCTGATCGTTTTATCACTGATCATCGCTGTGTATTCTGTAACCAGACCAGGTGCTATTGAAGGGGTAAAATACTTTCTTGTGCCAAACTTTGATCATTTTTCATGGATGACCGTTGTATCTGCAATGGGACAGATGTTTTATTCTTTATCCATTGCAATGGGAATATTGATCACATTTGGTTCTTATATGAAGAAAGATACTTCCATTGAAAAATCTACAGAGAATGTTGAGATTTTTGATACTGCGATCGCGATCATGGCTGGACTTATGATCATTCCTGCTGTTTTTGCTTTCTCTGGCGGTAATGCCGAAACATTAAAGTCTGGACCTGCCTTAATGTTTATCACAATCCCGAAAGTTTTTGCAAACATGGGATTTGGAACTGCGATCGGTGTTGTATTTTTCTTATTAGTACTGTTTGCAGCTGTGACAAGTTCGATCGCACTGACAGAAAGTGCTGTTTCGACGTTCGAAGATGAACTACACTGGAGCCGTAAAAAATCAACTGTGTTCATGGGAATGGTTATGTTACTGCTTGGAACGCTTTCCTGCCTTGGGTATGGACCTCTTGCGAATTTTAAGATTCTTGGAATGCAATTTCTTGATTTCTTCGATTTCATAACAAACTCTGTGATGATGCCGATTGCCGCGATCGCAACCTGCCTTCTGGTGTCAAAAGTTGTTGGAGTTGATAAAATAGAAGAAGAAATCAAAAAAGACGGACAGGCATTTCGCCGTAAGAAGATTTTCTGTTTTATGATCAAATATCTGTGCCCGCTTTTTGCAGCGATCATTTTGATCAGCTCAGTTGCAAATGCTTTTGGAATTATCACAATGTAATTTCATATATGTGTACTACTATAAAAAGGATGGCTGATTTCTCAGCCATCCTTTTTATATGATCATCCTTTAAAGATTATGCTTCATCAATTGCTTTTCCGATGTCATTTCTCTTATATTTGTTTGCAAAATCAATCCATTCTGTTGCTTTGTAAGCATTTGCTCTTGCAGCCTTTAGATTTTCTCCTTTTGCTACAACACCTAAGACACGTCCTCCATTTGTCACGATCTTATCACCATCAAACTTTGTTCCAGCGTGGAATACATAATATCCATCTTTGTCTTTGAATGTATCTAATCCTTTGATTTCGAATCCTTTATCGTATTTCTCTGGATATCCGTCAGATGCTAAAACAACGCATACTGCTGCATTATCTTCAAATTCCAATTCTACATCAGATAATTTTCCATCAATGCAGGCTTCCATCACGTCGATGATATCGTTCTTCATTCTTGGAAGAACAACCTGTGCTTCTGGATCTCCAAAACGTGCATTGTATTCTAAGACTTTTGGTCCGTCTTCTGTGATCATCAATCCTGTAAATAAGATTCCTGTAAATGGTCTTCCCTCAGAAGCCATCGCATCGATCGTTGACTGATAGACATATTTTTCACAGAATGCTTCTACTTCATCATTGTAGAATGGACTTGGAGAGAATGTTCCCATTCCTCCTGTGTTAAGTCCCTGATCTCCATCTTTAGCACGTTTATGGTCCTGTGCGGATGTCATACATTTGATCGTTTTTCCATCACAGAATGCCAGAACAGATACTTCTCTTCCTGTCATAAACTCTTCAATAACGATTTCATTACCAGCATCGCCAAACTGTTTGTCAAGCATTAATGTCTTAACACCTTCTTTAGCTTCTTCTAATGTGTTACAGATCAATACACCTTTTCCAAGTGCTAATCCATCCGCTTTTAATACGATTGGCATCTTAGCTGTTTCTAAATATTTGATAGCTTCATCTGGATCTGTAAAATTCTCATATGCAGCCGTTGGAATCTTATATTTCTTCATCAGATCTTTAGAAAATGCTTTGGAACCTTCGATGATCGCTGCATTCTTTCTTGGTCCAAAAACACGCAGTCCTTCTGATTCAAATGCATCGACAACACCACCAACTAATGGATCATCCATTCCAATGATCGTAAGATCAATTGCATTTTCTTTCGCAAATGCAACCAGTTTATCGAATTCCATTGCTTTGATATTTACACATTCCGCAAATTCAGCAATTCCTGCATTTCCTGGTGCACAATAAATCTTGTCTACTTTTGGGCTTTTAGCGACAGACCATGCGATCGCGTGTTCTCTTCCACCGCTTCCTACGATTAAAACTTTCATCTTTCATTTCCTTTCTTTCGTGATCTGAATGATTTATAGATAAATGACTTTTCCTTCTTCGACTTTGATCCTTCCATTAGCAATGTCATCAATGGCTTTCGGCATAATAACCCATTCTGCCTGCTCCATGATTCTTCGCTGAAGAACTTCTGGAGTATCTCCCTGTTTGATCTCTACTGCCTTCTGGGCAATGATCGGACCTGTATCCGTTCCTTCATCGACAAAATGAACGGTTGCTCCAGAAACTTTAACTCCCCTTGCCAAGGCTTTCTCATGAACCTTCAATCCATAATAGCCTGTTCCGCAAAATGATGGGATCAATGATGGGTGAATATTGATGATCCTGTTTTCAAATTCATGAATGATCTTCTCCGGAATCACAACCAAGCATCCCGCAAGAACGATCAGATCAATCTTACGGTCTACAAGCTCGTTATACAATGCTTTGTTAAATAAATCTCTTGTCTCAAAATCTTTGGGAGAAAGTGCAACTGCTTCAATATCATGTTTCTTCGCACGCTCAAGTGCATATGCATTCTTATTATTGCTGATCACAATATCAATCTTCGTATTTGTAATGCTTCCATTCTCGATTCCATCGATAATGGCCTGAAGGTTTGTTCCTCCTCCGGAAACAAGTACTGCCACTTTTAGCATAAAGTAACTCCTTTTTCTCCAGCTTCCATATGCCCTACGATATATGGTGTATCTCCTGCTGCTTTGATCGCTTCCATTGTTTTGTCAACATCTTCTTTATCAACCGCAACAACCATTCCAAGTCCCATATTGAATGTGTTGTACATCATCTCTTCTGCGATATCTCCTTCTTTGGCAAGAAGTTTAAAGATTGCTGGTACTTCATAGCTGTCTTTCTTCACAACTGCTTTCATTCCTTCTGGAAGCATACGTGGGATATTCTCATAGAATCCACCACCTGTGATATGACTGCATGCTTTAACTGTAACTCCTGCATCTTTCACACTCTTTAATGCTTTTACATAGATTCTTGTCGGAGCAAGTAATGCTTCTCCTAATGTTTTTCCTAATTCATCATAATATGTATTTAAAGATTCTTTACTCATATCAAATACTTTTCTTACTAAAGAGAATCCGTTGCTGTGAACTCCTGTAGATGCCATACCGATCAAGACATCTCCATCTTTTAAGTTTTCTCCTGTGATCAGGTCTTTTCTGTCACATACACCAACTGCAAATCCTGCAAGGTCATAGTCTTCTTCTGGCATAAGTCCTGGATGTTCTGCTGTCTCTCCACCGATCAAGGCTGCATCTGACTGTACACATCCTTCTGCTACACCGCTTACGATCTCAGCGATCTTTTCAGGATAGTTTTTACCGCAGGCAATATAGTCTAAGAAGAACAGAGGTTCTCCTCCTGCACATGCAATATCATTTACACACATAGCAACTGCATCGATACCGATCGTATCATGTTTATCAAGGATCATTGCAAGTTTTACTTTTGTTCCACATCCATCAGTTCCTGAAAGTAAGACTGGATCATCCATATCTTTGATCTTCTTTAAAGAAAATGCTCCGGAAAATCCTCCTAATCCACCAAGTACCTCTTCTCTCATGGTTCTCTTTACGTGTTCTTTCATCAGTTCTACAGATTTGTATCCTGCTTCAATATCCACGCCTGCTTTCTTGTAATCCATTGTTACTTTTCCTCCTGATTATTTAAAATATTGATCAATACCATTTGCAATGCCGTCTACCATCTTCTTCTGTGTCTGCTTCTTCTGCATCTGTTTATCTTCGGTCTTATTTGTCATAAATCCCATCTCTATCAGTGCCACTGGAATCTTACTCCAGTTTGTTCCTGTAAGATCGTCACGTTTTGATAAACCACGTTTCTTGAATTTGGTTGACTTACAATAACTGTCCAGTATATTCTTTGAGAGTTTTTTACTCTTCTTGCTTAATTTTGCTACATAAGGATTCTGCTGTGATGGGTATAGCACAGAAACACCACGAACATTCGCTGATGCTGCATCCGCATGCAGTCTGATACAGATATCAGCACCACTTTTATTTGCACGGATCGCTCTTTGCTTATTGCTAATGTTTACATTCTGTTTTCTTCTTATCATATACACATCATAACCGCGTTTCTTTAACTCTTTCTCAAGCTTTAATGCAATCTGCAGAGTTAATTTGGATTCTGGTACTTTCGTTTTGACTCCCTGCGTTCCGTATGCTACTTTGGGTTTACGCATCTTCGCGCCCGGTCCGATAGGTTCTGTCTTACTGTTTCCCTTTCCCTGGTGTCCTGCATCAATTGCAATCTTGTATGTCTTCTTTGTTTTTGCTGCACTTACTGGAAAACTTCCTGTAACTGCAACCATACATACGCATAAAAACGCTGCAAGAATCTTCTTATTCATAATCTTTGTATCCAACTTTGTCAAGTTTCTCTGCTTTCTCTACAACTGACTGTTTCATCTCTTCGCTGTAAGCTTCTAATTTCTCAAGTAATTTCTCGTCTGATGTTGCAAGGATCTTCGCTGCAAGGATTCCTGCATTAAGTCCTCCATTGATCGCTACAGTCGCTACTGGTATTCCAGATGGCATCTGTACGATAGAATATAAAGAATCAACACCACCGAGGTCGGAAGTCTTCATCGGAATACCGATAACTGGCATTGGGAATAAAGCTGCACACATACCTGGAAGATGTGCTGCCTTTCCAGCACCTGCAATGATCACTTTCACTCCACGGTCCTTCGCACCTTTTGCCCACTCAAAGAAAATATCTGGTTCTCTGTGTGCGGAAATGATCGTCATCTCAAAATCGATCCCCATCTGATCTAAAAACTCTGCTGCTTTTTTCATGATAGGCATATCAGAATCGCTGCCCATTACAATTGCTACTTTTGCCATGTTCTTTCTCCTTATCTTATGAAATTAACAAAAACTTCCCTTTCAGGATTTTATCTTTCTTATCATTGTACTGATTTAACCGATTTCCGTCAATGGTTCATTTAATGTTTCTGTACCAGAAAGTACAAATTTACCATCTTTGATCAGTAAAATCTCATCTCCGCCAAGGGTGATCGCACAAATAGAATCCAGTTCTTCATATGGAATCGTAATATCTGTGTGACACTGGAAATACTCGCCTTCTTTGGAACGTTCGTTATATTTTGCAACAATTTCTTTGCCGTCCGGATTGTGAACTTCAGTTTCTTCACAATGACTGTAGCAAGTATCTCCCACTGCAAAATGAGGTCCCATCTTCTCAACGATCAGGATTGGAAGCTGATATAAGATATCATATGTCTTCGCCATCACATATGCTGTTGTGTTTGTTCCGATCGCAAACTCGCCCATTGGGAGCGTATCTCTGTTATATAAGAGATTCTCTTTGATAAATGCCTTATTTTCTTCCTCTGTTTTAAAGTTTTTGCATGTATATTCAGAAATCATTCCATCTTTAAAAGTAATTTCAAGGTCAATGAATTTCAGATCATTTAAATAGACTTCTCCAATATGCAGTACTCCATTGGTCCCTGTTAATTTTGGTGAGGTAAACACTTCTCCAACTGGAATATTGACATCTGCAAGGCAGTTTTCAAAATTCGTTTCTTTGGATGGGTCATCCATCTCATGCATCGCTACGTATAGGTCGGTCTTATTCTTTCCTTTTCCTTTGACATGAACTTCCACTGCCTGATCCAGAGCATCGATCAAATGCTGCTGAATCTGTCTGTATTTGTCTTTATCCAATGTATTAACTTTCACAACTTCTTTAAAAATCTCTTCAAAGTTATCCCCGATCTCAGGAATTGGATATGCAATGATCGTAAAGCTCCTCTGCTCTGGTTTGATATACTGATTCATGATCTCAGACGCTTTGATCTGGAATTCTACAGAAAGCTCTTGTTGCTTCTTGCTTAATTTTAAATTTTCTTCTTTATTCTCTGGTAAAAAAGGTATTTCCCCAAATGTTTCCATACAAGCTGGTCCAGCAAACACATACGCTTCTTCTTTATAATGTTCATATGCATTATGATAACATTCTAATTTGTGTTTCATAAAACGATTATCAAAGAATATCGCCTGATCATATCTGTGGTCATATTCATACTGTGGGTTTGGAGAAGATGAAACATAACCAATCTTATGAAGTCCTCGTGTTAAAACAGATACGCCACTTCTATAGATGATCGGTGCAAGCCCAATTTCTGAGAATAAACGAACTGCCTCTCTGACAACTGGTTCAAATCCGATCGTATAACGGATATTAACACTTCGTTTTGGACTCATATCAATGTTATTGATGATAAATCCTTCATGAAATCCATCAACATATGTTTTGGCCATTGCTGTGATCTCTTCTTGTGGCAATTTATTTAAAAACTTTAAAGTATCAATTTCATTTTCGGAAATATATTCTCCATATTGATACAAAATATCTGGATCACTGAGATCAGATTCCATCACGATCTTTGTTGCAAAATCAAGTTCTGGGTCTAACTGTTCTCTGATTCTGTACTCAAAAACATCCTCGCTGTAATCTCTCATATGATCAAAAACAATATGCTTGATCTTCTGCGGATGTTCTTCTCCTGATAAAAATAAATTGCTGATTTCCAAGAACAATTCATTGTTGATCACAAGGTCAAACAGTCTTCCTTCGATCGCATAGATAAATCCACTGCGCATCTCTGCATATAAAAATGCGAAGATCTGACCATACTCTTTTCCAAACTTTTCTGTACAAAATTCTGGATTCCCAAAACTATGTGCATATTGTTCCTGGCTGATCTCTTCATACCATATTCTATTCCACTGTTTTAACTGTTCTAATGTCCTCTCTTTGGTATCGTAAATCTCATTTACATATAATAAAAGATCTGCCATTTTAGAAAAATATGAAGAAAATTCTCTTGTTTCTTCTACATCTTTCTTTAATTCTAACAGTGCGATCTTATTTAATTCATGTCTTTCTGATAACATTGTATTCAAGTCATCTCTTCCTTTCTTTACTTAGATCATTGCAATTATTCCAATCACAAAAATGATCACAGATACTGCCAGCACAATTCCGTTGCAAGTACATCCAATGATCTTCCATTTCATCACTGCTGCGGTATCTTTCATACTTTGTATTCCAAAATATAATCCTATAGCTGATACTACCAGCAAGATCCATCCTCCAGCTCCACTTAATGGACTACTTGTTCCTCCTGTCTTTATGGAACCGAAAAGCAGCAGGTAATATCCAATGATCCCTGCTGCTCCTAAAATCACAGAAACAATTGATTCCCGTGAAATAATCTTGTCAGATGGACGATATGCAAATGTTTTTCTTTTGTTTCTCTTCATTTTGCCGCCCTCTTTCTGTTATATAAATCATATACTGCTACTACGACCCTGTATATCATATACCCGATCAATCCACCAACCGTATTCATCAGAAGATCATCTACATCAAATACCCCTACTTTCATGATCAATTGACTTGTCTCGATCACTAAACTAAAAAAGGAAGTTGCAAACACTGCACGAAAAAATGCCTTTTTCTTATTGATCACGATCGGGATCATAAAACCAAATGGACTGAATGCAAAAATATTTCCAAACAGATTTGTGACCACTGCTTCGGTGGACAAAAGATGTCTGTATGTCCAGAACCTGTTGATTTCTTTGAATAAAATTAAGTTCATATGGGAAGTATCATATCCTGTATCCCTCCCATATCGTTCACTCAATAATACAAAATAAAATATAACTATGATATAAAGATAAAATATAACTTTTATTCCTCGTCTGGCTAACTTCTTTTTCTCAACCGTCACAAGAACCATCCTTAATGTTTTGCACCATACTGTTCATAGTATGCATCAATTGCTGCTTTTAATGTATCATCAATCACAACTTTTCCATTACATTCTTTGTTATATAAACATTCTACAACTTCTTCCATATCAACGATCGCTGCTGTATCAAATCCATATAATTCTTTCACTTCATCCAGTGCACATTTTTCTCCGCCTTTACCGATTTCCATACGGTTTAAGGATACCATTAATCCAACGATCTCTACGTTTGCTGCTCCTTTTACTTTTGGAACTGTCTCTTCCATGGATTTACCAGATGTTGTAACATCTTCGATCATGATCACGCGGTCACCGTCTTTTAATTCGCTTCCAAGGAAGTTTCCTTTATCTGCACCATGATCTTTTGCTTCCTTACGGTCAGAACAATAACGAACTTCTTTTCCATATAATTCGCTGTATGCGATCGCTGTTACAACTCCTAATGGAATTCCTTTGTATGCAGGTCCGAATAACACATCAAAATCATCTCCATAAGTACTATGGATTGCTTTTGCATAATATTCTCCAAGTCTCTTTAACTGAGATCCTGTCACATAAGCTCCTGCATTCATGAAAAATGGAGATTTTCTTCCACTCTTTAATGTAAATTCTCCAAATTTTAATACATCACTTTCTACCATAAATTCGATAAACTCTCTCTTATACTGTTCCATCTTCTATTTAAACCTCCATCTTATTCATTCTTTGCTAATTTGCGGTATTCGTCATAATAAAAACGAATCACATCTTTTCTTGTCACGATCCCGATAAATTTCTCCTGATCATCAATGACCGGAACAAAATTCTGATCTGTGATTACATCGACAAGATCATCCATATCTGTGCTGATCGTCACTGCCTGAATGTTTCTCTTTCTCTTTACATCCATAAGTTTGACTTTCTCAGCTTCTGATATATTCCAATGACACATAGATTCCATGGCACGCAATACATCACCTTCTGTGATCGTTCCTGCGTATTTACCATCATCAGTTAATGTCGGCACTGCTGAATATCCATGATATTTTAGTTTTTCAAATGCCTGCCTTAAACTTTCATTGGCAGGGATATAGGCAACCTCACTTTTCGGAGTCAGGAAAAATAAAATATTCATACCCTCATCCTCCTTTTATTATCTATTTGACACATCCGATCAATTCGTTAATATCATTAATCTGATGTCTTTCCATGTAAGTTTTGATTCCATCAACAACTTCAAGTGTCGTTGCAGGATTGATAAAGTTTGCTGTTCCTACTGATACCGCTGTTGCACCAGCCATGATAAACTCTAATGCATCCTCAGCTGTTGAGATTCCACCCATACCGATAATTGGCACATCCACAGCGTTAGCAACCTGATATACCATACGGACAGCAACTGGTTTGATCGCTGGTCCGGACATCCCACCTGTCTTATTGGCAAGCACAAAATCTCTTCTTTCAATATCGATCTTCATTCCTGTTAATGTATTAATCAAAGAAAGAGCATCACTTCCTGCATCAACTGCAGCTTTTGCCATCTCTGTGATATCTGTGACATTCGGGCTTAACTTCATGATGATCGGCTGTTTTGCTTTTGCTTTCACTGCCTTCGTAATATCATATAACGCTTTTGGATCCTGTCCAAAAGCAATCCCGCCTTCTTTCACATTCGGACAAGATACATTAATCTCTAATAAATCTACTGGCTGGTCAGCAAATCTTTCTACAACCTCGAGATAATCCTTTTCGGATTTTCCACAAACATTAACAATGATCGTTGCTCCGGCTTTCTTAAGATATGGAATATCTCGTTCAACAAACACATCGATCCCAGGATTCTGCAATCCGATCGCATTTAACATACCACCATATACCTCTGCAACTCTAGGCACAGGATTCCCCGGCCATGGAACATTAGCAACTCCTTTGGTTGTCACTGCTCCTAATTTGGAAAGGTCGACAAATTCACTGAATTCTTCTCCGGAACCAAATGTTCCTGATCCTGTTGTCACAGGGTTCTTCATTGTTACTCCGGCAATATCAACTGATAAATTCATTATAGTTCCACCTCCCTGGCGTCGAATACTGGCCCATCTTTGCAAACACGTTTGTTATGAACATGTGAATGGGAATCTACGTCTTTTGACTTGCAAACACAGGCTAAGCATGCACCGATTCCACATGCCATTCTCTCTTCCATAGAAATCTGTGCTTCGATCCCCATCTCTTCTGCATATGCTTTGATTCCTCGAAGCATTGGTGTTGGACCACATGCATAGATGATGCTTCCTTCCACGCCCTGCTCTTTGATCGCATCAATGACATTTCCCTTCGTTCCAAAAGATCCGTCTTCTGTAGAGATCACAACATCTCCAACTGCCTCAAATTCGTCTTTTAAGAACATATCACTGTCACGGTATCCTAAAACTGCTGTTTTGTCGCAATCTAACTGCTTCATTAATTCTAACATCGGAGGAATTCCGATTCCTCCACCGATTAAAATTGCTTTTTTGTCTTTCTGTGTAAATCCGTTTCCTAAAGGTCCTAAGATTTTGACCATCTCACCTTCTTTGTAATCGGATAATTCCTTCGTTCCATCTCCAACCGTACGATAGACGATCCTTAATGTCCCTGCTTCTTTATCGATCCCACAGATACTGATCGGTCTTGGAAGGATCTTACTCTTGTTATTCAGATAAACAGAAATAAACTGTCCTGCTTTTGCTTCTTTCGCAATCTCTTCTGCTTTCAATGTCATATCAAAGATTCCGTCTGATAAAGATGTATGACGAATGATCTCTGCCATTACCTGTTTCTTACTCATCTTGCAATTCTCCTTTATCTGGCTGTTTTCTTTACTCACAAAATAGGTGATCTTTTATTTTACCCAGGCCTGTTTTAAATCTTCTTTCATATCAAGAACAGCCTGTCTTGATGCATCTGCGTAATTTTCTTCTCCAAACTGACTGTAAGCATCCTGTTTATATGCACAGATGATTCCTCTGGAAGAATTAATGATCGCACCTAATCCATCTTCGTTAAAGAATGGCGCAAGATCCTTTGCCTGACCACCCTGTGCTCCGTATCCTGGAACTAAGATGTATGATTTTGGCATGATCTTTCTTAATACTTCTCCCATCTTAGGATAAGTTGCTCCAACAACGGCACCGATATAGCTGTAAGAATCTCCCATCAGTTCTTCTCCCCAGGAAGCAACTTTCTCGGCTACCATCTCATATAACGGTTTTCCATCGATCTCCTGATCCTGGAATTCTCCGCTGGATGGGTTTGATGTCTTAACTAAGATGAACATTCCCTTCTTCTCTTCTTTACATACTTCCATAAATGGACGGATTCCATCACTTCCAAGATATGGATTAACTGTTACAAAATCTTCACAAAATCCGCTGTATGTCTTGCTTCCCACTGCAACCTTTCCTACATGACCGATCGCATAAGCTTTGGATGTTGATCCAATATCTCCACGTTTGATATCTCCGATGATCACAAGACCTTTGCTCTTTGCATATTCACATGTCTTATTAAATGCAACAAGTCCTGGAACTCCAAATTGTTCATACATAGCGATCTGTGGCTTAACTGCTGGAATCAGATCATAAATTGCATCAATGATTCCTTTGTTATACTGCCAGATTGCCTCTGCTGCTCCTTCTAAAGTCTCACCATATTCAGCAAATGCTGCTTTCTTAATATATTCTGGTACATAATCAAGCATTGGATCTAATCCAACAACAATAGGGGCATCTAATTTTTTAATATTGTTTACTAACTGATTGATCATCGAACTCTCCTTTATATCTTTTTCTTATATTTCAAAAGATTATACCCTTTCTCATTTATTGATTAAGGTATATTCAATTTATCTTATCACAAAAAGGGAGTTTCGTCTACGAAACTCCCTAAAATCAATTTTAAATTTGTATTACAATTCTTTTGCAAAGGAAAAATCCTGCATAACTTCTATAACTCCTGGACGTTTTAAAAATTCTTCTTCATTTTCCTTGTCACAGATCACAACGATCTGTTCACATCCTGCATCATATGCATTTCGGATTCCAGAATTGGAATCTTCATAAATTCTGATGTCTTTCATATCAATGCCGATCACATCGGCTGCTTTATGAAACATTGCGATCTTATTCTCATATGTTCCATCATCATAAACGATATCTTCTGGCTTGATCCAGCGGTCCAGTCCAAAGGACTCAATAAAGAAATCAATATTTTCTTTGATTGATGCACTAGCAATCGTAAATGGAATATCTTTTTCTTTCAAATGATCAAAAAACTCACATACACCATCTACCAGATGAAATTTTTCCGTATCTTCTTTACAGAATTGACGATAATATTCTTCTTTTTTCTGAGAATATTTTTCTAATTCTTCTTTTGTTGCCTTCCCATCTGTAAAATATAAAATATTTTGTATATTTGGTGTTCCGTTTAGTTTCGTATGTAATTCCTCTAACGTGATTTCTTTTCCTCGTAAGATCTTAGAAATCTCATTCCACGCTTTCACATGTTTATCATTGTCAAAAAATAATGTTCCATTGAAATCAAAAATGATTCCCTGATATTCCATTTCTCATTCCTCCATTGCAATTTTACAGTTCTTTTGTCTTGCTTACTTCGCGATACCAGT
>JAHZAT010000067.1 GCA_019423795.1 Clostridiales bacterium
TCTTAGAGCACATCCTTGTAAAAAGATAACGGTTCGTATCCCTGGTCCATCAACCCCCCCCCTTAATTTTGTCGAAAAGCTTCACAAATTGTACAAAAAGTGATACAATATGATTATCAAAACAACTTAAAGGAGGATATGCCTATGAAGCTAGAGAAATTGCAGTTCGTTGTAGAAGATGGAGTTGGTATCATCACAATGAACTATATGAAGAATCTTAATGCAATTGATGATCAGATGGCAGACGAGTTGATGTACGTAGTAGATACTTGTGAGAATGACCCGAATGTGAAAGTTGTTGTTTTAAAAGGAATGCCAAAGGCATTTTCAGCAGGAGGAGACATTGGATACTTCTATAACCTGATCCAACAAGGTGGAGAAGTGAATATGGATTCTCTGATCAGTAAAGTTGGCAATGTAACCGATGGTCTGAAGCGTATGAGTAAGCTTGTGATCTCAAGTGTAAGTGGAGCGGCAGCAGGTGCAGGAGTAAGTCTTGCATTTTCGGGGGACTTTGTTGTATGCGCAGACAATGCGAAGTTTATTATGGCATTTGTGAATCTTGGACTAGTTCCAGATACCGGTGGAACGTACCTGTTTGTTAAGAGTCTTGGAATTCAGAAGGCAATGGAACTGTGTGTTACAGGAAGACCAATGAAAGCACAGGAAGCAAAAGATGCCGGAATGGTATATGATGTAGTTCCAGCGGAGGAATTAGATGATACCGTTATGAAACTTGCTAAGAAATTTGCTAGTGGACCATTACTTTCTTATAAGAATATCAAGAAACAGATTTATCAGGCAGGGCTTGCTGATTATAAGAAATACCTGGATGAATGTGAGATTCCGACACAGCGTGAATGTGCGGCATCTTCTGATTTTATAGAAGGAGTCAAAGCTTTTATGGAGAAGAGAAAGGCTGAATTCAAAGGAGAATAAAGCCAGGATCAAACCATGAACATAGAAGGGAGGTCACGCCTTTGAAGTCAAAAGTTGTAACAAGAGAGGAAGCGCTCTCAAGAATTCATGATGGACAGACGATCATGTTTGGAGACTGGCATGGAGAATTTGCAGCAGATGAGATCATTGATGGAATGTTAGAAAAAGGAATCAAAGACATTGATGCGATTGCTGTATCTGCTGGAATGGCGGATCAAGGAGTCGGAAAGCTGATCAAAGATCACAGAGTTAAGAGTTTGATCACAACACATATTGGGTTGAACCCGATCGCCAAGGATCAGATGTTTGCAGGAGAACTTGCGATAGAATTTAGTCCGCAAGGAACCTTTGCAGAAAGAATCCGTTGTGGTGGAGCAGGCTTAGGTGGCTGTCTGACACCAACAGGACTTGGTACAGAAGTAGAAGAAGGTAAACAAAAACTAACGATCGATGGCAAAGAATATCTTCTGGAATTACCATTGCGTGCAGATGTTGCTTTAATCAAAGCAACGAAAGCAGATACTGCAGGTAATATTTCATTCCGAATGAATTCCAGAGCAACAAACAGTACGATGGCTATGGCTGCTGATATGGTGATTGTTGAAGTCGAAGAGATCGTGGAAGTGGGTGAACTAGGACCAGAAGAGATTGATGTTCCAGCACCTGTGATCGATATGATCTATGAAAGAACCGGTGAGAAACGACCAATGTGTCCAATGTGGCAGCGAGCCAAAGCAAAAGCGGAAGGAGGTCAGTGATATGGCAGGATTGACAGGAAGAAAGCTGATCGCATCACGATGTGCAAAGTTTTTTAAAGATGGAGATTTTGTAAATCTTGGTATCGGAGTTCCGCTGATGTGTGTAAATTATCTCCCAGAAGGTGTGGATCTGTGGCTGGAAGCAGAGATCGGAACCGTCGGAAGTGGACCAACCCCAAGCTGGGATAAAGTAGATATTGATGTTATTGATGCCGGCGGACAGCCTGCATCTGTGATCAAAGGTGGAAGCGTGTATGATCATGAGATGTCTTTTGCATTTATACGTGGCGGACATATTGATGCAGCAGTTCTTGGTACACTTCAGGTAGACCAAGAAGGCAATATCGCTAACTGGACGATTCCAGGGAAGATGGTGCCAGGAATGGGTGGTGCCATGGATCTGTGTGCCGGAGTGAAGAAGATCATTGTAGCAACAGACCATTGTGAAAAGAGTGGAAAGTCTAAGATATTAAAGAAATGTACACTTCCTTTGACGGGAGTTCATTGTGTAACAGATATCGTAACAGAACGTTGCTATTTTGAAGTTACAAAAGATGGTCTCGTGTTAAGGGAACTTGCAGAAGGATATAGTGTAGAAGATATCCTTGCATGCACAGAAGCTGATGTGATCGTACCGGATGAAATTGGTGTTATGAGCTGATAATAGACGCAGGAAAGCATATAGAAAAACAGCACTGTACAGGAATAAAATTCCCAATGCAGTGCTGTTTTTATTAGTTTATTTAATCTTCTTTTGGCAACGCAATATTTAAAATAATTGCAACAAGTGCCGCAGGTACAATACCAGATCCTCCAAAGATTAACTGAATTCCTTCAGGAAGTCCGGAAAGAACTGTACTGTTTGCACCGATTCCGTATCCAAGTCCAAGTGCTACAGATACGATTGTGATATTTCTCATACCCATTGGTTCTTTTGTGATCAGCTGAATACCACTGATTACGATAGAAGAGAACATCATAACGGCTGCTCCACCTAATACGCTCTGTGGCATGATAGAGATCAGGGCAGCAAGTTTTGGAAATAACCCACAAAGAATTAAGAAGATTGCTCCTGTAGCCAGTGCAAAACGGTTTACGATCTTTGTCATAGTAACAAGACCAACGTTCTGGCTGAATGATGTATTTGGTAAAACACCAAAGAATGCTGCGAGTGTAGATCCGATACCATCACAGACAACACCACCAGAAAGCTCAGAATCTGTAGCTTCACGATCCATACCACCTTCGATAACACCAGAAATATCTCCGACTGTTTCTACAGCGGTTACGATAAACATGATAAGTACAGGAATGATCGCTCTTGCATCAAAAACAATTTTTACAGGCATAAATTTTGGAACAGCAAACCAGCTGGCTTGTGCAACTTTATCCCAATTTAATACCCATGCTTTTGTGTATTCTACACCATCTGCATTCACGGCAGTTGTGGGAAGTACAACACCCATGATTCCCGCAATGATATATCCTGCGATAATTCCAATCAATACGGAAGAAGCACTTGTCATACCTTTTGTTCCATGCTTTAATGCGATGATGATCACAAGAACAATAGTTCCAAGTAATAAGTTCTCAATTGATCCGAAATCATTAGCGGAATTTCCACCACCAAAAGAATTGACACCAACACCGATCAGTGACAATCCAATGGAAAGTACAACCGTACCGGTAACAACCGCTGGGAAAAATCTTCGAAGTGGTTTTAACATAAATCCTAATACAGATTCAAATAATCCACCGATAATGGAAGCACCCATGATCGCACCATATCCAAGAATTCCACCACCCATGACTCCAGCAACACTGCTGCAGACACCGATAAATCCTGAACTGGTTCCCATGATGATTGGAACTTTTCCACCGATTGGTCCAATTGCATACAACTGGATCAGAGTGACAATTCCGGCAATTAACATAGCATTTTGTAAAAGCGCAATCTGAACGTCTGCAAATTCGGTTCCGGAAGCAATACCACAAGCCCCTGTAATGATCAGAACTGGAGTTAAGTTTCCTACGAACATGGCGAATACATGCTGCAGACCAAGGAGAATCGCTTTTTGCAGCGGAAGTTTTCCATAAAAATCGTACTCCGCACCTTTGTTTTTCTCTTGATTCATTTTTCTTTCGTCTCCTTTTTATAATGCATGATGAGCAGTTTTATACTGCTGTTTTTACAGCATAATATTATAAAGGATTTGGAAGAAAATGTATAGTTCTTTTTTATGAGCAATTAATTATTATAACTTTATAATTTAAGAATCTGATTAAGAATCTAAAAAATAGAAATATATAAGGAGATTTAAAAGAAAACACAAAATAAGTTTGAATAACTATAACATATTTGCTATAATAAATCATATCAGTATGCAGAAATACAGGAGGCTTTTACTATGGAGAATAAAAGTAGTTACCAGATAAACGAGCAGGGAGTGCTCGGAGAAGTGAAAATTGCAGATGATGTGATCGCAGTGATCGCAGGAATCGCAGCGACTGAAGTGACAGGTGTTGCCAGAATGTGTGGAAATATTACAAATGAATTGGTAAGTAAACTTGGAGTTAACAATTTATCCAAGGGAGTTAAAGTTGTCGTAGAGAATCATCATGTAAGAGTCAATCTTGCATTAGAACTTGATTATGGAGTAAGTATTCCAGAGATATCAGAGAAAGTTCAGAATCGAGTAAAGTCTGCCATTGAGAATATGACGGGATTGAAAGTAAAAGAAGTCAATGTTCGTGTTGCAGGTGTGGCAGCAGAAGAAGAGTAGAAATAATATAAAAGCAAAGTCAGACGGGACTGATCAACAGTTCCGTCTTTGTATCGCAGAAAGGAATCATAATGAAAAGAAGTGAGGTAAGAGAACATATTTTTAGAATTTTATTTTGTGTAGAATTCTGTGAAAAGGAAGAATTTGAAGATCAGGTAGAGTTATATTTTCAGGGACATGAGAGTATTAATGAGAAGACTCAGAAAGAGATTACAGCAAAGACAGAGAATCTGATTGAACACTTAGATGAGATTGATGAAGAAATTTCAGCTCATACAAATGCATGGAATCTTGAAAGACTTGGAAAGGCAGAATTGTCTATTTTAAGACTTGCAACATATGAAATCTTATTAGATGAACAGGTGCCAAGAAAGGTAGCGATCAATGAAGCAGTAGAACTTGCAAAGAAATACTGCAACGAGAAAGCAGCTCCATTTATCAATGGTGTGTTAAGTAAGATTGGACAGGATATGAATGAAGAATAAAGTTTTTTCTGTAACACAGATTAATACTTATATCAAGAGAATGTTTCAAAGTGATTATGCTCTGAGAAGAATCTCGATCAAAGGACAGGTATCAAACTGCAAATACCATTCTTCCGGGCATATTTATTTTTCATTAAAGGATGAAGGAAGCCAGATATCTTGTGTTATGTTTGCGAATGCAAGATATGATGGGCTGAAGTTTGAGTTAGAAGATGGACAGGAAGTTGTAGTTGATGGGAATATCAGTGTGTATGAGCGTGGAGGAAGTTACCAGCTTTATGCACAAGAGATCCGCCTCAATGGAATCGGGGAGCTTTATGTAGCTTATGAGATGTTAAAACAGAAGTTATATGAAGAAGGTTTATTTGATCATGAGAAGAAGAAACCAATTCCTAAGAATCCAAAGAAGATCGGAGTGGTAACTGCAAGGACAGGTGCGGCGATCCATGATATCATTAGTACAGCAAAGAGAAGGAATCCTTATGTCCAGCTTATTTTATATCCAGCGAAAGTGCAGGGAGATGGAGCGTCAGATACCATTGTTGCAGGAATTAAAGCATTAGATCAATATGGAGTGGATATCATCATTGTCGGAAGAGGTGGTGGATCCATCGAAGATTTATGGGCATTTAATGAGGAGAAGGTTGCAAGAGCAATCTATGAAGCACAGACACCGATCATTTCTGGAACAGGACATGAGGTAGACACAACAATTGCAGATTATGCTGCGGATCTTCGAGCAGCAACACCAACGGCGGCATGTGAGCTTGCAGTTCCAGATATCAGAGAAGTGATGGAAGGAATCACCAATAGAGAATATACGCTTCGAACATTATTGAAACAGGTGGTTCGTAGATATCAGATGAAATTGCAACAATATCAGATTACAATTGCTAATTTTGATCCTCGTTTTCAATTACAGGAACAGAAGATGCATTTAGCAGAATTGGAAGAACAGATCCATGCAGTAATGAAGAACAAGATGACTGACTATCAGCACAAACTGGAATTGTATACAAAGGAACTTCACGGATTGTCTCCGACGGCGAAACTTATTAATGGTTTTGGATATATCGAAGGATCAAACGGAGAGCCAGTGACAAGTGTTAAGAAGGTGATGGAAGGAGATCAGATTTCATTGACGATTTCTGATGGAACGATCATTACGAAAGCAGAGCAGATCAAGAGAATGGATGAAATTAAGGAAAGTTAAGAAAGAGGAAATTTGATATGGCAAAGAAAAAATTTGATATAGATCAGGGATTTGAGCAGTTAGATGAGATTCTTACAAAGCTTTCCGGAGAAGAGATCAAACTTCCAGAGGCAGTAAAATTGTATACGGAAGGTGTCGGGCTTGTAAAACAGTGCAAAGATTCTTTAGATAAAGTAGAAAAAGAACTGATCATATTAGAAGAAAATGGGGAAGAACATGAACTTTAAGGCTGAGATGAATGAAAGGGTAGAGCAGATTGAACAGATTTTAGATCAATATCTGCCACCCAAAGAAGGATTACAAAAAACAGTTTTAACTGCAATGAATACAACAGTAAAGGCAGGAGGAAAACGTCTTCGTCCAATGCTGATCAATGAAACTTATAAGATGTTTGGAGGAGAGGGAGATATCGTAAAACCATTTATGGCGGCGATTGAGATGATCCACACATATTCTCTGATCCATGATGATCTGCCAGCATTAGATAATGATGATTATCGAAGAGGACAAAAGACATGTCATATTGTTTATGGAGAAGATATGGCGATCCTTGCGGGTGATGCGTTGCTTAATTATGCATATGAAGTTGCAACGAAAGCATTTGATCTTGCGGATCAAGATGAGATGATGAATGTAGTTGAAGCAGTGAAGATTCTTGCGAGAAAACCTGGAATCTATGGAATGATCGGTGGACAGGTTGCAGATGTTGAGCTAGAAGGAACACCGCTTAGTATGGAACAGATTTTGTTTATCCATAAGAATAAGACATCAGCATTGATCGAGGCTTGCATGATGATCGGAGCAGTTCTTGCAGGGGCATCGAAAGAAGATGTTATGGCGATGGAAGAATGTGGGGAATATATTGGACTTGCATTCCAGATTCAGGATGATATTCTGGATCTTACTGGAGATGAAGAAGAGATTGGAAAGCCAGTCGGAAGTGATGAGAAGAATCACAAGACGACTTACGTGACATTAAAGGGATTGGAACAATCTGCAAAAGATGTAGAAGAAATTTCAAAGAAAGCAATTGAGATTTTAGCAAGATATGAGGTGGGAGATCGTTATCTTACAAATCTTACAAGATTTTTAATTCATCGAACACACTAAGCAGAGAGAAAGAGGGAGCATTATGTTAGAATATATCAATGATCCAAATGATATAAAACGGATTCAGCCAGAGGATTATAAACTTCTGGCGAAAGATATCCGCCGTTTTCTGTTGAAAAATGTCAGTCGTACAGGAGGACATCTGGCATCGAATCTTGGAATCGTAGAACTTACGATGGCACTTCATCTTGTTCTTGATTTTCCAAAGGATCAGTTGATCTTTGATGTTGGACATCAATCCTATGTACACAAGATTTTGACAGGCAGAAAGGATGGATTTCAGAATCTGCGACAATTTCATGGTATGAGTGGGTTCCCAAAGAGAAAAGAAAGTAACTGTGATGCATTCCATAGTGGACACAGTTCCATGTCTTTATCTGCTGCACTTGGGATGGTTACGGCAAGAGATATCAATCATACAGATGAGACGATCGTTGCGGTAATCGGAGATGGTGCTTTATCTGGAGGAATGGCATACGAAGCATTAAATAATATGGCAAGACTTCGTAAAGAAAAGAAAAATCTTATAGTTATTTTAAATGATAATAAGATGTCTATTGCAGAAAATGTCGGTGGAATGTCTGCATATTTAAATAAAGTCAGAACAAAGAAAGAATATATTGAATTCAAAGGAAATGTAGAGCAGTATTTGATGAAGATTCCGGGGATCGGAAGGGAACTGACAACGATCATTAAGAAATCAAAAGATTCGATCAAACAGTTATTTGTTCCGGGAATGTATTTTGAAGATATGGGGATTACATATGTTGGACCGATTGACGGACATAATATTCCTTTAATGGTGGATACATTAAATCGTGCAAAACAATTAGATGAGCCAATCATCATTCATGTTGTAACAAAGAAAGGAAAAGGTTATCGCCCTGCGGAACAAAATCCAGCGAAATTTCATGGAATCAGCCCGTTTTCCCTAAAGACAGGAGAAGTACTTAAAAAGTCAGATAATCCATCTAATACAGCTGTATTTTCCCAGACATTGATCGAAGAAGCAAAGAAAGATAAAACGATCGTTGCTGTAACGGCAGCTATGCCAGATGGAACTGGACTAGGTAAATTCAAGGAACATTTTCCAGATCGATTCTTTGATGTAGGAATTGCAGAGCAACATGCGGTAACATTTTGCGCAGGTATGGCTTCTAGAGGATTAAAACCAGTATTTGCAGTTTATTCCACTTTTTTGCAAAGAGGATTTGATCAGGTTCTTCATGATGTTGCGATTGGTAATTATCCAGTGATCTTTGGGATCGATCGTTCAGGTCTTGTTGGAGCAGATGGAGAAACGCATCAGGGAATCTTTGATATCCCATATTTATCTATGATTCCAAATGTTACAGTCATGGCACCGATCAATGGAAGAGAACTTAAAGAGATGTTAAAAGATGCACTACATCATGCAAAGGGACCAACGGCGATCAAGTATTCTAGAGGAGAAGCTCTTTCTTTGTATGAAGATCAGTTTGAAGAGTTACACTATGGAAAAGGTCAGGTAATCAAAGAAGGAAGCGATGCCGTGATCATTGGTGTGGGTAATATTTTTGATGAGGCAGATCAAGCAGTGAAGATCCTTGGAGAAGAAGGATATAATATTGGACTTGTGAATCCAAGATATATAAAACCATTTGACAAAGAAATGATTCTTGATCTGGCAGGAAAATATGACAAGATCATTACTGTTGAAGAAGGCGTTTTAAATGGTGGTTTTGGAATGATGATCAATGAATTCTTAAGTGAAAATGATTATAAAGGGAAAGTAAGATGCTTTGGAATTGATGATCGGTTTGTAGAACATGGCTCTGTGAGTGAATTAAGAAAAATGCTTAAGATTGATGGAGAAAGTATTGCTGACTCTATCAGACAATGGATGAAGGAATAGAACAATGAAAAAAGAACGTTTAGATGTATTATTAGTAAAGAAAGGGCTTGCATCTTCCAGAGAAAAAGCGAAAGCGATCATTATGTCAGGTATCGTGTTTGTCGATGGACAAAGAGAAGATAAAGCAGGATCTACTTTTGATGAGAAACAGGAGATTGTAGTAAAAGGAAAAACATTAAAATATGTTAGTCGTGGTGGATTGAAACTTGAGAAAGCCATGAATAACTTTGATATCGTACTAAAAGATAAAGTCTGTATGGACGTTGGAGCTTCCACAGGTGGATTCACAGATTGTATGCTGCAAAATGGTGCAGTGAAAGTTTATTCTGTGGACGTTGGACACGGACAGTTAGACTGGAAATTAAGAAATGATGAGAGGGTTGTCTGCATGGAACGCACAAACATGCGTTATATGACAGAAGATGATATTGATGAGAAAGCATCATTTGTATCAATTGATGTTTCCTTCATTTCCCTTACGAAGATTCTTCCTGCGGTATATCGAATCTTGAATATGGGCGGAGAAGTGGTTGCACTGATCAAGCCACAGTTTGAAGCTGGAAGAGAAAAGGTCGGGAAAAAGGGTGTTGTAAGAGATCCGAAAGTCCATGAAGAGGTAATTGAGAAGATTTGTGATTTTGCATCGTCTAATGGATTTGAATTACTACATCTTGATTATTCTCCGATCAAAGGGCCAGAGGGAAATATTGAATATTTATTACATATGAGAAAAACAGAGACAATGGAGAATGGACATACAATGGCAGATCAGATTATAAAGATCGTAGATGCATCTCATAATGATCTGGCAAAAAATAAGGAATAACATGAAGAATTTTTTGATTTTAACGAATGAGCAAAAAGATCCGGGATTTCGTATTTCAAAACAAATTCAGGATTATATTGAGAAAAATGGTGGAAAAAGCCATAGGATGTGTGAGTTTACAAGACATATTCAGAAAGATATGAAATGTATTACGAAAGATACAGAATGTGTGATCGTTCTCGGTGGAGATGGAACAAT
Source organism: Clostridiales bacterium (assembly GCA_019423795.1). Classification (GTDB taxonomy): domain Bacteria; phylum Bacillota; class Clostridia; order Lachnospirales; family Lachnospiraceae; genus Anaerostipes. Next base: position 10,207 of record JAHZAT010000067.1, read on the forward strand.
GCTTCATGCAGCCAGACTGGTTGTAGATCATGATATTCCAATGGTTGGAGTCAATCTTGGAACACTTGGCTTTTTGACAGAGATTGAGTTATCTAAGCTGTATGAGGGCCTAGATGGACTGTTAAATGATACTTTTCAGGTTGAAGAGAGAATGATGCTAGATGGACGTGTGATCCATGCAGATCAGGAAACAGATCATCTTCCTGCATTAAATGATGTTGTGATCGCAAGAAGTGGTTTTTCGAGAATTATTTCATTTCGTATTATGGTCAATGGAAAGCTGCTAGATGTTTATGAAGCAGATGGAATCATTATCTCGACGCCAACAGGTTCTACAGGATATAATTTATCTGCTGGAGGTCCTATTGTGAATCCGAAAGCTAACGTAATTCTTGTAACACCGATCTGTCCTCATTCATTGCAGTCAAATAGTCTTGTTTTGTCGCAGGATGATGAGATTGATATTTATATTGAGAATGTAAGGGAATCTCAGTTAGAAGAAGCCTATGTTACATTTGATGGGCAGGTTGCACGAAAACTTCAGCCGGGAGATGTCCTTCAAGTAAGAAGATCAAAGAAGATTGCAAGGATCATTAAAGTGAAAGGAGACAGCTTTTACAGAATCCTTCGAATCAAAGTTGGAGGTCAGAATGAAGAAGAATAGGCAGGAAGCGATCATTGAGTTGATTCAGAAGTATCCAATTGAAACACAGGAAGAGTTATTATCAAGATTGAATCAGATTGGATTTAAGACGACACAGGCGACGATTTCGAGAGATATCAGGGAACTTGCGCTGATCAAAAAACCAGATGCAGATGGGAAACAGATATATTGTCTGATCGATCAAGAAGATGAGACTTCAAGAAAATATCAGAGAATTCTTGCAGAGGCGATTGTGTCCATGGAATTAGCAGAGAATATGCTTGTTGTAAAAACAGTTTCTGGAATGGCAATGGCATCAGCAGCGGCACTTGATTCGTTAAATATTATCGGTATGGTTGGGACGATTGCGGGTGATGATACAATTATGTGTGTCATGAAAGATAAAAATATTGGAAGAACTGCGATCGCAGAGATTAATCATATGATCAAAAAATTAAAAGAATAAAAAAACAGAGAGGAAATCTATGCTGCAGAATTTACATGTAAAGAATCTTGCGTTGATCGACGAGATTGAGATTACATTTGATGAACATTTAAATATACTAACTGGTGAGACAGGTGCAGGGAAATCGGTCTTGATAGGATCCATAGAAAGTGCACTAGGTAAGAAAATCTCTAAAGATATGATCCGTCCAGGTGCTAAAGAAGCAGTTATTGAACTGCTTTTTTGGATTGAAGATGAAAAACTCATCAAAGAAATTGAAGCGTTTGATCTTGAAGTGGAAGATGGGCAGATCTTTATTAAACGTGTGATCAACGAAAAGAGAAGTATTAATAAGATCAATGATAGTACAGTTACATTAAATACGTTAAGAGAAGTATCAAGAAGATTATTTGATCTTCATGGGCAACAGGAACACCAAGTGCTCTTAAAAGAGAAAAATCATCTAAGTATGATGGATCATTTTTTACCAATAGAAGCAAAAAAATCGTTAGAAGAATGCAGGGAACTGTCAAAGAAATATCACAAGATTGAAGAAAAAATTAAAGAAATATCAATCGATGATCAGCAAAGATTAAGAGAACTTGATTTTCTTAAACATGAGATTTCAGAGATTGAGAATGCAAATCTGATCGAAGGAGAAGATGAAGAATTAGAAGCGGTCTATAAAAAGATTCTTCATAGCAAAGAGATCATTACATCTTGTCAGGCGGCAAGTATGCTGACTGGATATGAAGAAGAGATTTCTATCGGGAATCAACTAAGTGAAAGTCTTAGAAAAATGCAGGAAATCAGTCATTTAGATCCGGTAATACAAGGATTTTATGAGCAGTTATTATCCATAGAAGATCTTTTGAATGGATTTCACCAGGAATTGACAGATTATATGGAAAATATGGATTTTGATGAACAGACATATCAGGAAGCAGAAGAACGATTAAATGTCATCAATTCCCTCAAAGATAAATATGGTTCCTCCATTGAAGAGATCCTTGCATACGGACAAAAAGCATCAGAGCGGTATAATATTTTATGTGATGTAGAACATGAGATTGATATACTAAAACAGGAACAAAAACAGATAAAAGAACAATATATAAAAGAAGCTGAAAATCTGTCGCAAAAACGAGAAAAAGAAGCTAAAAAACTGGAACGTGATATTACAAAAGCGTTGGAAGATCTGAATTTCTTAGATGTGAGATTTGAGATCGAAATGACAAGAAAGAATCAGATCTCACCAGATGGAATTGACCAGATACGTTTTATGATCTCAACAAATCCGGGACTTCCAATGCGTCCAGTTCAGGAAGTTGCATCTGGTGGTGAGTTGTCACGTATCATGCTTGCATTAAAGTCCGTTTCGGCACAGGCGGATGGTGTTGATACATTGATCTTTGATGAGATTGACACGGGAATCAGTGGAGAAACAGCAAATCGTGTTGCTAAGAAAATGGCAGTGATTTCAAAAGATCATCAGGTAATTGCGATCACGCATCTTCCACAGATTGCAGCTATGGCAGACAGTCATTATTTTATCAGGAAACAGACAGACCAAAAAAATACACAAACAATGATTTACAAATTAAATAAAGAAGAATCATTGAAAGAAATTTCGAGAATGATCAGTGGAGATCAGAGAAGTGAAGCATCCATGGAACATGCAAAAGAAATGAAAACATTGGCAGATCAAACAAAATTATACTGATTATGAAAACGGTAATTTTCATATAATAAAAAGGATATATCAATTACGATATGTCCTTTTTTAGGAGGAAGAATATGAAAAAATACAGTTACCGTAAGCTTCTCATTATACTTTTTATGTTGAATTTATTTGCAATCACAGTGTTTTATATCAAATATTGTAAATCACAATTGCCAAATACGATTCATATCAAGAAAGGAGAAAAAATATCACTTTGCTATAATATTCCAGCAAGTGCGACGATCAATAACCAGAAGATTAAACTAAACAGAACTTTTATTTTTCAGAAATGCAGCAGTGGGCAGTATGAGATGAAAACTAGTTTGTTTGGGGCTATTCCGCTTAAAAAGATTAAGGTAAAAGTAGTTGATGGACAGAAAGTTATCCCGAGTGGACAGGTTGTCGGAATTTATGTTGAAACAAATGGACTTTTAGTGATCGATACCGATGGTTTTACTGGAGAAAATGGAGTCGATCATGCACCAAGCAAAAATAAATTGTATCGTGGGGATTATATTAAAAAGATAGACGGAGCAGATGTTTTGTCGAAAAAGCAGTTTATTGAAAAAATTAATCAAAGTAATGGAAATTCTGTTACATTGACAGTCAGCCGTAGATCAAAAGTGTTGAAGATTAAGATTAAGCCGGAGTTTTCAAAGACAGATCATATGTATAAGATCGGGGCATGGATCAGGGATAATACACAAGGAATCGGAACTATGACATATATAAAAAAAGATTCTTTTGGAGGCTTAGGACATGGAATTTATGATATGGATACAGGAAAGCTTTTAAAGATCAAAGGCGGATTTTTATTAACTCCACAGATTTATTCTATCAAAAAGGGAAAATCAGGAACACCAGGAGAGATTGTTGGAAGTATCGAGTACAAAGAAGAAAATATTATAGGATCTATAAAAAAGAATACAGAAAAAGGAATTTATGGAACAGTATCGGATACGGAAAGTAAAGCATATGAAATTGGATACAGACAAGACGTTAAGAAAGGGAAGGCTTATATTTTGTCAAATCTTACAGGCTCTATGAAGAAATATGAAATTAGAATTTCTAAAGTTGTTCCATCCGATACAGATGTTTTAAAAAGCATGGAAATTGAAGTTACAGATAAACGGTTGTTAAATCTTACAAATGGAATCATACAAGGAATGAGTGGAAGTCCGATCATACAGGATGGAAAATTGATTGGTGCAGTAACCCATGTTTTTGTAGATGATCCGACAAAAGGATATGCAATTTTGATGGAAACAATGATTTATGAGATGAAAAAATAGAAGATGCTTTTTAAGTATAAATTTGTTACAATAGAAAAATAAAAAATAGGAGGATGAGGGATATGAAGATTTTGCATCTGGCAGATTTACATCTTGGAAAAAGAGTGAATGAGATGTCGATGATCGAAGATCAGAAGTATATATTAGATCAGATCATAACATTAATCAAAGAAGAAAGTGTAGGAATTGTTTTACTATGCGGAGATATTTACGATAAATCAATCCCTACGATCGAAGCAATACATCTTCTTGATGAGTTTTTAGATCAATTAAGTAAAATGGCGATTAAAGTACTTATGATAAGCGGAAATCACGATTCAATTGATCGTTTATCATTTGGGAAGAGCTTATTTACACGTTCTAATTTATATATTGCATCGCAATTTGAAAATGAAATAGAAAAGATCACAGTAAAAGAAAATGGAATCACAGTGAATTTTTATATGTTGCCATTTGTAAAATCTGCTTATATCAGCCATATATTTCAGCTGCAGACAGACTCATATGAGGAATGTTTCCGATATCTGATTGAACACACAAAGATAGATGAAGAAGAAACAAACATTTTGTTATCCCATCAGTTTGTGACTGCAAATAAGAAAAATCCAGAGTTGTCAGACTCAGAAACAAGTAGTCTTGGAGGAATTGATAATATTGATTTTCATATTTTTGATCCATTTGATTATGTAGCACTTGGACATATTCATAAACCACAGGCGATGGGACGTGAAATGGTTAGATATGCAGGATCGATTCTTAAGTATTCATTTTCAGAGATTCATATGGACAAGAAGGCAACAATTCTTACAATTGATGCAAAGAAAGAAATATCTTTGTCATTTCACCCACTAAAACCTTTGAGAGATATGAGAGAAATTGAATGTTCATTAGAAGAATTATTAAAAAAACAATGTGAGATTGGTAATCAAGAAGATTATATGCATGTAATTCTTACAGATGAAGAACAGATTTTAGATGCGATTGGAAAAGTGAGAACAATTTATCCAAATGTTATGCAGATCAGTTTCAAAAATCGTAGGCACATGAAACAGTTAGAAAGTGCACAGATCAAAGAAGATCAGATTTCAGATCAAAGTCCAGCGGAATTATTTGAGCAGTTTTATAAGATGCAAAATCATATTGATTTGGATGAGAAAAGATTACAGCTGGTGTTATCAGTTTTTGAGGAGGTGATCCGATGAGACCACATACATTGATATTGTCAGCATTTGGACCATTTGCTGGAGAAACTATTATTGATTTTACAAAGTTCAAAGATGGTATTTTCCTGATTTCTGGAGAAACAGGTGCTGGAAAAACAACTATTTTTGATGGTATTTGTTTTGCTTTGTATGGGGAACCAAGTGGTTCTTATAGAAAACAGGATATGCTTCGTAGTGATTTTGCAAAAGAGGATGTAGAAACGAAAGTTGTTTTCTTGTTTTCACATAGAAATATAGAATATAAGATTGAAAGAATTCCATCTTATATGAGAAAAAGTAAACGTGGTGATGGTATGACACGTCAATCACCAGAAGCAGTTTTATATCAGGATGAAGAAATTCTTGAGACAGGAAATTATCAGGTGACAGCCAAAGTAGAAGAACTTCTTGGTATGGATCGGATACAGTATCAACAGATTTCTATGATCGCACAGGGAGAATTTTTAAAACTGCTTTATGCCAAAGGAAAAGAAAGAAGTGAGATATTTCGTAAAATTTTTGGTACTGGTTATTTATACGAATTTCAGGAAAAAATTAAACGGTGTCATCTTTCTTGCAAATATGAATATAGCAATATTCAGGATACGTTATTAGAACAGGAAGATAGTGTTTATATACCAAAAGATGAGCCAGAATATAAGATATATAAAGAATATTATAAACAGAAGCATCAGATTCCGGAATTTCTGGATATTGTAAATAGGTATCATGATCGTAAACAAAAAGAATATGAAGTTTTAAGAGAGAAGAAAGAAAAAGACGAACAAATATGGAATGAGCAGAAGATTGTTTATTCACGAATGAAAGATAAAACTGAGGAGGCTAAAAAGCTTAAATTATTGATCAAGGAACTTTCAGAGGATGAAAAAGAAGCTAAAAGACAGCAGCGTCTGATAAAAAAACAATATGATAAGATTCAGAAAGATGCCCCCAAATTACATAAAAAAGAGCTCCGTGTGGTAGAGATTGAAAAACAGACAAAGCAGTATAAAGAATTGGAAAATCTGGTAAAAAAACAGGAATCTTATCAAAATGTAAAACAAAGATATGAAAATCAAAGAGAAGAATTAAACCAGAAAAAAGAAAAAGAACAGCAAAGAGAAAAAACAATTGCAGAGTTTTTAGGTCAGACAGAAGAAATAGAGGAACAATATGATGAACTTCAAAAAGAGGAACTTCGTATGTCTGTTCGTGAAAAGCAGCTGAAGGAACTTTGTAAAGACAAAGAAAAATATCTTAAAGAACTTGTAGTTTATGAAAAGGAAATGAAAATTTATGAGAAAATTCGACTGGAACGCAGAAAATTAAAGGATCGTTTATCTGACTGGCAGGATCAGTATGATTGTAATCAGGCAGGTCTTCTGGCACGAACGTTAATAGAAGGAAAACCATGTCCTGTCTGTGGTTCAACAATACATCCGAATGTAGCACAGTTTAAAGAAAGTGATATTACGCAAGAATTGTTAAAAAATCTCAGAGAACAGACAGAAGAGATTGATCAGGAGTATAATACGGTTTTTTCAAAAGTAAGACAAAGAAAAGGGATGGTAGAGGCTCAAAGGGAAAATCTATGCCGAAAAAGTGGAAAAGAACCAGAAAATTTTGAAGAAATTGATCAATTATACGAAGAAACGATCAAAGAGTATAAAAAGATTAAAAAAGCGTTTGAGTGCATAGAGAGACAGAAAGAAAAAATTGCAGATCAGAGAGACAAGATTGAAAGATCGAAACAAAAGCAGAAATCTTATGATGAAAAAATAAATGAATTGTTGGAAAAGATACATGAGAAAGATATTTTATATAAAGAGGCAAGAGCAGGAATTTTTGAAATCAAAAAAAATCTTTTATATAAATCTCTTAAAGAGGCAAATGAAACAAAACAACAATTGCTTGATGAGATTGCAAAAACACATGAAACGGCAGATGAGATTAAGAACAAGCGGGAAATAATTCAAAGACAAGAAGTCCAGATCATAGCAGCAAGGGAAGAAAAAGAGAAAAATCTTCAAGAACTTACAGTCTGGTTAGAGCAGATGAGGTCATCCAAAGAAGAGTTTATAGATCTTAAAAAGTTTGAATCAAAATTAAACAGAGAACAAAAACAGATTCAAAAACAGACAGAAGTTCTTGAACAATTAAATAAGCAGATTCTTTTAAACAAACAGACGGCTGATCTTATGGGGAAAAAACTTGTGGAATATAAAGAAGCAGAAGAAAATTATACATTGTTAAAGGATCTTTCAGATACAGCAAATGGGGAACAAAAGGGAAAAAACAAAGTTTCTTTTGAACGATTTGTACAGTCGGTGTATTTTGATCGGATTCTTTCTGCTGCGAATCAGCGATTGGCTGTCATGAGTGAACAACGTTATTATCTGTTTAGAAAAGAAGAAAATGACAATAAAAAGGGATCTTCTGGACTTGAATTAGAAATTCTTGATGAATGGACAGGGAAAAAAAGAAATATCCGGTCTCTTTCAGGAGGAGAATCATTTAAAGCAGCTTTGTCATTGGCGTTGGGATTAAGTGACGTGATCCAGAATAAAAAAGGCGGGATCATGGTGGATACAATCTTCATTGATGAGGGATTTGGAACACTTGACGGAGATTCGTTAAACAAAGCAATACAGATCATACATTCATTATCACTTGAAGGAAATAAGCTGGTTGGTATTATATCACATGTTGAAGAATTAAAAGAGCAGATTGATCAGAAGATAGAAGTTTACAAAGATCATGCAGGGAGTAAAGTGAAATAATCAGGAATTCTTGTGACAGAAGATTATAGTCATGTTATACTAAGTGCAAAAGAAAAAATATGACAACGATTTTAAAAAATACAATTAATTTTGTCGAATTATGTCGAATCCTTTGGAAATCAACCAAAACTTGCGGAGAAATATGGGTTGTTTGTAAACTTAGAGAAAATATATAATAAAAATGTAGAGAAAAACAGAATGGGAGGACTGGATATGAACAAGATTAATGTGGCTATTGCAGATGATAACCAGAGAACCGTTGAGATGATGACAGAACTGTTAGAACAAGAAAGCGATATCGAAGTAATTGCAAGTGCTGATAACGGAGAAGATGCGTTGCGCATCATCAAGGAAAGACAACCGGATGTAGTGTTACTTGATATTATTATGCCAAAGCTTGATGGAATTGGGGTATTGGAACATTTGCAGAATGAAAATCTCAGTAAAAGACCAATCATTATTATGGTTTCTGCAATGGGCCAGGAAAATGTCTGTGAAGAAGCTATGGATTTAGGTGCATCCTATTTTATTTTGAAACCTTTTGATTTACGCACGATCATTAAACAGATCAAACAGGTAAGAATAAAGCAAGAGGTGCCTGAAAGACCATTCGTTTCTGTACCAGAGAAGATCCATGGATTAACAGAGAATCAGCTGGAGATCATTATAACGAATATGATTCACGAGATCGGAGTTCCAGCTCACATTAAAGGATATCAGTATTTGAGAGATTCTATTATGATGGCAGTATGTGATATGGATATATTGAATTCTATCACAAAGCAGCTGTATCCATCGATTGCTGAGAAATTTGATACAACACCAAGCAGGGTAGAACGTGCAATCAGACATGCAATAGAAGTAGCCTGGGGAAGAGGAAAAATGGATACGATTGATGCGTTATTTGGATATACGATCCATGCAGGTAAAGGAAAGCCTACAAATTCAGAATTTATCGCATTGATCGCTGATAAGATACGTCTGGAATATGGAGATGAGATAATATCTCAAGGGAAATAGGCAGTAGATATAGACATTGTCATGATCAGGAGGCTGAAAAAGATGGAAAAGAAGTTAAAGATTTTGATTGTAGATGGAGATGTATCGGAGGCAGAGATCCTAGAGTCTAGATTACAAACAGATTTTGAAGTAGCAGGAACTGCATTTGACGGAGTCAGAGCAGTGGAGAAAATCAAAGGACAATTACCAGATGTTGTACTAATTGATATTATGCTGCCACAGATTGATGGAATTGGTGTTATTGAAAAATGCAGAGAAGATATGGAATATGAACAGCTTCCAGTTTTTATTGTATTGACTTCTATAGGAACAGAGAAACTCATAGAATGTATTAATCATATGGATATTGATTATTGTATGATGCGGCCGTTCAAACAAGAGGTTTTGATTCATAGGATCAAACAAGTGGCAAAGATTAAAGGGTTGGATCAAAAGATCCGTCAGAAGGAAAAACTACAAAGTGTAGAAATAAGAAAACAAAGAACGGTTCTAGATTATGAATTTAATATGAAGCAAGATGTGACAAAAATTATCAGGGATCTTGGAATTCCGGCACATATCAAGGGGTATCAATATATAAGAGAAGGGATTATTATGGCAATTGAAGATATAAATATGATGAATTACATCACAAAACTTTTATATCCGACAATTGCTAAAAAATATAAAACGACATCAAGCAGCGTCGAAAGAGCGATACGTCATGCGATCGAAGTTGCATGGAGTCGTGGAAAAGTGGAATTATTAGAAGAAATGTTTGGGTATACGATCAGTGCAGGTAAGGGGAAACCTACAAATTCAGAATTTATAGCACTGATTGCAGATAAGCTAAGATTAGATTATCATATCAATGCATCCTAAAAAGATGTAGATAGGATGTAGAAGAACAAAAATAGGGAGATTGCTTGGAGGAGAAAATATGGATGAGAGATACAATGTTTTAATTGCTGATAGCTATCCACACGAATCCAAACAATTAAAAGAAGAACTGCAAAAGCAATATAATGTAATAGCAATCGCAGAAAATGGTGAAGAAGCACTTTCTGGAATTATAAGTCTAAAACCAGATTTAGTGATCGTTGATCTGATGTTACCAGGACTTGATGGGCTTGGGGTTATTGAAAGGTGCAGGGAAGTGATGAGCCCAGATGAAGTGCCGGCATTTATAGCCTTGACAATGATGGAAAATCAAGATCTGATGGAGTATATCAGACATTTGAAAGTTGACTACTGCATGATGAAGCCATTTCAAGCAGCGATTCTTGCAGAGAGAATTACACAGATGATAAGAATTCGTTCTGTAAATACAAAGATTCAAAAAGAAATACATAAAGAAAAAGAAGAAATACCATCTATTGGTAATAAAAATGATATTCGAAGAGAGATAAGTCTTTTAGTAAGAAATTTAGGGATTCCAGCACATATCAAAGGATGCCGTTATATAAAGTGTGGAATTTTAATGGCTATGGAAGATGCAAACAGTGTTAATTATATTACCAAATCACTTTATCCGGATATTGCTAAGAAATACAAGACAACGATCGGAAGCGTTGAGAGAGCAATCCGTCATGCGGTTGACATTGTGTGGATCAGAGGAAACAAACAACTGTTAGGTGAAATTTTTGGAACTTTTGTGATTGAGCAGCAGGAAAGACCAACGAACTCTGAATTTATTGCTGCAGTTGCCGACTGGATGAGATTGGAATACCAGATTCGGGTATCATAAAATTTGGAGGAAAATATGAAACAATATATTCCAAGCTATTATAGAAATTTTCAGTGCATTGCACAAAAATGTAAAGACAATTGTTGCATTGGATGGGATATTATGATTGATCAGCAATCATATGAACAATATCAAAAAGTTGTAACTCCATTTAAAAAACGTTTGAATGAGGGAATTATTCAGGAAGAGGAACCTAAGTTTTATATGAATGAAGATGGAAGATGTGCTTTTTTAAATGAGAATAATCTATGTGATATATATATTCAACTAGGGGAAGAGGCTTTATGTGATATATGCACTGAACATCCAAGGTTTCATAATGAATATGGACATATTGTGCAGTCAGGTCTTGGATTGGCTTGTGAAGAAGCAGCTCGATTGATCTTAAACGATTTAGACTTGAAAATAGAAGAAGACGTTTTGAAATCAGAAAAAGAAGATGATGAATGGGCTAATGAATTAATGAAGCTAGAGATGTTGTTATTAAATATTTTGAAAAATAAAGAATATTTTGTGGATGAGAAGATTGATAAAATTTTTGATCTGACAGCAGCATATCAAAAGGAAATAAATTATACAGGAGAACTTACAGTACCGATCGATCAGAAGAAGATAAAACCACAACATCTTATGTTGAAGATGAGGCAGAAAGATTATTTGGAATACTGGTTTGATTTCTATAGTAATCTTGACTATATGGATGAAACATTTCAGAGTCTGCTTAGGAAATCGGTAAAAGAATTTGAAACGTGTAAGAAACAAGATATAAATGATCAATATATAGAGCGATTATTGTATTATTTTATTTATCGGCATTTTATTAAGGCATATGAAGATGATAATCTGATAGATAAAATAAAATTTGCAGTTTTAAGTGTATTGATGATAGAAATTGTGGCAAAGTATTGTAAGGTATACGATAGTTCTTTTGAACTTTTAGATATTGCTGAAATGTATTCAAAAGAAATTGAATATTCAGAGGAGAATATAGAAGCAATCTTTGAAGAACTATTGTTTGACTAATATACATAATATCTTTATAATAATTGAGAGATAGTAAATGATAAATAGAAAAACCGAAAGAGAAATATTGTATGGAAATTCGAAAGAGGAAACCAATAGGAAAGAAAAATATCAAGTATATTGAAGAACTGTATGCAGAATATTCAAAAAGGTTGTTTTTCATTGCAAGAAAATATGTTGAAAATGAAGATTTTGCAGAAGATGTTGTACAGAGTGCATTTGCGAAAGTGTTGACATATCCTGATGGTATTTTAAAAGTGCCGAGAGATGAAGTGTTTTATTTTTTGTCTACAGTTCTAAAACATGAAGCGTATGATATTATTCAGGAAGAGAAAGATAATGAACATGAAAGTCTTGTTTATGACGATGGGACGGAAGGTGATTTTATTGAAGATCCGAGAGATAACTATCTTCAGATGATAGATTTGGATTCATTAAAATATAATCTTTCTCGAATGAAAAGACGTCATCGAGATACATTATTATTTCGGTATGTTTATGGCTTAAAATGCAAAGAGATTGCAGACATATTTAAGATTTCAGAACGAACGGTAAAAATACGATGCAGTGAGGCGAGAGTTCAATTAAAGAAGATGATGGAAGAGGACGAATTATAAAGAGAGATAAGAAAAAGGTTAGCGATAAAATTGTGCTAACCTTTTTCTTAATATTATTGATTTGTAACAATCTCGGTCAGCTTGCTTCCAACTTCTTCATATTTTTCTGGGAAGAAAATACGAATTGTATTTTTACCGCTTTTGATCTTTTGAAGATTCAAAGTGAATGTCTTATCGTGCATGTCATTGGAAACAGGAGCTGAATTAAAACTATCGATTACATTTGATACCAGTTGTTTTTTAGCATCAGATAACTTCTCAATATGCAGAGGCTTTAACTCATCTAAAGTTGTTTGTTTTGCCTGCTTGAAAATATCAAGGTAATTAATATATTGGCTGGAAACTTTTACAGTTGATTCTTTGTCATTTTTCTTAACGACAGAAACTTTATATTCCAAAGAAGCCAGTTTCTTGCTGATTGCTTTAAAAATGTCTTTTGCCTGTGATTTTGTGATCGCAACTCCAGCATCTTTAAAACTTTTCTGAATTGTAGATACCATAGAGGACTGATAGGTTTTTAAAGTTTCCTTTGATTCCTTAGAATCAATTCCAAGATCAGTCATAGCAGAGGTGTCTTGCCTGATGATCAGATCATAAAAGGCCTCCATTGTCTTGTCTGGTTTTGCAATCGCATTGGTTTGTCCGCATCCGGCAAGAGATAATAATAACAAGATACCTAATACACCGGACAGGATTTGTCTGTAAATCCTACGTTTCATACTCTTTATCCTTTCTGTTTATTTGTATATTTAATATTATATGGATTTTGCCAGATAAAGTCAATCATTGTCGAAAGCTGCTCAAAGGTATATAAGATTTGCGTTTGCGTAACAAAAAGTTGTGTGTTAAACTAAATAACCGAAAGATGAAAAGGAGTGTTTTGTATTTATGGCAAGTAAAACATATGATGCTAACAGTATTTCAGTTCTGGAAGGATTGGAAGCTGTCAGAAAACGTCCTGGAATGTATATCGGAAGTGTATCTACAAAGGGACTAAATCATTTAATATATGAAATCGTAGATAATTCAGTGGATGAATTTCTTGCAGGATATTGTAATGAGATCACAGTTTCATTAAATAATGATGGGACTGCAACGATCATAGATAATGGACGAGGAATTCCAGTTGGAATCAATGAAAGAACAGGAAAGACAGCAGTTGAGATGGTATTTACTATGCTGCATGCGGGTGGTAAGTTTGGAGATGGAGGATATAAGATATCAGGAGGCCTTCATGGAGTAGGTGCATCTGTGGTAAATGCATTATCTACATGGCTTACAGTGACTGTCAGACAAGGCGGAAAGATTTATCAGCAAAAGTATGAAAGAGGAAAAATCATAACACCGCTTGAAGTGATTGGAACATGTCGAAAGTCTGATACAGGAACAAAGGTACAGTTTCTTCCGGATCCAGAAATTTTTGATAAAACATATTTTAAAGCAGCGATGGTAAGAAACCGTTTGCATGAGACAGCATATCTGAATCCAAACCTTACGATTCATTATATTAACCAAAGAGAAGGTGAAGAAACCACAGTTGATTATCATGAGCCAGAGGGAATCTGTGCATATGTAAAAAAATTAAATGAAGGAAAGCAAATGCTTCATGAACCAGTTTATTTTAAACGTATGGTTGATGGAATTGAAGCAGAGGTGGCTTTTCAGTATACAGAAGATTTTGGAGAAAATATTCTTGGCTTTTGTAATAATATCTATACGATCGAAGGTGGAACACATATCACTGGATTTAAAATGAAATTCACAACGATCATGAATCAGTATGCGAGGGAGATAGGCGTTTTAAAAGAGAAAGATGCAAACTTTACGGGAACAGATGTAAGAAATGGTATGACAGCGATTGTTTCTGTAAAACATCCTGAGCCAAGATTTGAAGGACAAACGAAGACAAAACTTGATAATCCAGATGCAGCCAAAGCAGTTGGAGAGATTGCAGGAGAAGAACTTGTTTTATATTTTGATAAGAATTTAGATACATTAAAGAAAGTGTTGGCATGTGCAGAAAAATCTGCAAAGATTCGAAAAGCAGAAGAAAAAGCAAAGACGAATATGCTAGTGAAACAAAAGCTATCAATTGACAGTAATGGGAAATTGGCAAACTGTGAAAGCAGAAAAGCAGAGGAATGTGAAATCTTTATCGTTGAGGGAGATTCTGCAGGAGGTTCTGCAAAAACAGCAAGGAATAGAAAAACACAGGCAATTCTTCCAATCCGTGGAAAAATCTTAAATGTAGAAAAAGCAACGATGGATAAAGTACTTGCAAATGCAGAGATCAAGACAATGATCAATTCTTTTGGATGTGGATTTTCAGAAGGATATGGAAATGATTTTGATATTACAAAGCTTCGTTATCATAAGATCATTATTATGACAGATGCCGATGTGGATGGAGCACATATTGCCACGTTACTTTTAACGTTTTTCTACCGTTTTATGCCGGAGCTTATTACACATGGACATGTATATCTTGCAACGCCTCCATTATATAAGGCAATGCCAAAAAAAGGAGAAGAAACATATCTTTATGATGATGTGGCACTTTCTAAATACCGTGCAAATCATAAAGGAAGCTTTACATTGCAAAGATATAAAGGCTTAGGTGAAATGGATGCACAGCAGTTGTGGGAAACAACATTGAATCCAGAGAGCCGTACTTTAAAACAGATTGAGATCGAAGATGCGAGAATGGCATCAGATGTAACTTCCATGCTTATGGGAAGTGATGTGCCGCCTCGCAGACAGTTTATTTATGAAAATGCAAATGATGCGATGCTTGATATATAAAAAGAAAGGAAAACATAAATAATGTCAGAACATATTATTAAAGCGGAATTTTCTGAGGTTATGCAAAAATCTTATATTGATTATGCCATGAGTGTTATCTGTGCAAGAGCATTGCCGGATGCAAGAGATGGTTTAAAGCCAGTACAAAGACGAGTGCTTTATTCTATGGATGAGTTAGGCCTCCGCTATGACAGACCACATAGAAAATCTGCTAGAATTGTTGGAGATACAATGGGTAAATATCATCCCCATGGAGACAGTTCGATTTACGAATCATTAGTCGTTATGTCACAGGATTTTAAAAAAGGAATTCCGCTAGTAGACGGACATGGTAATTTTGGTTCCATTGAAGGAGATGGAGCTGCGGCCATGCGATATACAGAGGCAAGACTTCAAAAGATTACACAGGAAGCTTATCTGGCGGATCTGGATAAGAATGTTGTTGATTTTGTATCCAACTTTGATGAGACAGAAAAAGAACCAGAAGTACTTCCAGTTAAGATACCGAATCTTTTGGTAAATGGTGCGGATGGAATTGCGGTAGGTATGACAACAAGTATTCCACCACATAATCTTAGTGAAGTAATTGATGCGGTGAAAGCCTATATGCGTAAGGAAAGTATTACGAATGAAGAATTAATGGAATATATTCAAGGACCGGATTTTCCAACAGGCGGTATTGTGATCAATAAAAAAGATCTTTTAAATATTTATTCTTCAGGAATCGGAAAGATAAAATTAAGAGGAAAAGTGACTTTGGAACCTGCAAAGAAACGAGGAGAAAAGGATAAACTTGTAATTTCAGAGATTCCATATACAATGATCGGGAATAACATATCTAAGTTTTTATCTGATATTGTATCACTGATTGAAAATAAAGTAACAACAGATATCTTAGATATTTCAAATGAATCATCAAAAGATGGAATCAGAATTGTTCTAGAACTGCGAAAAGGGGCAGACGTGGAACGCCTTAAAAATCTTTTATACAAAAAGACAAAGCTTGAAGATACATTTGGTGTTAATATGCTTGCAATCGTCAATGGACGGCCAGAGACATTGGATTTAAAAGGAATCATTGAAAATCATACACAGTTTCATTACGAAGTAACTAGAAGAAAATATAAAACGTTATTAAATAAATTATATGAACAGCGCGAGATCAAGGAAGGATTGATCAAGGCTTGCGATATGATAGATTTGATCATCGAGATCATTCGTGGAAGTAAAAATCAGAAAGAAGTTAAGGCATGTCTTACAAAAGGAGATGTTGGTAATATCAGATTTCAGTCATCTGATTCTATGATCGAAGCAACAAAACTTTCATTTACAGATAAACAAGCAAGTGCGATCCTTGATCTGAAATTATATCGTCTGATCGGTTTGGAAATTTTAATGCTTAAGGAAGAATATGAAGAAATTGTTACAAAGATCGCAGAATACGAAGATATTCTGGCTAATGAAAAATCATTAAAAAATGTAATACGAAAAGAATTAGACTCGATCAAAAAAGAATTTGGATCACAAAGAAAAACCATTGTTGAAGACGCAAAAGAGGCCGTTTATGTTGCAGCACCAATTAAAGAAGAGACCGTTTATTTTGTGATGGATCGCTTCGGTTATTCGAAAACAATGGATAAAGCAACCTATCAGAGAAATAAGGATAATATTTTAAAAGAATATAAATTTATTGTGCCTTGCATGAACACAGACAAAATCTGTGTGTTTACCAATCTTGGACTGATGCATCAGATTAAAGTGCTTGATATTCCGGCAGGTAAGTTCCGCGATAAAGGTGTACCGATTGATAATCTTTGTAATTATGATAGTGCGAAAGAATATATTATACAAGTACTTGATGCCCAGACAATGATACATAGTACGTTGCTATTTGCAACTGCAAAGAGCATGTTAAAGGTAATGGATGGAGACTTATTAAATGCATCAAAAAGAACAGTACAGGCGACAAAACTATCCGAAGATGAACTGGTTGCTGTAATTGTGGCAGATTGGAGTGAAGAATCTGAGGATAAAGTTGTTTTACAGACAAAAGATGGAGTATTTTTAAAATTTCCATATGCAGAAATTCCGAAGAAGAAAAAAAGTGCACTTGGTGTGCGAGGAATGAAATTATCTAAAGATGATCTTATCACGAATGTATATGTTATGGATGCACAAAATATAAGTTCCATTATGTATAAGGAAAAAGAACTCGAATTTAACAGATTAAAATTGTCAAAACGAGATACGAAAGGAACTAAGGTCCGCAGATAAAACAGAAAGGAAATGTTATGAAAGTTGATTTGATCATACCGACTTATAAACCTGGAGAAAAATTCAAGAAATCATTAAAACGACTTGCACAGCAGACAAGAAAACCAGACAGGATCATTTTGATTAATACAGAAGCACAATATTTTGATGAGGAGATGATACGTCCATATGACAATGTGGAAGTGCATCATATTAAAAAAGAAAACTTTGACCATGGGGCAACAAGAGATTATGGAGCCTCACTTGCAGAAGATGCAGATATTTTAATGTTTATGACAGATGATGCAATTCCAAAAGATAAATATCTAGTAGAGAATTTGATAAAGGCGTTTAATGATCCAAAAGTTTCAGCAGCATATGGAAGGCAGATGGCAGATCCAAAGAAAAATTATATCGAATATTATACAAGAATCTTTAATTACCCAGAAGAAAGCAGGATTAAGAGGAGAGAAGATCTTGATACGCTGGGAATCAAAACTTTTTTTTGCTCTAATGTATGCAGTGCTTATAGAAAGACAGATTATGATGCAATGGGAGGTTTTGAACACAAAACAATTTTTAATGAAGATATGATCATGGCCTCTAAACTGATCGAAGATGGAAAAGCTGTTGCCTATCAGGCCGATGCAAGAGTCTGGCATTGGCATGATTATAAAGCAATGCAGCAGCTTCATCGTAATTTTGATCTTGCTGTATCACAGGTGGATCATGGAGGTTTGTTCTTGAAAGTAAAATCTGAATCCGAGGGAGTTAAAATGGTTATTTCAACGATCAGACATTTGATAACTAAAGGAAAAATTTATCTGATTCCGAAATATGTGATTGATTCTGGATTTAAACTGATTGGTTATAAGCTTGGAAGAAACTATAAAAAGCTTCCGAGATGGATAATCTTAAAACTTACAATGAATAAGACGTACTGGAATTTTAACGAAAACTTAATAAAATAAACTACAGTTTTTATTGATTCTATGATATAATGAGTAACCGAAAGCAGTCAATTGCGAGGAGGACACGAATGAAGATTAGAAAGTTTAAGATTATCCTGAGTATTTTTCTGATAATCGGAATTGCCGTTGGAGGAATGCTTGGATATTATGATGCACGATTAGAAGCATCTGTGAATCAGGGAAAATCATTAAATTCGGTTGATGTTGGAGATAATCTTACGTTTAACAAAGATGTTGTGAATATTTTACTTGTAGGATCTGACCATGGTGCTATTAAGGGAGATCATGGACGTTCAGACAGTATTATGATCGCTACTGTGAATTTTAAGAGCAAAGAATTAAAACTTACATCATTGATGAGAGATATGTATGTTGAGATTCCAGGTCATGGACACAACAAACTCAATGCGGCATATGCATTTGGAGGAGTCGAGTTATTGTATAAGACGATCGCGAAGAATTTTGGAATTAAGATTGATAATTATTGTGTTGTTGATTTCTCAACATTTGAGAAAGTTATCAATAAAGTTGGCGGAATTGAGATTTCATTAGAAGAGAAAGAAGCAAAATACTTAAATACAACAAACTATATTTCAAAGAAGAAATATCGTAATGTGAAAGTTGGTAAACAGACATTAAATGGAAATCAGGCATTAGGTTATGCCAGAGTACGTTATGTTGTATCTAAGAAATACGGAGATGGAGATTTTGGAAGAACGGGTCGTCAGAGAGCAGTTCTTCAGGCAGCTTTGAATAAAGTATTACAGCAGAGCCCAACAACAATTGCAGATATTGCGCTTGAAGCATTAAAAGATGTGTCAACAGATATGAATGCAAGCTATTTAAAAACACTTGTATTAAAAGTTGTGAAAATGGGAACAACGGAGATCGATCAGATGAGGGTCCCAGTGGAAGGCACTTATAAGATGGGACGTGCACAGAGTAATATGTTTGTATTCTTTACAAACTTTAAAGCAAACAAAGCAGCCCTTAAATATTTCTTGTTTGATAAAGGAACAGAAAAAGACTGGGCAAAAGAATATGGTGGAACTTCAAATGTAGAAATGTTTGGATATGGAAGTGCATCTTCTGATTCAACATCCAGTACGTCAAGTACAAGTAGTTATCGTTCAAATTATAATATTGATACAAGTGACTACACAACAAGAAGTACAAGAAGATCAACTTATGCAACAGAGAGCAAAAGTACTTATCATCGAAGTACAGAAAGTACAACTTCAGAACCTTCGACATCAAGGGTAACTACAGCAGAGCATCATACAACAGTTGCAACAGAGTCGAAACCTGCAGGTGAAGAAGAATAAATTAAAAGCAATTAAAATGAAAATGTGTCAAGAAAGAATGGTGGTTAGAGCTACATTCTTCCTTGACACATATTTGTATAATTGGTAGAATAAAAAAAGTTACCAATACCCTGTAATATACCATTACGGTGATGGAATAAGAAAAGGAAAGGAAATAAAAGATATGCGACAGATTGTTCTTTCTATTTTAGTAGAGAATACTCCCGGAGTATTAAGCCGAATTTCTGGTTTATTTACAAGAAGAGGGTATAATATAGACAGTATCACAGCATGCACAACACAGGATCAGAAGTTTTCAAGAATTACGATTGCGGTTAGTGGTGATGATATGATTTTAAAACAGATCAAGAATCAACTTTCCAAGCTGGAAGATGTCGTAAAGATTTTTGAACTGGAGAATAGCAAGTCTGTTTGCAGAGAATTGATTCTTGCGAAGGTTCGTGCAAATAAGGCAGTGAAACAGGAAGTTGTCACGATCGCAGATATTTTCAGAGCAAAAGTTGTGGATGTATCTAAAGATAACTTGATGATCGAGTTAACGGGTAATGTGAATAAAATTGAAGCATTTATCAATTTGATCAGTGATTTTGAAGTGATTGAACTTGTGAGAACAGGAATCACTGGTTTATCAAGAGGGGAAGACAATTCCCACGTATTTTAATTTACAAGTAATGGGTCATGACCCTTACTATATAAGCCAAAAAATGGAGGAATGAAAAATGGCAAAGATTTATTATCAAGAAGACTGTAACTTATCACTGTTAGATGGAAAAACCATCGCTATTATCGGTTACGGAAGTCAGGGACATGCACATGCCCTTAACTTAAAAGAGTCTGGATGCAATGTTATCATCGGTCTTTATGAAGGAAGCAAATCTTGGAAGAGAGCAGAAGAACAGGGATTTGAAGTGTTCACATCTGCAGAAGCTGCCAAGAAAGCTGATATCATCATGATTCTGATCAACGATGAAAAACAGGCTAAATTATACAAAGAAAGCATCGAACCAAACTTAGAGCCAGGAAACATGTTAATGTTCGCTCATGGTTTCAATATTCATTTCGGATGCATCACACCTCCAAAAGATGTAGATGTAACTATGATCGCCCCTAAAGCACCAGGACATACAGTAAGAAGCGAATATCAGGCAGGAAAAGGAACTCCTTGCTTAGTAGCTGTTGAACAGGATGCTACAGGTAAAGCATTAGACTTAGCACTTGCTTATTCTTTAGGAATTGGTGGAGCAAGAGCTGGTGTTCTTGAAACAACATTTAGAACAGAAACAGAAACAGACCTTTTTGGAGAACAGGCAGTACTTTGCGGTGGTGTTTGTGCATTAATGCAGGCTGGTTTCGAAACATTAGTAGAAGCTGGATATGATCCAAGAAACGCTTACTTCGAGTGTATCCATGAAATGAAACTGATCGTAGACTTAATCTACCAGTCAGGATTCGAAGGAATGAGATATTCTATCTCTAACACAGCTGAATATGGTGATTACATCACAGGACCAAAAATTGTCACAGAAGATACTAAGAAAGCTATGAAACAGATTCTTTCTGATATCCAGGACGGAACATTCGCAAAAGACTTCTTATTAGATATGTCTGATGCTGGATCTCAGGTTCACTTCAAAGCTATGAGAAAATTAGCTTCTGAACATCAGTCTGAAGTAGTCGGAAAAGAAATCCGTAGCTTATATAGCTGGAGTAATGAAGATAAATTAATCAACAACTAGATTTTGTTTATCTTACATAAGAATATAAAAGATCAGAGATTTTAGATTTCTGATCTTTTTCTTTTATAAAATTATATAGACAGTTATGTGTCGGGAAGGAAGAAGATTAATGAAATTTGTGATTCAAAGAGTAAAAGAAGCATCTGTAAAAGTAGATGGTGAATATACTGGAAAGATAAAAAATGGGTATCTGGTTTTGATCGGAGTCGGCCACGAAGATACAAAAGAAGAAGCAGATAAATATATTAGAAAAATGATCAATTTACGCATTTTCGAAGATGAGAATGGGAAAACAAACCTTTCTCTAAAAGATGTAGGAGGAGAGTTGCTATTGGTATCTCAGTTTACACTCTATGCAAGTTGTAATAAAGGAAACCGTCCTAGTTTTACACAAGCTGGAAATCCTCAAAAAGCGGAGCAGTTATATGAATATATCATTGGTGAATGTAAAAAAGAAATAGATATCGTGCAGACAGGAGTATTTGGGGCACATATGGAAGTTTCTTTGATAAATGATGGTCCATTTACGGTTGTTCTTGAAGATTTGTAGTGGTAAAATAAATATAACAAATGATTATATTTTTTAAGAAAGGATGATGACGTTATGGATTTGACAAATGGAATTAAAAAGGCATTTTTGGCAAGTGTAGGTGCAGTGGCTACAACGGCTGAAGTTACAAAAGACATCGTTGAGAAAATGATCGAAAAAGGCGAACAGACCGTAGAGCAGGGAAAAGTTCTGAATCAGGAACTTAAGCATAATGCAAAAAAGAAAGTAAAAGAACATGTTTCTGTAGAAGTCACAAAAAAATACGATGATGCGTTTGAATGCGTTGATGAGATGTCAGCAGAAGATCTTGAGTTGTTAAAAGAACGAATTGCAAAGGCAGAAGCACTTCAGGAAGAAAAACAGGAAATGGAAAGTGAAGAATCTGAAACAATGGATTTTGGGGAAGAATCAATCAATTCAGAAGCAGCAGAAGATCTGGAATGATTAAAAAGAGGTTTTTATGAAACAGGAAACAGGGAGACTAAAGGAGATTCTTCATGTATTAAAAGAACATAAAGTGACACAAGGGATTGATCCAGTTAAATTATGTGGAATTTTAGAAGATCTTGGGCCGACGTATGTAAAGCTTGGACAGATTATGTCAATGCGTTCAGATATACTGCCAGAGCGTTACTGTAAAGAACTTGCAAGACTTCGCACGGATGTAAAGCCAATGGATTTTAATACTGTATGGGGGATTCTTAAGAAAGAACTTCATAAAGAACCAAATGAGATTTTTCAGAAGATTAACAAAGAACCAATCGGATGTGCATCAATTGCACAGGTTCATAAAGCTGTGTTGAAAGATAAAAAGAAAGTTGTATTAAAGATTCAGAGGCCAAATATCAAGCAGATAATGGAAGAAGATCTTACATTACTTAAGAAGGCCTCTGGATTTTTAAATTTTGCAACAGGAACAGGAGATCTCATTGACTTTAGGAAAGTGATCGATGAACTTTGGGAGACTTCCAAGGAAGAGATGGACTTTATTAAGGAAGCACAGCATCTAGAACGATTTTATAAGAATCAGGAAGATGTCAGATATGTAACCTGCCCGAAAGTATATAAAGAATATTCGAATCGTCATCTTCTTGTTATGAGTTATATAGATGGAATACAGATCGATCATATTAAAGAATTGGACGAAGAAGGATATGATCGTTATGAAATCGGACAGAAAACAGCACAGAACTATTGCAAGCAGATTCTTTCAGATGGATTTTTTCATGCAGATCCACATCCAGGGAATCTATGGATCAGTGAAGGGCAGATCGTATGGCTTGATCTTGGAATGGCAGGAAACTTATCAGAACATTATCGTGCAATCATGAAACGTGCGATTACAGCGATCTTAAAGAATGACATCTATGAGCTTAAGAATGCATTTTTATCATTTGGCAAAGCAACACAGAAGATAGATCATGCTAGTTTATATACAGATCTTGATGATATGGTCGGCAAGTACATGAACATGGATTTTGGAACCATGGATCTTGGCGAGTTGATGGAAGATGCACTGGACTTGCTGAAGAAACATAAGATAGCAATCGATTCAGACATTACGTTATTAGCAAGAAGTATGGTAACGATGGAAGGAACCTTAAAACTTTGTTCACCACAAGTAAATATGATCAAGATTTTGACATCATATATGTCTGCGAACATGATAAATGAGATTGATCCTAAGAGAGAAGTAAAACACGCATTAAGAGATATTTATGGATCATCTAAAAAATCTTTGGAGATTCCAGCACAGATATCAGATCTATTGAATATCACGAAGAATGGACAAGTAAGGATTAATCTTGAGTCATCACAGATGGATGAAGTAAGACGTGATATGAAAAAAGGAATGGATCATTTGATTCTTACATTGATCGTTATGGCGCTATGGTTTAGCTCTGCTTTACTATGTTTAAGTGATGTTACTCCAAGAATTGATGGAATGCCATATATTAGTGTGGCTGGTTTTATTACGGGATTAGTTATTGTTATTTATTTGCTGATTAAAATGATCATACAAAAAGGAAGACATAGGAAATGATAACACAGATGGGAAACATAAAGATTGAGATTCAGCGTAGAAAAATTAAAAATATGAATATTTATATCAAACCTCCGAAGGGAGATGTTCTTGTCACTGTACCGATGAGAATCTCTGATGAAGAGGTTTTTCGATTCCTTAAGAAGAAAGAACAATGGATTTTGAAAAATCATGAAAAAATGAAGAATCAAAAAACATTTCAACAAAAGGAGATTTCGATAGAACAGCGAAAGTGGCTGGAAAATAAGATTATAGAATATGCAATGAAATGGGAACCTGTAATGGGAGTTCATTGCACTGGTTTTATGATCCGGAATATGAAAACCAGATGGGGAAGCTGCAGCATTCACAGTAAAAAGATTCGAATAAATCTTCAGTTGGCAGCAAAACCAGAAGAATGTATAGAGTATGTGTTAGTGCATGAATTATGTCATTTGCTAGAGCCAAGTCATAATGAGAGATTTTATTATTTTATGGATTTATACCTTCCTGACTGGGAAAATCGGAAGAAAAAGCTCAACGTTTGATTGTGAAGAAAGTGCTAAAAACGAATTTTTATCTTACATTTTTTGAAATTTTGCGTTATGATAAAATGTAAAGCTCAAAAGAAGGAGATAAGATGATAACGAATGATGAATAAAGAGATAACAAAACCAAACGAACAGAATATACTAGTTGGAATCGACGTTGGGTCTACGACAACGAAAATAGTAGCGCTTGATGCTGATCATGATCATCAGCTGTTATTTTCTGATTATGCAAGACATCATGCAAATCAGATTGCTAGTGTGATCAAAAGTATTAAAGAGTTTTGCAGTCATATAAAACAAAAAAAGATCAGATTGTGTCTGACAGGTTCTGGAGCAAAACCAGTTTCTTCTATTTTGAAAGTACCATTTGTACAGGAAGTTGCTGCGAATGCGATTGCTTTGCAGGATAAATTTCAGAAAGTAGGAACGGCAATTGAATTAGGTGGACAGGATGCGAAGATGATCTTTTTTAAAGATTCTGAAAATGGACAGCCACAGAGTGTTGCAGATATGCGAATGAATGGAAGCTGTGCAGGTGGAACGGGAGCATTTATTGATGAGATTGCATCTGTATTAAAAGTTCCAGTGGAACATTTTAATGAATTAGCGCAAAAAGGAACACATCTTTATGATATTTCAGGAAGATGTGGTGTTTACGCAAAAACAGATATTCAGCCACTGTTAAATCAGGGTGCAGCCAAGGAAGATCTTGCATTGTCAGCATTTCATGCAATCGCAAAGCAGACGATGGGAGGACTTGCACAAGGTCTGGAGATCAAAAAACCTGTGGCATTTGAAGGTGGACCATTAACTTTCCATCCGACATTGGTAAAAGTGTTTGCAGAACGTCTGGAACTTAAGAAAGAGGAAATCCTTTGTCCAGAGCATTCAGAATTAATGATCGCATATGGAGCAGCGCTGTCTTTGGAGAAGATGTTCTCAGACAGTAAGGCAAAAGATGTTGATAAACTTTTAGAAACTTTAGAAAGTGCACAGAGAAATAATGCACACATATCAGGAGAAGCTGCGGTACCGTTTTTTGCGTCCAAAGAAGAAAAAGAAAAATTTAAAAAAGCACATCAGAAGAAAAAGGTAACATGGAAGCGGCCTAAAAAAGGTGAAACAGTAAGATGTTTCCTTGGAATTGATGCTGGAAGTACAACAACCAAGTTTGTATTGCTTGATGAACAGGAAGAAATTCTTGATTCTTTTTATGCACCGAATGAAGGAGATCCACTAAAAGTTGCTAAAGATGCACTGATTTGTTTAAGAAAACGATATGAAGATGTAGGAGCGAAACTTGAGATCCTTTCCGCTGGAACAACAGGATATGGGGAAATGCTGTTTTCCAAAGCGTTTGAAATTCCATGCCACACAGTAGAAACAGTTGCCCATACAAGAGCTTCTGAGAAATATGTAAAAGATGCCTCTTTTATTCTGGATATTGGCGGACAGGATATGAAGGCAATCTGGCTGGAAGATGGAGTTATTACAAATATCCTGCTAAATGAAGCATGTTCTTCCGGATGTGGATCCTTCCTTGAAAACTTTGCTTCATCTTTACATATTCAAACAAAAGAAATCGCAGACAAAGCATTTGCATCAAAAAATCCAGCTGTTTTAGGAAGCCGTTGTACGGTATTTATGAATAGTAGTATCATTACGGAACAGAGAAACGGAAAGAATCCAGAAGATATCATGGCTGGATTATGTCGATCTATCATTCAAAATGTATTTACAAAGGTAATCCGTGTATCAAATCTTGATTCTTTAGGAAAGAAGATTGTTGTACAGGGTGGAACTTTTGAAAATGATGCAGTCTTACGTGCAATGGAAGAATATGTAGGACGTGAAGTGGTAAGAGCACCATACCCTGGAATCATGGGAGCTATTGGTGTAGGACTGATTGCTAAGGAACAGTATGAAAAAGATCCGGAAAGTGTGAAAGCATGGGATCTTACAAATCTTGATACATTTTCATATACACAGGAGGCAAATGCACCTTGTCCGTTCTGTACTAACCATTGCCAGAGAACGATCGTACAGTTCTCAAATGGAAATTCATGGGTAACAAACAATCGTTGTGAAAAAGGTGAGATCATCGGTGATCCAAAGAATACGGAAGTATCTAAAAAACTAAAAGAAACCATTAAGAAAAATAAAAGTGTTCCAGATTTATTTGAAGAACGTAAGCAATTATTATTTAAAGAATATCCATACCCAACGCCAAAGAAGGAGAGGAATATTACGATTGGAATTCCAAGAGTGCTTTCCTATTGGGATACGATGCCATTTTGGACTACATTTTTCAAAACTTTGGGATACAATGTGCAGTTATCCGATGAAAGTACAAGAGAGATTTATGAAAGTGGATTATCAGCAGTAACTTCAGATACCGTATGTTTCCCAGCTAAGTTAGTTCATGGCCATCTTAGAAATCTAGTGAAAAAATATCATGTAGACAGAATCTTTATGCCATCGATCACAACAGTACCACCAGAGAATACAGAAAAAACAAGTGAATCTATGTGTGCTGTTGTGAAAGGATATCCAATTGTTATCAGAAACTCCGATAATCCACAGGATAAATGGAATGTTCCATTTGATGCACCATTATTTCACTGGCATACGAAGAAAGACAGACAGCGTCAGCTGCTTGCATATATGCAGGATGAATATCATATTTCAAAAGAAGAAGTGCTTGAAGCAATGAGGGCAGGAGATCTTGCACAGAAATCTTTTGAGGAACAGCTAAAGAAACGTGGACAGAAAATCTTAGATGATGTAGAAGAAAAAGACAGCTTTGCAGTTGTTTTGGCTTCACGTCCATACCAGAATGATACATTGGTAAACCATGATCTTTCTAAAATGTTTATAAAGGCAGGAATTGCAGTATTAACTGCAGATTCACTGCCAGAAGTGAACAAAACACAACTGTCTAAAAGCCGCATTGATATAGTAAATAACTATCATGCAAGAATGCTGTCATCTGCGATCCTTGCAGCACAAAGTGAACATCTTGAGTATGTACAGCTTGTAAGTTTTGGTTGCGGACATGACGCTTATTTATCCGATGAGATCACAAGAATGATGAAAGAGATTTCTGGCAAGACACCACTGATATTGAAAGTAGATGAAAGTGATAATCAGGGACCACTAGGAATTCGTGTCCGTTCGTTTTTGGAAACTGTCAAGATGGGAAGAGAGAAACAAAAGAAACTTAATGTACATGAATTACAGGAGCCATATGCAGTCAAATTTACAAAACAGGATAAAAAAGAAAAGATTGCATTAGTACCAAATACATCTCATGCATTTTGCCGAATTATGACGGCTGCATTAAAAGGCCAGGGAATTCGAGCAGTATCATTGGATATCGGGCGAGAGGATGCAATCCGCCTGGGAAAACGATATGTACATAATGATATTTGTTTCCCGGCACAGGTTGTAATCGGGGAAGCATTAGCAGCACTTGAAAGTGGAAAGTATAATGGAAAAGATGTTGCAGTTGTCATGGCAAAATATGTGGGTGACTGCCGTTTGACACATTACGGAGCATTACTTAGAAAAGCATTGGATGATGCAGGATATGAAAATGTTCCGATTCTCACAAATGACGATGTGGATTCTCATAACATGCATCCAGGATTTAAGTTAAATCTTGCATCCTCTGTAAAAATTGCATTTGCGCTGCCGATGATCGATGTGCTGGAAGAATTACTGCGAAAGATTCGTCCTTATGAGACGGTCAAAGGAAGTGCAGATAAGGCATTTGATAAAGCGTTAGACTGTGTGATCGAGGGACTTGAGAAATCTGGTGTCCATGGGGCAAGAAAAGGATTTAAAGAAGCAATCAATATTATGAAGAATATATCTTATGACAGATCAAACCTGAAACCGCAGATTCTGATCGTGGGAGAATATCTTTTGAATTTTCATCCAGGTGCCAATCATGACATTGAAAGGTATCTGGAAGATAATGGATTTGAGATTATTGAAGCAAGAATGACGGATGTAATCAGAAAAACATATTTTTATCAGGATGCTCAGATAAAAGAATATCACTTAAATAAACCAATCGATCAGAAAATATGGTTTAGGACAGCGGATACTTTCTTTGATCTTGCACATAGTCTGACAGATTCGATTGCAAAGAATCATCCATTGTATAAGCCGGCAATTCGCATGGATGAACTGGTAAAAGCAAGTGATCCGGTGATTCATCATACATTTGATGCGGGAGAAGGCGTTTTGATTCCAGGAGAGATCATTCATCATGCAGAACATGGATGTAGATATTTCTTGATCTTACAACCGTTTGGATGTCTTCCAAATCACGTTGTCGGAAGAGGAATTTCAAAAAAATTAAAAGAAATGTATCCAAATGCACAGATTCTTCCACTGGATTATGATCCGGATGTAAGTTTTGCGAATATTGAAAACAGGCTTCAGATGCTAGTTATGAATGCAAAACAGGAAATTCTTGAAGAAAATGAAGAACGTGATCATAGAAGAAGCCATCATTATACACAGACAGAAGATAAAAATTATCGAGGAAAGAGTTATAATGTTGGAAAAACTTCTGGTGTATAAAGACAGAAATTGATTTGTTGAATTATGTAAAATATGATATAATCATGGGGATTATAAAACTAGGAGATATATTTGATAAGGAGCAGAAAGGTCATGAATATTCAGGAATTTTATGATAGTATTGATGAAAACTATGAAAATGTAAGTAGTCGTATGATGGGGAATCAAAAACTGGTCGAGAAATTTGTTCGCAAATTTTTGGAGGATCCAACATATAAACAGATTAAAGAATCTGTTGAGAAGATGGATTATGATGAGATTTTAAGAGCAACTCATACGATGAAGGGAATCGCAAGCAATCTTGAATTTACACAGTTACAGCAAAAAAGTGCAAAGGCAGTAGATATGATCCGTGCAGGAGAAAAGGAAACTGTATTGCCAGTGATTGACGAAATCGAGAAAGAATATCAAAAAGTTGTAGATGCTATTCAAAAATTGGATTAAATTGGATAATGTAGAAAAAATTATTAGAAATTTGAAAAACCTTGTGTTAAAATAGGAATATAGGAATTTGTTTAGATATTATGAAAACTTGCCAAATAGATAGAAAGGATGAGATGAATGTTTGAACAAGGCGAGTATATTGTTTATGGAAGCACAGGTGTTTGCAAAGTTGAAAAAGTGACAACCATGGATATGGATGGAGTGCCAGGCGATAAACTGTATTATATTTTAAGACCATATCATAAGGAAGACCGTGAGATATTTACTCCGGTTGATAATAAGAAGACAAAGATGCGCAAGTTATTATCTTCAAATGAGATCAAATCTTATCTCAATGAATTTAATGAATTGGAAGATTTTGAGATTACGAAAGAAAAATTCAGAGAAGATAATTATAAACAGTGTGTCAGAGGCTGTGATTTTAGAGAAATTTTAAGACTTGTAAAGTCACTTTTGAAACGCAAGAGATCCAGACTTTTGAGTGGAAAGAATTTCCCATCGACAGATGAACGTTATTTAAAAATAGCAGAGAATATTTTATTTTCAGAGATTTCCTATGTACTTAAACTTTCAAAGAATGAGGTTGAAGATCTTTTTCGTACGAATATGAAAGAGATGGCAACAACTTAAGAAAATATAAAAAATCAACAAATGTAAAAGGATCTTTTCTATCTTGGAAGAGGTCCTTCTTTTTATAGTTGTTCTTTTCTTGATGATATGATATAATTTCACATAGTGATTTGGCAAAGAAAGAACAAAAGAGGTAGATCAATGAAAGATTTAAAAGATATGAAACGTGTACTTTTAAAATTAAGCGGTGAAGCACTTGCCGGGGATAAGAAGACAGGATTTGACGAGGCAACTTGTGCAGATGCAGCACGCCAGGTAAAGACATTGGTAGATGAAGGACTTCAGGTAGCAATTGTTATCGGAGGAGGAAATTTTTGGAGAGGCCGCACAAGCGAAAGTATGGAACGTACAAAAGCTGACCAGATTGGAATGCTTGCAACAGTCATGAATTGTATTTATGTATCAGATGCATTCAGAACTGCTGGAATGGAGACAGAAGTATATACGCCATTTGTGTGTGGAGCATTTACAGAGTTATTCTCAAAAGACAAAGCAGTGAAAGCTTTGAATGAAGGTAAAGTTGTATTTTTTGCGGGAGGAACAGGGCATCCTTATTTTTCAACAGATACAGCAACAGCACTTCGTGCGATTGAGATTGAAGCAGATGCTATTTTGTTAGCAAAATCTATTGATGGTGTCTATGATAGTGACCCTGCAGTGAATAAGGATGCAGTGAAATACGATAGTATCACAATGGAAGAAGTACTAGATCAGAAATTAGGAGTTATCGATCTGACAGCAACTATTATGTGTCTTGAGAATAAGATGCCATTAGCTGTATTTGGATTAAATGAAGAAAACAGTATTGAGAATTTAATGAAAGGTAAATTCAACGGAACTTATGTAACCGTTTGATAAATTAGGAGGACGACATGTTAAAACAATTTGAAGACAAGATGCAGAAATCTTTAGACAGTATGACGAATGACTTTATGACAATTCGTGCAGGACGTGCGAATCCACACGTATTGGACAAGGTAAAAGTTGATTATTATGGAGTTGCAACTCCAGTAGCACAGGTTGGAAATGTTTCTGTGCCAGAGGCAAGAACAATTATGATTCAGCCATGGGAGCCAAACTTATTAAAAGAGATTGAAAAAGCAATCTTAGTATCAGATATCGGAATCACACCAACAAATGACGGTAAAGCAATCAGATTAAACTTCCCAGATCTTACAGAAGAGCGAAGAAAAGAACTTGCAAAAGATGTTAAGAAACGTGGAGAAGAAGCAAAAGTAGCTGTTAGAAATATCCGTCGTGATGCGAATGACTTTGTCAAGAAACAGAATAAAACCGGAGAATTAAATGAAGATCAGGCAAAAGATGAAGAAGATAAAGTACAGAAGATGACAGATAAATACATCAAACAGATTGATGAAGCTGTTGAAGCTAAATCAAAAGAAATCATGACAGTTTAATCGAATCATCAACAGGGTTGAAATCTCAGCCCTGTTTTGTTTCATGTGAACATGAATCAGATTTATAATAAGATATAGGAGGTTTGAATGGAGAATTTAAATATTCCACAGCATGTGGCGATTATCTTAGATGGAAATGGAAGATGGGCAAAGAAACGTCATCTGCCTAGAAATATGGGGCACAGACAAGGAAGTAAAGTGGTAGAACAGATTATCGAAGATGCACATGATCTTGGAATTAAATATCTTACGGTATATGCATTTTCAACAGAAAACTGGAAGCGCCCTCAGGATGAAGTGAATGCACTGATGAAATTACTTCGTGATTATTTAAAAACATGCATTAAGCGTGCAAATAAAAATAATATGAAAGTCAGAGTGATCGGGGATATTACAGGATTGTCAGAAGATCTGCAGGAAAAGATCATTGAACTTGAAAAGGCATCCAAAGATAATACAGGAATTAATTTTACAATTGCGTTAAATTATGGAAGTCGTGACGAGATGGTTCGTGCTATGAGACATATGGCGGAAGATCTTGAGAATGGAAATCTTTCAAAAGATGCGATCACAGAGGAAGTATTTAAAGGATATCTGGATACAAAAGAACTACCAGATCCAGATTTGATGATCCGTACGAGTGGAGAAGAAAGATTATCAAACTTTATGTTATGGCAGTTAGCATATACAGAGTTTTATTTTACGGATGTGCTATGGCCAGATTTTAATAAAAAAGAATTAATAAAGGCGATTGAGTATTATAATGGACGTGATCGCAGATTTGGAGGAATATAAATTTATGTTTAAGCAGAGACTGATCAGTGGAATCATCTTAGTACTGATCGCAGCATTTGGTTTATATATGGGCGGTGTTGTTACATTTGCAATGACATTGATCGTTGCATTGATTGGATACAGCGAGATTCTAAGAATTTATCATATTGAGAAATCATCCTTGGCTGTGATCGGTTATACGGGAACGATTCTTTATTATGTTGCATTATTTTTTGATCTAGAACAGTGGACAACAGCTATCATTATTTTATTTTTAATTTTTTTACTGGGATGTTATGTTGTACGTTTTCCAAAATATAAAGTAGATCAGATGATGGCAGCGTTTTTTGGATTTGTATATGTAGGGGTTATGATGTCCTTTATTTATCAGATCCGTGAATTACAAAATGGAGGAGAGTTTGTTGTATTATTATTCCTTGCTGCATGGGGAAATGATACTTTAGCATATTGTACAGGAATGCTGATCGGTAAACATAAGATGTCTCCAATCTTAAGTCCTAAGAAGAGCATTGAAGGACTGATCGGAGGAATTGTTGGTGCAGCAATTCTTGGTGGATTATATGGAATGTACTTAAACACATATATCAGATTTAGCTTTAATCCGGTTACAATGTTCCCTGTTATTTGTGGACTTGGCGGAGCAGTTTCTGTAATTGGAGATTTAGCAGCATCTGCGATCAAAAGAGATTCAGGAATTAAAGATTATGGTACATTGATTCCTGGTCATGGAGGAATTCTTGATCGTTTTGACAGTATTATTTTTATTGCACCAGTTATTTATTATCTAACAGTTATGATTTCAGGAGGAGCAATCTAGAGTGAAGTATATTTCAATCATAGGGTCAACAGGTTCAATCGGAAGCCAGACATTAGATGTTGTACGCAGTAACAAAGATTTGAAAGTTACAGCATTGGCTGCCGCAACAAGTATTGATCTTTTGGAAAAACAAGCAAGAGAATTTAAACCATCTGTGGTAGCAGTATATAATGAGCAAAAGGCAGAAGAATTAAGAGTTCGTCTTGCTGATATGGATATTAAAGTTTATGCAGGAATGGATGGTTTATTAGAAGTAGCAACAGAGAAACAGTGTTCGATCGTTGTAACAGCAATTGTTGGAATGATTGGAATTCGTCCAACGATTGCTGCAATGAAGGCAGGAAAAGATATTGGGCTGGCGAATAAAGAGACGTTAGTTACAGCTGGTCATATCATCATGCCTTTGGCGGATGAATTAGGTGTTTCTATTTATCCGATAGACAGTGAACATTCAGCAATTTTTCAATGTCTTCAAAGTGGAAATGAAAAAGATCTTGATTCATTGATCATTACGGCATCTGGTGGACCATTCCGTAAAAAAACAACAGATGAATTAAGGAATGTAACAGTGGAAGACGCATTAAAACATCCGAACTGGTCGATGGGACATAAGATTACGATCGATTCTGCAACACTGGTAAATAAAGGACTTGAAGTATTAGAAGCAAATTGGCTGTTTGATGTAGATTTTGATGATATTCATGTTGTTGTCCAACCAAAAAGTATTATTCATTCCATGATTCAGTATAAAGATGGAAGTGTTATTGCACAGATGGGAACACCAGATATGAAACTTCCAATTCAGTATGCACTGTTTTATCCAGAACATCGTTATCTGGAAGGAGAGCGTCTTGATTTTGCAAAGTTAAAAGAAATTACTTTCGAAGAGCCACCGGTTGATGTTCTAAAAGGACTTCCATATGCATATAAAGCTGGTAGAATTGGTGGAAGTATGCCGACAGTGTTAAATGCTGCAAATGAAAAAGCAGTTGCATTATTTTTAGATCACAAAATTAAATTTTTGGATATTTATGACATCATTGAGGATGCAATGAATGCCCATAAAGTGCTTCCTAATCCATCACTTGAGGAAGTGTTAGAGACAGAACAATGGGTATATGAACATATAGAAAGCAGGTAAATCATTGAATATTATCATTGCAATTTTAATTTTTGGAATTATTATCATTGTACACGAATTTGGACATTTTTTGATCGCAAAGAAAAATGGAATTCAAGTAGATGAATTTTGTATTGGACTTGGGCCAACGATCATAGGGAAACAAGTTGGCGATACATTTTATTCTATAAAGCTGTTGCCTTTTGGTGGGGCATGTATGATGGGGGAAGATGAAGAACGTCCAGGTGAGAATGCATTTAATAATAAATCTGTCTGGGCAAGGATGGCAGTTATTTTTGGTGGACCATTCTTTAATTTTATTCTGGCATTTGTATTTTCATTGATTGTGATCGGAATGTCAGGAGTTGATATTCCAAAGATTTCACAGGTGGAAAATAATTCTCCAGCATATGAGTCAGGAATCAAGGCTGGAGATATAATGACAAAAGTTGATGGAAAGAAGATTCATAATTATCGAGAATTTTCTTATTATATGTATTTAGATTATGCTGGAGATAAAATTCCGATTACTATAGTAAGAGATGGAGAAGAAAAAAACATTGAGGTAACACCAATGTATAACAAGGAAAGATCACAGTATATGATCGGAATTACATGGAGTGGATATCAGAAAGTCAATCCGTTAAAGACGCTTGAATACAGTTTTCGTGAAGTTGGACTGCAAGTGAAGATTACATTAAAGAGCGTAAAAATGCTAGTCTCACAAAAACTTGGAGTAAAAGATCTCTCTGGACCAGTAGGAATTGTAAAGACGGTTGGAGATCAATATACACAGGCAGCTGCTTATGGACTTAAAACAGTATTTTTGACAATGGCAAACTGGATCATTTTGATCAGTGCAAATCTGGGTGTTATGAATCTTTTGCCATTACCAGCATTGGATGGTGGACGTTTATTATTTTTGATCATTGAAGCAATAACAGGTAAGGCAGTGCCACAGAATATGGAAGCGTTGGTACACACTGCAGGATTGATTTTACTGATGCTTTTAATGGTAATTGTAATGTACCAGGATATTGTAAAGATTTTCATGTAAAGGGGGATTTGCATGTATACAAGAAACCAGACAAGAGTTATTTCAATTGGAGATGCTAAGATTGGAGGAGGCAATCCGATTGCTATCCAGTCTATGACTAATACAAAGACAGAGGATGTAGAAGCGACAGTCAAACAGATTCTTGCTCTTGAGAAGGCAGGATGTCAGATTATTCGCTGTACCGTCCCAACAATGAAAGCTGCAGAAGCATTTACAGAAATTAAGAAAGAAATTCATATTCCGCTAGTTGCAGACATTCATTTTGATTATAAACTTGCGATTGCGGCGATGGAACATGGTGCAGATAAGATCCGTATTAATCCAGGAAATATTGGTTGTGAAGAAAACATCCGCAAGGTCGTAGAAACGGCAAAGAAATATCATGTGCCAATTCGTGTTGGTGTAAACAGTGGATCACTAGAAAAACCATTAGTCAAAAAATACAATGGAGTGACAGCACAAGGATTGGTAGAAAGTGCATTAGATAAAGTGGCAATGCTTGAAAAATACGATTTTCATGATATGGTAGTCAGCATTAAATCATCAGATGTTTTAATGTGTGCAGAGGCATATCGTCTGGTTGCAGAGAAAATTGATTATCCGCTACATGTAGGAATCACGGAAGCAGGAACTGTCTTTAGTGGTAATATTAAGTCAGCCGTTGGTCTTGGAATCATTTTAAATCAGGGAATTGGTGATACCATCCGTGTCTCATTAACAGGAGATCCTGTCAATGAGATTGCAAGTGCAAAATTGATCTTGAAGACGTTGGGACTTCGAACAGGAGGAATTGAGGTTGTATCTTGTCCAACTTGTGGACGTACAAATATTGATCTGATTTCACTTGCAAATCAGGTAGAAACAATGGCTGCAGATTTTGAAGATCTGAATCTAAAGGTCGCAGTTATGGGTTGCGTTGTAAATGGACCAGGAGAAGCTAAAGAAGCAGATGTAGGAATTGCGGGTGGTAATGGAGAAGGACTTTTGATCAAGAAAGGTGAAGTCATCCGTAAAGTACCAGAAGATGAACTGCTTAATACTTTAAGATACGAATTAGAACACTGGGGTGAATAAAATGGAAGTGACAACGAAACCATTTTTCAGTGTGTTCCCGGATCTGAAAGTTTCAGACGATGTAAGATCATTGTTTGAAGACGCAAATATTAAAGAAATCACATTAAAGAAAAGAGACAATATGCTTAAGATCTCTTTTCAATGTGATCATCTGATTTCAAGAGTTGATACATGGAGAATGGAACGAACAATCAGAGAACAGCTGTTTTCAAAACGTTTTGTAAAGATTCGTTTTCAGGAAAGTTATCATTTATCCGAACAATATAATCTCAAATATCTAATGGAGCATTACATGAAAAGCTTCCTCTTTGAGTTAAAAGGCAAAGGGGAGGTTATTTTTAATGTTGTAAGAAAAGGAGATTATAAAGTTTCTGATAATGTGATCACATTTTATTTTGAAGATACTTTTGTAAATCGAAATAAAGCACCAGAAATCAAAGACTTTTTTGAAACAATTTTAAAAAATCGTTTTTCGATTGACGCGAAAGTCGGATTTGATTTTTCTAAAACAATTGATCAGAGTCTTAAGATGGAAAGCGATTATCGCTTACAGCAGGAAATTCATACAATTGTGGAACATGCAGATACGGTGGAGAAAGAACAAAAAGAAGAGAAGAAAGCTAGAAAAAAAGCGGCAGTTACAAAAAAAGAACATACGTTTAAGAAGAAACCAAAATATTCAGATGATCCAACACTGTTATATGGCCGAAATTGTGATGGTGAGTTAATGGAAATTAAAGATATCTATGATGAAATTGGTGAAGTTGTAGTTCATGGCCAGATTACATTTCTTGAGACTAGAGAAATCCGAAATGAAAAGACAATTATTATTTTCCATATTACAGACTTTACAGATACGATCAGTTGTAAGATTTTTGTTCGAAATGAACAGCTTCCGGATATTTTGGACGGGCTCAAAAAAGGTAAGTTCTATCGTATCAAAGCAGTTGCAATGTATGATAAATTTGATCATGAGATTGCACTTGGTTCAGTCGCAGGAATTAAAGCTATCACAGATTTTAGGGAAAAACGTCAGGATACATCGATGGAGAAACGTGTGGAATTACATCTTCATACTGTAATGAGTGATAATGATAGTGTGGTACAGATCAAAGATATTGTAAATCGTGCTTATGAATGGGGACATCCAGCAGTTGCAATTACAGACCACGGAGTTTTACAGGGATTTCCAATTGCACGTCATGCGTATGAAGATCTAAAATTAAAAGAAGACGATCCATTTAAGATCATTTATGGTGTAGAAGGATATTTTGTTGATGACCTTGGAGATCTGATCATTGATTCAAAAGGACAGTCATTAATGGACAGTTATGTTGTATTTGACATTGAAACAACAGGATTTAACAGTGTGAATGATCGAATTATAGAAATTGGTGCTGTCAGAGTCATTGGAGGAGAGATTAAAGAAACATTCAGTGAATTCGTCAATCCAGAGTGCCCAATTCCATATAAGATCACACAGCTGACAACAATCACAGATGGCATGGTGAAAGATGCTGGAACAATTGAAGAGATTCTTCCGCAGTTTTTAAAATTCTGCGAGGGATCTGTTCTGGTTGCACATAATGCAGGATTTGATACTGGATTCATTCATGAAAATGCCAAAAGATTAAATCTGCCATATGATTATACAGTCGTAGATACACTAGGACTTGCAAGATGTTTGATGGGACATCTTGGTAAATTTACATTGGATAATATCTGTAAACATTTAAATATTATACTAGAAACACATCATAGGGCAGTTGATGATGCGACAGCAACAGGAAAGATTTTTGTAGAATTTATTTCTATGTTAAAAGAAAAAGGCATTACAGATCTTGATCAGGTTAATGAATTTGCAAATGATAATGTTGATCTAATTAAAAAAGGTCGTATGTATCATGGGATTATCCTTGTAAAGAATAATACAGGTCGTGTAAACTTAAATCGTTTAGTATCGGAATCACATTTGAATTATTTTAACCGTCGACCAAGAATGCCAAAATCTCTGATCAATAAATACAGAGATGGGCTGATCATTGGTTCTGCATGTGAAGCGGGAGAATTATATCAGGCATTATTGGATGAGCGCTCTGATGAAACGATTGCCAATATTGTATCATTTTATGATTATTTGGAGATTCAGCCAGTTGGCAATAACGAATTTATGATCGAATCAGAGCGAGTGGAGAATGTAAATTCAGTTGAAGATATTCAGAGATTGAATCAAAAGATCGTGGATCTTGGAGAACAATTCCATAAGCCGGTTGTTGCAACTTGTGATGTACATTTCTTGAATCCAGATGATGCGATCTATCGTTCTATTTTATTAGCTGGAAAAGGGTTTAAAGATGCGGACAAACAGGCACCGCTTTATTTTAGAACAACGCAGGAAATGTTAGATGAGTTTGCATATCTAGGAAGTGAGAAAGCAAAAGAAGTTGTAATTACCAATACCAATAAGATTAACGATATGATTGAAAATATATCTCCGATCCATCCAGATAAATGCCCGCCAGTTATCCCGAATTCAGATAAAACACTGAGAGAGATTTGTTATAAGAGGGCCCATGAAATTTATGGAGAAGATCTTCCAGAGCGAGTGACAAGCCGTCTGGAAAAAGAGTTAAATTCTATCATTGGAAATGGATATGCGGTAATGTACATCATTGCGCAAAAACTGGTGTGGGATTCTAATGATCATGGATATCTGGTAGGGTCACGAGGATCGGTAGGATCTTCTTTTGCAGCAACAATGTCAGGAATCACAGAAGTAAATCCGTTGCCAGCACATTATATTTGTCCGGAATGTCATTATGTAGATTTTGATTCGGAACAAGTACAGAAATATGCAAAGATGGGTATGTCTGGATTTGATATGCCAGATGCATATTGCCCAAAGTGTGGAACAAAGATGACAAAAGAAGGACAGGATATCCCCTTTGAGACATTCCTTGGATTTAAAGGAAATAAAGAGCCGGATATTGACTTAAACTTTTCTGGAGAATATCAGGGAAAAGCTCATGCTTATGTGGAAGTTATCTTCGGAAAGGGAAAAGCATTTCGTGCAGGAACAATTGGTACACTTGCAGAAAAAACGGCATATGGTTATGTATTGAAATATCTGGAAGAACGAGGGATTACAAAACGTCGCTGTGAGATTGAAAGATTAGCTCTTGGATGCACTGGAGTTAAGAGAACAACCGGTCAGCATCCAGGTGGAATCATTGTAGTGCCTCATGATAAAGAAATTTATGATTTTACAGCAGTACAGCATCCGGCAAATGATATGAATACACCGATCATCACAACCCATTTTGAATATCATTCCATTGACCAGAATCTGTTAAAACTAGATATTCTTGGACATGACGATCCGTCCATGATCCGAAGAATGGAAGATATCACAGGAATTGATGCGCAAACGATCCCAATGGATGATAAAGGTGTTATGGGATTGTTCCATGGAACAGAAACATTAGGAATCACGCCAGAAGATATTGATGGAACGCCACTTGGATCACTTGGAGTTCCAGAGTTTGGTACAGACTTTGTAATTCAGATGCTTCAGGATACGCATCCACAGAGCTTTTCTGATCTTGTCCGTATTTCTGGTTTGTCTCATGGAACTGATGTATGGCTTGGAAATGCCCAGACATTGATTGAGAATGGAGATGCAGTGATTTCCACTGCAATTTGTTGTCGAGATGATATCATGGTATATTTGATCAACCAGGGACTGGAACAAGAGGCATCCTTTAAGATCATGGAAGGCGTCCGAAAAGGAAAGGGACTAACGGATGAACAGGAGCAGATGATGAGAGATCATAACGTACCAGACTGGTACATCTGGTCTTGTAAACAGATTAAATATATGTTCCCAAAAGCCCATGCGGCAGCTTATGTTATGATGGCATGGAGAATCGCATGGTATAAGGTGTATCATCCACTGGCATATTATGCAGCATATTTTAGTATTCGTGCGAAAGCATTTTCGTATGAAGATATGTGCCTTGGAAAAGAACATTTAGATGAAAAGATGAGAATCATCAAAAACACACCAAAGCATGAAGTAAAGAATGCCGACCTTGACCTGTTACGAGAAATGAAGATCGCAGATGAAATGTACGCGAGAGGCTATGAATTCTGGCCATTAGATATTTACAAAGCAAAAGCAAAAGATTTTCAGGTAATTGATGGCAAGATCATGCCAGCACTTACAAGTATCGACGGAATGGGAGAAAAAGCGGCGCAGCAGGTAGAAGAAGCAGCCAAGGGAGAACAGTTTACTTCCTTAGAAAACTTCAGAAATCGCACCAAGGCACCGCAGGCATGTATTGATAAAATGAAGGAATTAGGAATCATGGGGGATCTTTCAGATACAGACCAGTTAAGTTTTAATTTTCTTTGAGAATATGTGAAAAAACTCTTGTCAAGAGATATTTTTCATGTTAAACTAA
The DNA here is from genome assembly GCA_019423795.1 of Clostridiales bacterium. GTDB lineage: Bacteria > Bacillota > Clostridia > Lachnospirales > Lachnospiraceae > Anaerostipes. Next base: position 51,300 of record JAHZAT010000067.1, read on the forward strand.
ATATAGCTTAAGAAAAAATGACTTAGGAGTGGGCAGATGTCCACTCCTATTTTGTGTAACAATGAAGAAATAACACTACAAAAGAAAGGGTTGATACATTGGCAAGACGAGTTGATATTGAAACAAAAACAGAAGAACTAGTATTACCGATCATTGAAGCCAACAATTTTGAACTGGTGGATGTAGAATATGTCAAAGAAGGGGCAAACTGGTATCTAAGAGTTTATGCAGATAAAGAAGGCGGGATCGCAATTGATGATTGTGTACTGATCAGTCGAAGCTTAGAAGAGAAACTAGATGCAGAAGATTTTATTGAAGATGCATACATTTTAGAAGTAAGTTCTCCAGGACTTGGAAGACCACTAAAAAAAGAAAAAGATTACGTAAGAAGTGTTGGAAAGTCCATTGATATCAAGCTTTATAAAGCAATTGACAAACAGAAGGAATTTACTGGTATTTTAAAAGAAAACACAGAAGATCAGATTGTACTTACAGTCGAAGATCAGGATATTACATTTGAGAAAAAGAGCATTGCAAGTGCTCGTTTGTCGTTAGATTTTTAAGGAGGAAGAAAGAGAATGAGTGAATTAATTGCGGCATTAAATCAGTTGGAAAAGGAAAAAGGTATTGATAAAGACGTTATCATGGAAGCCATTGAAAATTCCCTGCTTGCTGCATGTAAAAGAGATTTTGGAAGTGCAGATAACGTTGTAGTTAATATGGATCGTGAAACAGGAGATATCTATGTCTATGCGATCAAAGAAGTTGTAGATGAAGTTTACGATCCTGCACTTGAGATCAGTCTTGGAAAGGCAAAGGCTATTGATAAGAATTTAAATCTTGGGGATACTGTAAGAATCGAAATCACACCAAAAGATTTTGGACGTATTGCAGCAATGCATGCAAGAAGCGTGATCGTACAGAAGATTAAAGAAGAAGAAAGAAGAGTTGTATACGATCATTTCTACTGTAAAGAAAAAGATATCGTAACAGGTGTTGTACAGCGTTATGTTGGAGAGAATGTAAGTGTAAGCTTAGATGATAAAACAGATGCTCTCCTAATGAAATCTGAGCAGATCAAAGGTGAAGTATTTAAACCAACAGAAAGAATCAAACTTTACATTGTAGAAGTAAAAGAGACAAATCGTGGCCCACGTATTCTTGTTTCAAGAACACATCCAGATCTTGTAAAACGTCTGTTTGAAAAAGAAGTTGCAGAAATCCAGGACGGAACAGTTGAAATCAAAAACATCGTTCGCGAAGCTGGATCAAGAACAAAGATGGCTGTATGGTCTAATGATAAGAATGTAGATCCTGTTGGAGCATGTGTTGGATTAAATGGTGCCAGAGTAAACGCGATCGTAAATGATTTAAAAGGTGAGAAGATCGACATCATCAATTGGAATGAAGACCCTTGTGTATTCATCGAGAATGCATTAAGTCCATCAAAAGTTGTTTCTGTAGCAGTTGATGTAGAAGAAAAGAGTGCAGAAGTTGTAGTTCCAGATTATCAATTATCATTAGCAATTGGTAAGGAGGGACAGAATGCGAGACTTGCTGCAAGATTAACAGGATACAAGATTGATATTAAGAGTGAATCACAGGCAGCCCAAGAAGCAGCAAAAGCCAGTGAGGAACCAGAAACAGATGATTTTGAAATTGAAGAAGATCTTTTTGATAATGAAGAAATCAATGACGATTTCACAGAAGATGTAGAAGATACAGAAGAAGCTGTTGAAGATTTCGATGCAGAGGATATCGAAGAATAGAAAATATCAGCAGGTGATAAAATGAATCGAAAAATTCCAACGAGAAAATGTATCGGATGCGGTGAATTAAAAGAAAAGAATCAATTAGTCCGGATCGTGAGATCAAAAGAAGGCAAAATAAGTCTTGATGTGACTGGAAAGAAAAATGGGAGAGGGGCATATATCTGCCCTGGTCCAGAATGCTTAAAACAAGCATTTAAGAAAAAGGGATTGGATCGTTCTTTTAAGATGGCTGTACCGGAATCAGTCTATGAGACATTAAAAAAGGAGATGGAAAAACTTTATGAATAAAGTGTTATCTCTTCTAGGTCTTGCATTTAGATCAGGAAATCTGGTCAGCGGAGAATTTGCCACAAGAGAAGCAGTCAGGAAAAAGGCAGCGACTCTTGTCATTGTAGCCAATGATGCTTCCGATAATACAAAAAAGATGTTTGCGAATCAGTGTAAACATTATCAGGTACCTTTTTATTGCGGAGGATTAAAAGAGGAGCTTGGGCATGCGATTGGAAAGGAGTTTCGAGCTTCCATCGCGGTAACCGATCAGGGATTTGCTGATGCTCTTTTAAAACAGCTTGATAAATAAAAATCACAGGAGGTATATTTATGGCAAAATTCAGAGTCTACGAAATTGCAAAAAAATATAATAAAGACAATAAAGAAATTTTAGAAATTTTGAAAGCCAATCATGTGGAAGTAAAAAACCATATGAGTACCATAGGAGATGAGCAGATCAAAATGATTGATAATGCATTGAAACCAAAGAAAGAAGCAAAACAGAATAACAATTCAAAGAAACAGGAAAATTCAAAGAAACAGGAAAATTCAAAGAGAAAAGATAATAAAAAAGCACAGAATATGGAAAAGAAAGATAATAAAAAAACACAAGAAGTAAAGAATAATAAAAAAAATTCAAAGAATAAAAACAATGATGGGGATAAAAAGATTTTAAGAAAAGAAAATCCACAGAATTCTCAGAAGTTTGGAAAAAATAACAAAAAGAATAAGAAATTTAACAATAAAAATCAGAATCAAGATCATAAGAAAAAGAAAAAAACATCAGGTCCTGGAGCATTTATTAAACCAGAACCAGTAAAGAAACCGGAAATAGATCCAAATGCACCAGTAAAAATTCCACCAGTATTAACACTGAAAGAACTTGCAGATGCATTATCTATCCCTGCAAATGATATTATTAAGAAATTACTGATCAGCGGAGCTGGAATGTTGAATGTGAATTCTGAACTTGATTTTGAAAAAGCAGAAGAGATCGCAATGGAATTTGATCGTCTGGTAGAGATGGAAGAACAGGTTGATGTCATTGAAGAACTGTTAAAAGAAGAAGAGGAAGACGAAGCAGATATGATCGTAAGGCCACCAGTTGTCTGCGTTATGGGACACGTCGACCATGGTAAAACTTCTTTACTTGATAAGATACGTTCTACTCATGTAACAACAGGAGAAGCTGGTGGTATTACACAGCATATCGGTGCGTACGTTGTAGAAACAGCCAATGGTAAGATCACATTCTTAGATACACCAGGACATGAGGCATTTACATCTATGCGTATGAGAGGTGCTCAGTCTACAGATATCGCGATCTTAGTTGTTGCGGCAGATGATGGTGTTATGCCACAGACGATTGAAGCAATCAACCATGCAAAAGCAGCTGGAATTGAAATTATCGTTGCAATCAATAAGATTGATAAAGAAAGTGCTAACATTGAAAGAGTAAAACAGGAATTGATCGAATATGAATTAGTGCCAGAAGACTGGGGTGGAAGCACAATCTTTTGCCCTGTATCTGCACATACTGGAGAAGGAATCACTGAATTATTAGATATGGTTTCTTTGACAGCAGAAGTTTTGGAATTAAAAGCAAATCCAAATCGTAAAGCGAGAGGTATCGTCTTAGAAGCACAGCTTGATAAAGGACGCGGACCAGTTGCAACTGTTTTAGTACAGAAAGGTACTCTTCATGTAGGAGATGCTGTAGCAATTGGAAGTGCACATGGTAAAGTTCGAGCTATGATCAATGATAAAGGAAAACGTATCAAAGATGCAGGACCATCTACACCAGTTGAAATCTTAGGATTAAGTGAAGTACCAAATGCCGGTGAAGTTATGATGGTGATGGATAGCGAAAAAGAAGCAAGATCAGTAGCAGAGAAATTCATTGCTTATGGTCGTGAAAAGATGTTATCTGAGACAAAACAGCAGTTATCATTAGATGACTTATTTAATCAGATTCAGGCAGGTAGTGTCAAAGAATTAAATATCATTGTAAAAGCCGATGTACAGGGATCTGTAGAGGCTGTAAAACAGAGTCTTGTGAAACTTTCTAATGATGAAGTTGCAGTTAAAGTTATCCATGGTGGTGTAGGTGCTATCACAGAATCTGATGTAAACTTAGCAGCAGCATCAAATGCGATCATCATTGGATTTAATGTACGTCCAGAACCAGCAGCTAAAGATGCAGCAACAACAGAGAAAGTAGATCTTCGTTTATATCGTGTTATTTATAATGCAATTGAAGATATCGAAGCAGCTATGAAGGGTATGTTGGACCCAGAATTTGAGGAGAAAGTTACAGGACACGCAGAAGTACGACAGATCTTCAAAGCTTCTGGAGTTGGAACAATTGCAGGTTCTTATGTATTAGATGGAACAATCCAGCGTGATAGTTCTGCACGTATCATTCGTGATGGTATCGTTGTTCATGAAGGAAAGCTTGCATCTATTCAACGTGGTAAGGATGCAGTGAAAGAGGTTCGTACAGGATTTGAATGCGGTCTTGTTATGGAAAACTTTAACGACATCAAAGAAGGAGACCAGATTGAATCATTTATCATGGAAGAGGTTCCAAGATAATTTCCTGAAGGGAGTAGCAATATGAGAAAGAACAGCATTAAAAATACAAGAATCAATGGTGAAGTTCAGAGAGAATTAAGCCGTATCATCAGCAGAGAGATCAAAGATCCAAGAATTGCGCCAATGACATCTGTCGTTGATGCAGTTGTAACATCAGATCTTAAGCAGTGTAAAGCCTATATCAGTGTTCTTGGAAATAACGAAGAAAAAGAAGAAACAATGAAAGGTTTAAATAGTGCCGTAGGATATATCCGTCGTGAACTTGCACACTCTATCAATTTAAGAAATACTCCAGAGATCACATTTATTTTAGATGATTCCATTGAATATGGAGTGAATATGTCAAAGAAGATTGATGAATTAAATCATGGGAGTGAACATGAAACACTTTAATGAACAAGTTTTAAAGGCTGATAAGATTGCCATTACAGGACACATCCACCCGGATGGTGACTGTATTGGCAGCTGCCTTGCACTAAAGCAATATATTTTAGATAACTATTCTGGAAAGAAAGTTGATGTTTATTTAGAACCGATCAGCACAGAATTTTATTTTTTAAGTCATGCAGATGAGATCATCACAGAGTCAAATGATGAAGAAGTCTATGATTTGTTTTTTGTCCTGGATTGTGGGGCAGAAGATCGTTATGAACCGTTTGCAACAATGGTGAATCATGCAAAGACACTGATTGGAATTGATCATCATATCAGTAATGATGGATTTGGGGATTTTTGCAAGATTGATCCACAGGCAAGTGCGACTTGTGAAGTTTTATGTCAGATTTTTGAGGAAGATAAAATTTCCAAAGAATGTGCACAGTGTCTGTATACAGGAATTGTACACGATACAGGAGTATTTAAACATTCTAATACAACGCGTAAAACAATGGAATATGCAGGAATGTTACTTGAAAAAGGTGTTTCAAGTACAAAGATCATTGATGAGACTTTTTATCAGAAAACATTTGTACAAAATCAGCTGTTAGGGAAAGCCCTGTTAAAAAGTGAGCTTTATGAAAAAGGACAGATCATTTTTTCTTATCTGTCAGAAGAAGATTTTAAAGATCTTCAGGCATCAACTTCTGACAGTGATGGAATTATTGATCAGCTTCGTATTACGAAAGGCGTAGAAGCTGCAGTTTTTCTATATCCGATTAAAGATGGTTACAAAGTAAGTATGCGCTCGAATGAGACTGTAAACGTTTCAGAAATAGCCAAATCACATGGTGGCGGAGGACATATCCGCGCTGCGGGATGTTCTGTGAAAGGAAACTTACAGGATGTTAAGAATATGATCATAAATGATATCACAAAACAGTTATAAGACAGAGGTTTTTATGTACAACGGATTATTAAATATATACAAAGAGAAAGATTTTACATCTCATGATGTCGTTGCAAAGCTTCGAGGAATTCTGCGACAGAAAAAGATCGGTCATGCAGGGACGCTTGATCCAAATGCAGAAGGTGTATTGCCTGTCTGCCTTGGAAAGGGGACAAAATTATGTGATATGTTAACAGGTACAAAGAAACAGTATCAGGTGAGCTTTGTATTTGAAAAAGAGACGGATACAGAAGATATCTGGGGAACTGTTACAAATACCTATGAGCCGTTAGATACAGAAGCTCCAATTAAAGATACGATATTATCTTTTGTTGGAGAATATGATCAGATACCACCAATGTATTCTGCAAAAAAGATTAATGGAAAGAAGCTGTATGAACTTGCCAGAGAAGGAAAAGTTATTGAGCGAAAGCCAGAACGAATTAAAATTTATGATATCACAAATATTGAGATTTCCTATCCGGAAGTAACAATGATAGTTACTTGTAGCAAAGGTACATACATTCGAAGTCTTTGCAGGGATATTGGCCGTAAGCTTCACAATGGTGCGTGCATGACAAAGTTAGTACGCACAAAATCCAGTGGATTTCAGATTAAGAATTCACATACACTGTCTCAGATTGAAGAGGCAGTGAAAGATGGAACAATCGAACAGTTGATTGTTCCAATCGAGAAAGTTTTTTTACAATACCAGAAAGGAACTGTAAAAAAAGAATATAATAAGATTTTATTTAATGGAAACCCCTTGAAAAAGGATGCTTTCTTCGAAACAGATATTGATACAACAAAGAAACTTCGTATATACGATGCAGATGAACATTTTATCGGAATATATTACTGGAAAAATAATATGTTTTTCCCAGATAAGATTTTTTATGACAACAACCAGTGAGAGGAAGCCATGGAATACATTCATAATACAGAACAATTTCAATTTCATAATACAGTGGTAGCCCTTGGAAAATTTGACGGAATGCATAAAGGTCATCAGCTGATTTTTGATGAACTGATCAAATATAAAGAAATGGGATATCAGGCGGCCGTTTTTTCTTTTGACCGTCCACCGCTTAATATGTTAAAACACAAACATATGAACGTGATCTATACAACGAATGAGAAAACAAAACTTCTAGCTAAGAGAGGAATTGATATCTATATTGAACATCCATTTACGGATGAATTTTCACATCTTTCACCAGAAGATTTTGTTATTAAAGTTCTTCTTGAAAAAACAGGAATGAAAGTTTTGGTTGTTGGAGACGATTGCGGATTTGGATATAAAAGACAGGGAAATGTTGAATTACTAGAACGAATGTCCAAAGAATATGACTTTAAACTGATCGTTATTCCAAAATTAGAACTAGAAGGCGAGATCGTATCAAGCACAAGAGTCCGCCGTTTGCTGTCAGAAGGAAGGATTGAGGAAGCTAATCGTTTGATGGAGGATCCATTTATGATCTGTGGACCGGTTGTTCATGGAAATCATATGGGAGCAGAAGTGCTTCAGATGCCAACAGCAAATCAAATACCGGCAGAAGATAAATTATTGCCGCCAAAAGGAGTTTATGTTTCAAGAATCCGTTATAAAGATGAAATTCATTATGGAATCAGTAATGTTGGTGTGAAACCGACGATTGAAGGAAAGAAACATATGGGAGTTGAAACTTATATTTTTGATTTCAATAAGAATATCTATAATAAGGAAATAGAAGTTGATTTATTATATTTCAAAAGACCAGAAATGAAATTTGATTCTCTGGAATCTTTAAGTTTGCAGATGCATGAAGATGCAGAATTTGCAAAAGCATATGCAAAAGAGCATTTTGGTTATAAATACTAAATTGAATAAAAAAATATACAATTTTCCTTTTAAATAGTACTCGTTTGTAGTATAATATTACTAACAAGGAATAACTTGAATATTTTACCCTTTGGGGAAGGGAGCGATTCATATGAGTACTAACACAATTATTACAATCGAACGACAATATGGAAGCGGAGGACATCTGATCGGAGAGAAGCTCTCTAAGGATCTGGGAATTCCTTTCTATGACAGTGAATTGATTAAGGTTGCAGCAAAAGAAAGTGGAATCTGTGAAGAAATTTTTGAAAGTTTTGATGAAAAACCAACCACAAGTTTCTTGTATTCTTTAGTAATGGATCCATATTCATTAGGATATAACTCTAATTCTTTTGATTTACCACTGAATCATAAAGTATTTTTGGCTGCATTTGATACGATTAAGGAATTAGCGAAAAAAGGACCTTGCGTATTTGTTGGAAGATGTGCAGATTATGCACTGGAAGATTTTGATAACTGTTTAAGTGTTTATGTTCATGCACCGTTTGAAGATCGTATTAAACGGATTGAGACAGAATATGGAATTGTGAAAGAGAAGAGCAAAGAAGTGCTCATGAAGAAAGATAAGCAGCGTTCTAGTTATTATAATTACTACAGTTCTAATAAGTGGGGAGATGCGAAATCTTATGATTTGTGCTTAAACAGTAGCTATCTTGGAATTGATGGAAGTGTTGAGATGATCAAGAAAGTGATTGATATGAAGGAATCACAAGAATAAATTGAACAATTTAGTAATTACGGAGACTGTATTTGATATACAGTCTCTTTTTGTTAGAAATTTCCTGTCGTAAAATAAAAGATACTATATAGTTTTTGATAAATATGTGTTAAAATAAAAAGCGTTATGAAAAACTGTATAAAGGAGAGATGTATGAAGAAATTTTTAGAAGAATTTAAAGCATTTGCACTTCGTGGCAATGTCATGGATATGGCAGTCGGTGTATTGATCGGTGGTGCATTTTCAGGAATTGTTACATCACTTACTGATAACTTTATTCAGCCGATCATCAAACTGGTCATGACAGGAAAGGTTTATACATTAGAGGAAATCTCCGGATATGCTTCTGCATTTGGATCTTCTGTTGTGAACTTTTTGATCATGGCATTTATTTTATTCTGTCTATTAAAAGCAATGAATAAGATCATGTCGCTTGGTGCAAAGCCTGAGGAACCAGAAGCATCAACAACAAAAATCTGTCCATTTTGTATGAGTGAGATTGATATTCGTGCGACAAGATGTCCTCATTGTACATCCGTGCAGCCAGAAGAAGATAAAAGCTAGAAAAGAGTAAAATAATGAAGATAACGATCATACATGGGCAAAGTCATAAAGGTTCTACATATCATATTTCAAAGATTTTGGCAGATAAACTAGATGGGGAAGTGAAAGAAATTTTTCTTCCGAGAGATTTTGGTGAATTTTGTATAGGATGTACACAATGTTTTCATAAATCGGAGACATTATGTCCGCATTATGAAAAATTAAAACCATTAACAAAAGCATTGGATGAAGCAGACGTACTTATTTTTGAAAGTCCAGTTTATGTTTATCATGTGACAGGATCTATGAAGGCATTTTTGGATCATTATGGGTATCGATGGATGTTGCATAGACCGGAGGAATCGATGTTTCATAAACAGGCAGTCTGTATTTCAACAGCTGCTGGTGCAGGAACGAAAAGTACGAATAAAGATATGGCTGATAGCTTTTTTTACTGGGGTGTAGCGAAAACATATAAATATGGTGTAAGAGTTATGTCCACTTCTTATCAGAATGTAAAACCAGAGATTAAAGCACAGATTGAAAAGAAGACAACAAAAATAGCTAATCAGATCAAAGCCCGACATAGAAAAGTAAAACCAGGAATAAAGACAAAGATTTGTTTTTATCTTATGAGAATGCTTCATACAAAAGGATGGGATGAAGCTGATCTTGCTTATTGGAGAGAAAAGGGCTGGGATAAAGATCAACGACCATGGAACTAACAGCGAAGGAGAGTGACATTAGATGAATTTAAAGAAACTAACAATATCTGCAATGCTTGTAGCAGTAGCAGTCATTTTATCATCATTTTCAATACCGATCGGAGCAAGCCGTTGCTTTCCGATTCAACATATGGTGAATGTGATTGCGGCGGTTTTCTTAGGTCCTGTTTACGGAGTATCAATGGCATTTTGTACAGCACTGATCCGAAACCTTCTTGGAACGGGAAGTTTACTTGCATTTCCTGGAAGTATGGTAGGTGCATTTATAAGTGCGATGGTTTTTAAATATACAAAATCAAGAATTGGTGCTTATATTGGAGAAGTGTTTGGAACAGGAATCTTAGGTGGTATGTTATGCTATCCGATCGCATCTATGATGATGGGGCAAAAGGCAGCATTATTTACATTTGTGGGACCATTTCTTGCAAGTACACTTTGTGGAACGATTATTGCAGCAATTATTATTACGGCATTGTATAGATCCAAGGCAGTACGTTTGATTGAGGAATACATAGGATAATTTAATATTTAAAGAATAAAAAGAATCCCTTAAAATTTAAAATAAGGGATTCTTTTTGACGTTTTGGAACATTCACGATCCTTAGGAAAGATAAATCATTAATCCTCTTAGCTATTTGGATTCATAGTTTTTAACTGATTGATAAGTTCGATATCTTCAGCATTTAGTTTAATATTAGAACAGTAATTCTTTCCTTCTGGGGAAGTTACAGATAGTTCAATGACGGCTCCTTCTCTAAGCGCCTGTTCACGCGTAACCGCATTTAAAAAGTTTTTAAACTTTGGATGATCTCTGTCAAATCGTTTCAGAGAGTTTTTCATCTGTTGAAACTTTAACATCTGGTTAAAATTCATTGCCATGAGGATAAATCCTCCTTTCTTTATCAAGTTCAAATATATTATAGAAATCATAACAAAAATGAAATAAAACGTCAAATATAAAAAATATATGTATTGACGAATCAGTATAAAATATGTAAAATGTTTCATTGTTACCAAGAAATAATAAAGAAATAATAAAGAAATAAGGAGGAGTTTTCGATTGAATTTTTACCAACAGTTACAATTAAGTTCGATTGGGTCAAAACAATGGATCAAAAGTACTGATGATCTCAAAGAAAAGAGAAACCGTATTTTAATATATAATTTTAAAGTATATTTAGTAGTTGCATTTTGTTTTGCAGTTGTGACACTTTACAGTATGATCTTTGGATCACAAAACAGTGTTGTAGGTGTTCTTGTATTATTAGTATTAATGATCTTACGACAGGTTGATTTTGGAATTGATACAAAGCATAGTATTGCAGTGATCTTTATGATCTTTGGTATTCTTGCAGCAGGACCAAGACTTGCAAATACTGTAAGTGCTGGATGGACTTTTTTGATTCATTTTGTCTGTATTATGGCAATCCTGATATTAAGCTGCCATAATGTGATCATGTCCAATCAATCCACATTTATTTTAGGATATTTACTATTATATGGATATGATGTGACAGGACATGATTATACATTAAGAATTTATGGATTGTTAGCAGGAGCGGTGATCTGTTCTTTAGTATTTTATAAAAACCATCGAAACAGAACATTTCGAAGAGGATTTCTTCATTTATTTAAAGAATTTCATCTATTTTCTACAAGAAGTAATTGGTATTTAAGATTATCCATTGGAATTTCAACAGCAATGCTGATCGGAGAATTAGCAAATATGCCGAGAGTGATGTGGATTGGTATTGCAACGATGTCTGTATTGTTACCATTTTCGAAAGACATGAAATACCGCGTGCAAAGAAGAGGACCATTTAACATCCTTGGATGTATGATCTTTCTTTTATTACATATGATTCTTCCAGACAGTATTTTTAAATGGATCGGTCTGATCGGTGGAGTTGGAGTCGGTTATTCTGCTGGATATGCATGGCAAACCGTATTTAATACATTTGGAGCATTATACATTGCGGAAAGTATGTTTGGACTTAAGACTGCCATTATTTTAAGAATTGTAGCAAATGTATTTGGTTCTTTATATGCATATGGTTTTGATAAAATTTTCCGAGGAGTTAGTACAGCTGTAAGAAACCTGATGGAAGATGATACAATGGTTGGAAATCAAGTTTAATTAATTGACGGTCGGTATTTGCACCAGAATGCGATCACGCCAAGTATCATAAAGAAATAAGAGATATAGAGAGAGTCGTGTACAATTTGATTTACATGGCTTTCTTTTTTTGCTACATGCACACCTTTTTGATTTTGATTTGCTATCAATTATATTACATGATAATATATAATATTAGAAAAGAAAATAGGGGAAAACTATAAAATAGAATAAAATAAAAAGGAGTGCAAAAATATGTGTACAGCTGCAACATATCAGACAAAAGATTTTTATTTTGGAAGAACACTGGATTATGAATTTTCTTATGGAGATGAGATTGTGATCACTCCAAGAAAATATCAGTTTGATTTTAGACACAGAGAATCTTTACAAAGCCATTATGCAATGATCGGAATGGCACATGTCGTTGGAAATGATCCATTATACTATGATGCATTTAACGAAAAAGGATTAGCAATGGCAGGTCTTAATTTTGTTGGAAATGCTTCTTATTATGATGTAGAAGAAGGAAAAGAAAATATTGCCCAGTTTGAGTTTATTCCATGGATTCTTGGAACTTGTGCAACTCTTGATGAGGCAAAAAAAGCCTTAAGTGAGATGAATCTTACAAATACGCCATATAGCGAACAGTTTCCAGTAGCACAGCTTCACTGGATCATTGCTGATAAAACAGGAGCGATCACAGTAGAGGCAATGGAAGATGGAATGCATGTTTATGAGAATAAAGTGGGAGTTCTTACTAATAATCCTCCATTTAATATTCAGATGTTTTTATTAAACCAATATATGGGATTATCACCAAAACAGCCAGAGAACTTATTTGCAAAAGATATTGAGCTGAATGCATATAGTCGTGGAATGGGTGCAATCGGTCTTCCAGGGGATCTGTCATCATCTTCTCGTTTTGCGAAAGTCGCATTTACCAAATTACATTCTGTATCTGGTAATTCCGAAGCAGAAAGTGTCAGTCAGTTTTTCCATATCCTTGGTTCTGTAGATCAACAAAGAGGATGTTGTGATGTGAATGGTAAATATGAGATTACATTGTATACATCTTGCTGTAATGCACAAAAAGGAATTTACTATTACACAACATATGATAATCACCAGATCAGTGCAGTCGATATGACAAAAGAAGATTTAGATAGTACTGAATTAATAAAATATGAAGTAATCCAAGGTGAACATATTTTTATGCAGAATTAAAGGATAAAAGTAATGATCAGAATAGCAACAAAAGAAGATGCAAAAGCATTACTTGATATTTACAAATATTATGTGGAACAAACAACAATCACATTTGAATACGAAACACCAAGTGTAGAGGAATTTGAAAGAAGAATCGAAAACACATTAAAGAAATATCCATATCTGGTAGAAGAAGAGGATGGGAAAATTTACGGATATACATATGCAGGACCATTTAAAGAAAGGGCTGCATATGACTGGTCTGTGGAAACAACGATCTATGTTGATAAAGATGCCAGAGGAAAAGGAATCGGGAAAAAGCTATATAAAGCATTAGAAAAGATTCTTGGTATGCAAAATATCATCAATGTAGATGCATGCATTACTTATCCAGAACAAGAAGACGAATATGTAACAAAAAACAGTGCACAATACCACACACATTTAGGATATCATATGGTGGGGAGATTTTATAAAAGCGGATACAAATTCGGCAGATGGTACGATATGGTCTGGATGGAGAAATATATCGGGAAACATGAACAGCCACCGAAAGAAATAATACCATTTTCAAAATTAAGAGAGAAGGAGATACAACTATGAGCTTATTGATCAAAGATACAACAAAAGAAGAAAGAGAAGAAATCGTTGCAAAATCTATTGGAAATATTTCAGGAGCTTGCGATGGATGTAGTGTTGGAATCATTGAAATGTATCAGGATTATATTGATGGAAAGAAAGAATTAAGACAGATCAACATGGAATTTCATGCAGGATATATATCAGAAGGAAGAAGATAAATATAGAAGAAGGGAAGTATGATAAAATGGAAAGTCGTATTGCAATTATTGGAATCATCGTAGAAGATATTAATGCTTCAACAACTGTAAATGAAATTTTACATGATTATGGAACGTATATTTTAGGACGAATGGGGATACCATATCATGAGAAAGGGGTTAATATCATAAGTATCGCGATTGATGCCCCTCAGGATATCATTAATACTTTAGCTGGAAAGCTTGGAAAAGTTGAAGGGATCAGTGCCAAAACAACATATTCAAAGATATAGGATATATGATTTTAGATTAATTTAAAAAGATGAAAAAAGTAGTTGACATACTGTATACAGCTATGGTAAGATAATCAAC
>JAHZAT010000068.1 GCA_019423795.1 Clostridiales bacterium
TACCTCCACATTCTTTTTTATTTTGAATGTCCGCAAAATCCGTCCTACATCACTTCATCAAGCAGCTGCCTGAGTTCATATTTTCCTTCTTCAATCTCCATTTTTCCGGATTCGATCCTTGAAATATCCAGAATATTATTGATCAATGAGATCAGATAACTTCCAGAACGTTCAATACTTTTTGCATATTGACGGATTTCTTCGCTTTCACTTTCTCTAAGGATCATCTCGTTCATTCCAAGCATTACATTAATCGGAGTCCGGATCTCATGACTCATATTAGCAAGAAATGCACTCTTTGCCTTGTTCGCTGACTGTGCTTCGATCCTTGCTTCTTCTAAGATCTCTTGTTGTTTGTTGTACATCCGAAAATGCAGATACATCACTGCTGCCACCGAAATACTAGATGCACAAAATCCTATCAACAGATCCATCACAACTTCTTTTTCAGAGGAGAACCATACAACCATCTGCGGATTTTGATAGGCGATCATGATCGTTGCTATATATACGACCATTTCCATAAATGCTGTAAAAAACATTGCCTTTCCTTCCAACATAAAGACTGTAAATAAGATTCCAAAAATATAAAAAGAAACCATCCCGCCCTTGTAACCGCCAGATTTAAAAAATAAATATGGGAACATCATAAGAAAGATCATAATGATCGTAACAACATAACAAAACTGATATCTGCCACTTTTGTATGCATAAAACAACAACACAAAAGACAACACTGCAATCCCAAGATTCAATCCTAGAATCACACTATCCTGATTATTCGCATATGATGAAATCCCATTGATCAGACTGATCATTCCACCAACTAATGCAAGCACATTAAATAATCTTACCCGAAATGGAAGGGATAACCGAAACAGTGAATGTTCTCCCTGCAATATCTGACGAAACCATTTTCCCACGAACTTTCCTCCCCTTTCATGATCTTGCTTCTAGTTTATCACGCTCTTTCTTATCTCCCTAGTTACTATCAGTCATCTCTTTTGGAATGCTGTTCTAAGAAATGCAATACCGCATCATAAACTTTCTCTACATCATCTTCATTTAAGATCTCATGTCTCCGATTTAAAAATAACATTCCACGTACCTGATTATACCCTCGCTTTTTTAAAGTTGTCATTGCCTGTGCATACTGTTTCTTTGAACCAATGCATGGATCATCTGCTCCTGCGATAAACAAGATCGGAAGTGACGGATGTTTTACCTGCCATCCTTTTTTGTTGTAAGTTTCATCCATTAGTAAAAACAGATTTAAAAATCCATTATTACTAAATACGAATCCATCCAATGGATTTTCATCATAAGCTTTTACATTTTCTTTGTTATAACTGATCCAACCATTTTCGGATTCATCTTCTCCTAATGCCTTTCCATATAAGCCAAATGCCATCTTCTGGAAGAACTTTCCTTTTTTGTGTGCTCCCATTTTACAAGCAGTTTTTGCAAGAAATCCTGCTGCCTTTGCTGCTTTATTTTCACTTGGACTTCCACATACGATCAGAGAGTCCAGCTCATCATCATATTTTTTCAGATAACAACGAACCACCAAGGATCCCATACTATGTCCGAACAAATGATATGGAAGTTCTCCCCCATATCGTTCTTTCATCCATGTTGTTACCTGATGAGCATCTTCTATGATCGCTTTTCCACTGTCATCATAAAAATATCCAAGGTCTACCGCATCTTTGACACTCTTACCATGACCTCTGTGATCATGGATCACACTGATATAGCCATTGTTACACAACATTTGCATAAAAGGCTCATAGCGTTCTTTATGTTCTGCCATACCGTGGCAGATCTGTACGATTCCCTTTGGAGATTGTTCTGGTTCCATAAGCAGTACATGTAGTTTTAATCCATCTTGTTTTGATGTCAGGTATACTGTTTTTTTCATTTCAAGTACCTCCGTTCCTATTCTTATTTTTAGTTTAACACAAAATTATGATTATATGGTAAACTAAACTTAATAACTACTAACTCTTTCATGGAGGGATTCATTATGAAAATTAGAATAAAAAAAGTGACTGCATTGCTTCTTTCCTGTATGCTGCTTTTTTCGATCAGCGGCTGTCAGAAGAAACGTACTGCGAAAGAAGTTTTGGAATCAAGTCTTAAACAAAGTTCCAAATTAAAAGATGCTGATTTCAGTGGAGAAGCTTCTTATAAGATTGCAAATAGTGAGGCTTCTTCATCCTCAAACGTTACGATCAAGATGAATTTTGACACAAAACTACAGACTGTTGATAAAGATCAGTTAAAAATGTCTATGACTTCTACCTTAAACATGCTTGGGCAGACTATGGATATGAATATGTATTATTCTGATGGTTATTATTACATGAACACCAATGGAACAAAGCAGAAAATAAAAATGGATATCGCAGGTCTTCAAAAACAGATTCAGTCAACCACAGGTCAGACTTCTTTGCCTGCAAAATATTACAAAGATCTGAAACTTAGTGAAAAGGATGGAAATACCATTCTTAAATACAGTATCAATAATGATGGATTGAATCAATACGTCAAAGATGTTACCTCCCAGATGACAACTGTAACTGGTGGAAGTAATTCCATTAAGATTTCTTCTTTGACCGGTACAAAAACATTGAATGACAAAGATCTTCCTGTGAAAGAATCCATCCAGATGGTTATGGAAAGCGGTGACAATGAGACAGGTTCGATCACTTTAAAAATGAACCTGACTTATCATGATCCTGGAAAATCTGTGACTGTGACCTTACCTAACGATCTGAATACTTATCAGGAAATTTCAAATTAATAAATTTTATTGCATAGGAAATTCTAATAAAATCCTCAAGCAAACGACGTAAGCATCTTATTCTTTTGAATATAATACTTACGTCGTTGTTTTTTATGATCTTATTTTAACTTGATCTT
>JAHZAT010000069.1 GCA_019423795.1 Clostridiales bacterium
TTCCATGGACATTGGATAATGAAGAAAATTGGGATTATACGCATCGAATGGCGGGAAAATGGTGGATTATCGGTGGAGTTTTGACGATTCTGCTTGGATTTCAGAAGTTTGTTGATCCAATTGGAGCAGCAGTAGGGATTATTTTGATCGTTACATTGATTCCTGCGATTGCTTCTTATATTTATTATAAGAGGCATAGAGTTATGTAAAAAAGCATTGTGGTAGATAAAAAAGAAATTAGATGTCATAATACAATATGGCATCTTTTTATTTTATACAAAAAGAAGTTTCAAATGAAAATAAATATAATTATGAACCAAAAACTATTGACATATAATCAAAAAACTGTTACCGTATAACTACAAACAAAACAATAATTAGTTACGAACGAAACATTCTGAAAGGAGATACCATGAACAATACAGAACATTTCGGTAAATTAACAGAACGTATGCAGGCATTTCGTGAGGAAGTGCTCGATGCAAAACCATATATTGATGCCCAGAGAGCAGTATTAGCAACAGAAGCTTACAAAGAAAATCAGAACCAGCCAAGAGTGATGGTAAGAGCTCTAATGCTTCAGAAGATCTTAGAAGGAATGAGCATTTACATTGATGATAAATCCCTGATCGCAGGAAACCAGGCAACAAAGAATAAGAATGCGCCAATTTTCCCAGAATATACAATGGAATTCGTTATGAATGAATTAGATCTCTTTGAGAAACGTGACGGAGATGTCTTCTATATTACAGAAGAGACAAAAGACCAATTAAGAGAGATTGCACCATTTTGGGAGAATAATAACCTTCGTGCCAGAGGTGAAGCTCTACTTCCAGAAGAGGTAGATGTATTCATGGAGACCGGTGTCTTTGGAATGGAAGGAAAATTAAATGCCGGAGATGCTCATCTGGCAGTAAATTATCAGAGAATCTTATCCGACGGATTAAAGGGATATGAAAAAAGAGTAAAAGAATTAAGAGCAGCATTAGATTTCACAGATCCAGAAAGCATTGATAAGAACGTATTTTATAAAGCAGTTTTAGTAGTGATCGATGCTGTACGCAATTTTACACAACGTTACAGCAAACTTGCTAAAGAATTAGCAGATAAAGAAACAGATGCAAAACGTAAAGAAGAACTGTTACAGATGAGCGAGATCTGTGCGAAAGTTCCATATGAACCAGCAACATCTTTTAGGGAAGCCGTTCAGTCTGTTTGGTTTATCCAGCTGATCCTTCAGATTGAATCTAATGGACATTCTTTAAGTTATGGACGTTTTGACCAGTATATGTATCCATATTATATCAAAGATATCAACGAAGGAAAGATCACAAAAGACGAAGCGTTAGAATTATTAACATGCTTATGGATCAAAACATTAACAATTAATAAAGTTCGTTCACAGTCTCATACATTAAGTTCTGCCGGATCACCAATGTACCAGAATGTAACAATTGGTGGACAGACAACTGATAAGAAAGACGCAGTCAACGAATTAAGCTTTGTTGTATTACAGTCCGTTGCACAGACAAGACTGACACAACCAAACTTAACAGTTCGTTACCATGCTAATATCGACAAACATTTCTTTGATGAATGCATCGAAGTTATGAAGCTCGGATTTGGTATGCCAGCATTAAATAACGATGAGATCATTATCCCATCTTTTATCAACTGGGGTGTCAAAGAAGAAGATGCATATAACTATAGTGCCATCGGATGTGTAGAGACAGCAGTTCCAGGTAAATGGGGATATCGTTGTACAGGTATGTCATACATTAACTTCCCAAGAGTTCTGCTTTGTGCAATGAATGACGGAGTTGATTTAACAAGCGGTAAGAGATTTACAAAGGGATATGGTAAATTTACAGAGATGGAAACATATGAAGATCTCTTAGCAGCATGGGATAAGACAGCTAGAGAAATGACACGTTACAGTGTGATCGTGGAAAATGCAATTGATAAAGCATCAGAGAGAGATGTACCAGACATTTTATGTTCCGCATTAACAGATGACTGTATCGGAAGAGGAAAAACGATCAAAGAAGGTGGGGCAGTCTATGACTTTATCTCCGGACTTCAGGTGGGTATTGCGAATATGGCAGACTCTCTTGCAGCGATCAAGAAACTTGTATACGAAGAGAAGAAGATTACAAAAGAACAGCTTTGGAATGCAATTTTAGATGATTTCCAGTCTCCTGAAAACAAGAAGATTCAGGAAATGCTCATTAATGAAGCACCAAAATATGGAAATGATGATGACTATGTCGATCAGTTGGTCGTAGAAGCATACGATTCTTACTTAGATGAGATCAAGAAATATCCAAACACACGTTACCACAGAGGACCAATCGGAGGTATTCGTTATGGTGGAACATCCTCTATCAGTGCGAATGTTGGACAGGGAATGGGAACCGTTGCAACTCCTGATGGAAGAAATGCATTTGAACCATTAGCCGAAGGAAGCAGTCCGGCACATAATGCTGATAAGAATGGTCCAACAGCCGTATTTAAGACCGTTGCAAAACTTCCAACAGAGAAGATCACAGGTGGAGTCTTATTAAATCAGAAGATGACACCACAGATGTTATCAACAGAAGAAAACAAACAGAAATTAGAGATGTTGATCCGTACATTCTTCAACCGTTTACATGGATATCATGTACAGTATAATATTGTATCCAGAGAAACTTTGATTGATGCACAGAAACATCCAGAGAAACATAAAGATCTGATTGTTCGTGTAGCAGGATACAGTGCATTCTTTAATGTATTATCTAAGAAGACACAGGATGATATCATCGGAAGAACAGAGCAGACATTATAATTTATAAAAATAGAGGAATGGCAGTTGGCTTGAGTAGGGTTAACTGCTGTTTTTCGTGATAGACTAGAAGAAATAATATTCATGAAAGAAACAATTAAAAAAGCCTTGGCAAGAAGCTGTTCTGCCAAGGCCTTTTTGTGTATACAGGATTTTTAAAAGATTAAAAGAAGCAGTCTATGCCCGCATCTAAAAATATCTGCTGATAATCGGTAAGATCCTCAGGATGCAATGCTTTCACATTCTCATAAGCATAAGTCTTACCGAGTAAATGATACTTGTTTTCACCGAACTGATGAAATGGAAGTAGCTGAACTTTCTTTGCACTCACTTTATTTAGTAAAGCAGCGATCCCTTTTGCGTCATCCAAAGAATCATTGAAATCAGGAATCACAGGGATTCGAGGAAGAACTTCAATTCCTTGAGAGATCGCCCATGCTAAATTTTCAATGATCTGTTCGTTATGGACATGGGTTCCTTCATAATGTTTATTACTGTCATAGTGTTTCACGTCAAATAAAAGCAAGTCAAACATCGGAGACAATTCTCTAAAAATCTCTTCCTTGATATATCCAGTTGTCTCAATCGCAGTATGAATCTTATGTTCTTTTAATTTTGCAAGCAATGCTTTTACAAAATCTGGCTGAACCATTCCTTCGCCACCAGAGATTGTCACACCACCGCCAGATTCTTCATAGAAATCAATATCTTGAAGACAGACTTTGATAACTTCCTCTACATCTTTTGTTTCTCCTTCATAACTTAAGGCCTTTGCAGGACAGTTTTTTACACATTGAAGGCATCCAATGCATTTTGATGGGTCAACGTTTACATAGCCGTCATCTCCCATAGAAATTGCATGATTTGGACAGACATGAGTGCAAGTACCACAATGAGCACATTTTTCTCTGTCATATAAAATCTGAACTTGACTTAACTGTGATTCTGGATTTGCACACCATTTACAACGCAGTGGACAGCCTTTCAGGAAAACAGTTGTACGGATTCCTGGACCATCGTGAATGCTGAATTTTTGTATATTAAAAACAATACCATTTGTTTGCATGATAATTAAATTTCTCCTTTCATTTTCTATGATATATTCTAGCATAGAAGTTGCGAACTGTAAATACAACACTTACAAATGAAAGGAATATAATGAATAAATGAAAATAAATATTGACATATTCGAAAAATATGGTAAGATAGAAGTATCAAAAAACGAAATATATAATAAGACTTAGGAGGAGTTTTTATCATGGAATTTATTTTAGATACAGTGAATCTTGAAGAAATCAAAGATGGTGTAGACCATATGCCAATTGCTGGAGTAACAAGCAATCCATCAATCGTTAAAAAGACATCACCAGAAGATTTCTTTGGACATATGAGAAAAGTTCGTGAGATCATTGGAAAAGAAAGAAGCCTTCATGTACAGGTTATTTCATTAGATGCTGAGACGATCGTTAAGGAAGCTCATAGAATCTTAGAAGAGATCGATGATCAGGTATATATCAAAGTTCCTGTTTCATATGAAGGATTAAAAGCAATCAAGATCTTAAAATCAGAAGAAGTTAATGTAACAGCAACAGCAGTTTATGATCTGATGCAGGCATACTTTGCCTTAGCAGCAGGAGCTGATTATATTGCACCATATGTAAATCGTATCGGAAATCTTGGAGCAGATCCTATGGAATTGATCAGCAACCTGCAGGACCGCATTGAAGATGATGGATATGACTGCAAGATCGTAGCAGCATCATTCAAAGGCGTTGAACAAGTGAAGAATGCATTTAACTATGGAGCAGAAGCAATCACAGCACCATATGCAGTATTAAAACAGGTATTTGCAAATCCTAATATTGACAAAGCAGTTACAGACTTCAACAATGACTGGTACGCAGTTTATGGAGAAGGAAAAGGAATCTGCGACCTATAATATAAATAAAGAAGATTTTATGATATACTGATTAGGAAAGAGCCGCAAGACGGCTCTTTCCTAATATATAGGGCAAGAAAGGAAAAAGTTTTATGACAGATAGACAGACGAAAATTCTTGAAATTGTAAATCAAAAAAAGAAAGTAGAAGTTGCAACATTATCAAAGATGCTTGAAGTATCTCAGGTAACGATTCGAAAAGATTTAGATGCATTGGAAGAGCTTAATTTTTTAACAAGAGAACATGGTTATGCAACAATGAAGAATATGTCAGATATTAGTAATCGTATGGCTTTTTGTTATGAAACAAAGCAGCGGATCGCAGCCAAAGCAAGCGAGATCGTATCAGATGGAGAAACGATCATGGTAGAATCAGGTTCAAGCTGTGCACTGCTTGTAAAACAACTTTCTGAAACGAAAAAAGATATTACGGTGATCACAAATTCATCATACATCGCACGATTTATCAGAGAATCTGAGGGTGGAGTTACAAAGGTTATTGTTCTTGGAGGAGAATACCAGAAAGAAGCAGAAGTTATGGTTGGACCATTAGTAAAAACCTGTGCAGAAGCTTTTTATGTAGATAAACTGTTTATGGGAACAGATGGATATATTCCTGGAATAGGATTTACTAGTGGGGATATGTTAAGAGTAGAAGCTGCCAAGAGTATGATGGGCTCTGCAAGGAATTCGATTATTCTGACAGATTCTAGTAAGTTTTCAGAACATGGAGTTGTCATGCAGTCAAAATTTAAGGATATTGATATGGTATTTACCGATGACCAGATTCCATCAGAAGCAAAAGAAGTGTTGGAGCAAAATGGTATTACGGTAGAGATTGTACCAAGATAGATATATTAATAAGAAAAAAGAGATAAAATCATACAAAAACCCGGAACATAGATTAAGGATCAGATGTTTCGGGTTTTCTTTTATAATTAAAGAATATCAGGGTATATGTAAATCCAATTTTTCTAAAATATAAGAGGTATAAGGATCAACTTCATTTATCTGAGAAAAAACAGATTGTATTTGTTTGGTTTCTTTGGTATGCAGTGATTTTGAACAAGCAACGATAAAAAATAAGAATAAAATAGAAAATCCAATTCTTAATTTTAAAAAGGACCAGTAAGTAGGAGTTTGATCTTTCTGATTATTTAAATATCTGTGAAAATCATGGTTAGAATTTAATCTTTGGTAAGTATTATTAAGCCGTGTTTGTTCTATATTAAAGTTCATATTTTTATGCATGAAAAGTACCTCCTTTTGTACATTCTATTCAAAGAAGAAAAAAATTGAACAAATTTTCAAAAAAAGTAAAAGAAAAGGTTGACATTAAAATGCGAAAGTGCTACTTTAAATATAGATGTTAGCACTCGACATAAATGAGTGCTAATAACAGGAGGCGAAGATATGGAGTTAAATGATCGTAAGAAGTTAATATTGAAAGCGATTATCGCCAATTACCTTGAAACCGGTGAGCCGGTAGGATCAAGAACCATTGCAAAACATCCGGATTTAAATCTAAGCTCTGCGACGATTCGTAATGAGATGGCAGATCTGGAAGATATGGGATTTATCTTACAGCCTCACACATCCGCAGGAAGAATTCCTTCCGATGCAGGATATCGTTTTTATGTAGACCAGCTGATGAGTGAGCGTGACAATGAGCACGAAGAGAAACAGGCATTGATTCAGAGAGTTGATAAGATGGAAGTCTTATTAAAGCAGGTTGCCAATGTATTAGCAAGTAGCACGAATTATGCAACGATGGTTTCTTCTCCACATTATCAGAATGTGACATTAAAGTTTGTACAGCTGTCTCAGGTAGACCATGAACATCTGCTTGCAGTAATCGTCACACAAGGCAATATCGTAAAGAACAAGATGGTCCAAGTCGAAGAACCGCTTTCTAATGAAGATGTTCTGAAGTTGAATGTGTTACTTAATACATTTTTACAAGGATTATCCTTACAAGATATCAATCTCGCACTGATTCAGACGATGAGAGATCAGGCAGGAATTAGACAGGATGTGTTAGAACGGATTCTTGAAGAGATCGCCAAAGCGATCCATGATGCAGATCATATGGAAATCTACACAGGAGGAGCAACCAATATCTTAAAATATCCGGAACTTGGAAATCCGGATACAGCAACAGAGCTTCTTGATACGTTAGTAGAGAAGAAAGCCTTGACACAGTTGGTTGATTCAACACTGGAATCAGATTCCGATAATCACACAGGAATTCAGGTTTATATTGGAGAAGAATCTCCAGTTAAGAATATGAAGGATTGCAGTATCGTAACTGCAACCTATGAACTTGCAGAAGGTGGTACAGGTACTGTTGGTATCATCGGACCAAAGAGAATGGATTACAAAAAAGTCGTTAAGACTTTAAAGAACCTCACTGAGGAATTAGATGATATTTTTAAAGACAAATCTTAAGAAAGGAAGTGATGTGATGAGTAAGAAAAACGAAAACATCAACGAAGAAGTAAAGAACGCAGAAGAGACTGCTGAAGATATAAAAGATACAGAGACAAAGGAGGAAACTTCCAAAGAAACAGAGGAAACAAAGGAAGCAACCGCTGATGACGAGATCGCAGAATTAGAAGCGTCCGTAGCAGACTGGAAAGACAAATACCAGAGACTGATGGCAGAATTTGAGAACGCAAGAAAGCGTACAGCGAAAGAAGCCACACAGCGTTATGATATGGGAGCGATGGGAGTTTTAGAAAAACTTCTGCCAGTCATTGATAACTTCGAGAGAGGCTTAGAAACCGTATCTGAAGATGAGAAAGATTCCGCATTCGTTAAAGGAATCGAACAGATCTACAAACAGTTTACAGCTGTGATGGAGGATCTGGGAGTAACACCAATGGATGCACAAGGAAAAGAATTTGATGCAAATCTTCACAACGCAGTGATGCATGTCGAAGATGATGATCTCGGTGAGAACATTGTTGCAGAAGAATTACAGAAAGGTTACATGTACAAAGAAAATGTATTACGCCACAGTATGGTAAAAGTAGCTAACTAATATTTATATTATATATAGAAATAAGAAGAAATCTTAGGAGGACATAGATCATGGGTAAAATTATTGGTATTGACTTAGGAACAACAAACAGTTGTGTAGCAGTTATGGAAGGTGGAAAACCAACCGTTATTACAAATGCAGAAGGTATGAGAACAACACCATCTGTAGTAGCATTTACAAAAACAGGAGAACGTGTGATCGGTGAACCTGCAAAACGTCAGGCAGTTACAAATGCCGAAAAAACAATCGCTTCTATCAAACGTCATATGGGAACAGATTACAAAGTTCAGATCGATGATAAAGCATATTCTCCACAGGAAATTTCAGCAATGATCTTACAGAAATTAAAATCAGATGCTGAAAACTACTTAGGAGAGAAAGTAACAGAAGCAGTTATCACTGTTCCAGCTTATTTCAACGATGCTCAGCGTCAGGCAACAAAAGATGCTGGTAAGATCGCAGGACTTGAAGTAAAACGTATCATCAACGAACCAACAGCAGCAGCATTGTCTTATGGACTTGATAACGAAGAAGAACAGAAGATCATGGTATACGACTTAGGTGGTGGTACATTTGATGTATCTATCATCGAGATCGGTGATGGTGTCATCGAAGTATTATCAACAGCTGGAGATAACAAATTAGGTGGAGATGACTTTGATAATGTTATCACACAGTATATGTTAGATGAATTCAAGAAACAGGAAGGTGTTGACTTATCAACAGATAAGATGGCAATGCAAAGATTAAAAGAAGCAGCAGAGAAAGCTAAGAAAGAATTATCTTCTGCAACAACAACAAATATCAACCTGCCATTCATCACAGCAACAGCTGAAGGACCAAAACATTTTGATATGAATCTTACAAGAGCAAAATTCGATGAATTAACAGCTCATTTAGTAGAAAGAACAGCAGGACCTGTAAATTCTGCATTAAATGATGCTGGAATGACAGCTTCTGAATTAAGCAAAGTATTATTAGTTGGTGGTTCTACACGTATCCCAGCCGTACAGAGTAAAGTACAGCAGTTAACAGGAAAAGAACCATTCAAGGGAATCAACCCAGACGAATGTGTAGCAATCGGTGCATCTATCCAGGGTGGTAAATTAGCTGGAGATGCTGGTGCCGGTGATGTACTTCTTCTTGATGTTACACCATTATCACTGTCTATCGAGACAATGGGTGGAGTTGCAACACGTCTGATCGAAAGAAATACAACAATCCCTACAAAGAAGAGCCAGATCTTCTCAACAGCAGAAGATAACCAGAGTGCTGTAGATATCAACGTTGTACAGGGTGAAAGACAGTTCGCTAGAGATAACAAGTCTTTAGGAAGATTCAGATTAGATGGTATCGCACCTGCAAGACGTGGAGTGCCTCAGATCGAAGTAACATTCGACATCGATGCAAACGGTATCGTAAATGTATCTGCAAAAGACTTAGGAACAGGAAAAGAACAGCACATCACGATTACAGCTGGATCTAACATGTCTGACGAAGATATCGATAAAGCTGTAAAAGAAGCTGCTGAATTCGAAGCTGCAGATAAGAAACGTAAAGAAGCAATTGATGCAAGAAACGAAGCTGATTCTATCGTATTCCAGACAGAGAAAGCATTAGAAGAAGCAGGAGACAAAGTAGATGCTACAGAAAAAGCAGCAGTAGAAGCTGACTTAAAAGAATTAAAAGATCTTGTAGAATCTACAAAAGATCAGGAAATGACAGATGCTCAGGTTGAAGATCTGAAAGCTAAGAAAGACAAACTGATGACAAGTGCTCAGAATTTATTTACTAAGATGTATGAAGCAGCAGCACAGGCTCAGCAGGGAGCTCAGGGAGCAGCAGATGCTGGAGCTAATCAGGGAGCAGCAAATGATGATGTTGTAGATGGTGACTACAAAGAAGTATAATTTTAAAGAGAAGGTAGACTAAAAATGGCGGAAAAAAGAGATTACTATGAGGTGTTGGGAATTGACCGCAATGCCTCAGCATCAGAAATAAAAAAAGCCTACCGAAAACTCGCCAAGAAATATCATCCAGATACGAATCCTGGAGATAAAGAAGCAGAAGCCAAATTTAAAGAAGTAACAGAAGCTTATGAAATATTAAGCGACTCTGAAAAGAAAGCGCAGTATGACCAATATGGTCATGCTGCCTTTGAGCAGGGTGCTGGTGGATTTAATGGCGGCGGATTTGGCGGTTTTGACTTCGGTGGTGATATGGGAGATATCTTTGGAGATATTTTCGGCGGTATGTTCGGTGGAGGAAGCCGTGGCGGGGCCAGACAGGCAAACCGTCCAACACAGGGAGCACATGTTCGTGCAAGAATCCATGTAACATTTGAAGAAGCAGTATTTGGTACATCAAAGAAGATAGAAATTACATTAAAAGATGAATGTACTACATGTCATGGAACCGGTGCAAAACCAGGAACCAATCCAGAAACATGTCCAAAATGTCAGGGACGTGGTCAGGTCGTATTTACACAGCAGTCCATGTTCGGAACTGTTCAGAATGTTCAGACATGCCCAGATTGTCATGGGTCAGGTAAGATCATTCGGGATAAGTGTCCAGATTGCCATGGAACAGGTTATATAAGCAACCGTAAGACAATTGAAGTCACAGTACCAGCAGGTATTGACAATGGACAGAGTATCCGTATCCGTGGAAAAGGAGAACCAGGTACAAATGGGGGACCAAGAGGAGATCTGTTAGTAGAAGTAATCGTAGAACGTCATCCAAAATTCCAACGTCAGGATACAACCATCTACTCTACAGAACCAATTTCCTTTACACAAGCAGCTCTTGGTGGTAAGATTCAGATTCCAACTGTGGATGGACCATATGAATATACCATCAAACCAGGAACTCAGACAGACACCAGAATCCGCTTAAAAGGAAAAGGTGTGCCAATGGTACGTAACAAGAATGTACGAGGAGATCACTATGTAACACTCGTAGTTCAGGTACCAGAACATTTGAATGGAGAGCAGAGAGCAGCTCTTCAGAAATTCCAGGAAGCAATGGGTGAAGTCCCTAAGAAGGAAGAAACTCATAAAGAACATAAAGGATTCTTTGGAAAACATAAAAAATAATCAAAATTAATGAATTGAAAAGTTCTATAAAAAAGCGATGAGAGAATTAATCTTTCATCGCTTTTTGTCATAATATATTTTATAAAATTTAAGAGATCAGGTCTTTTATGACTTTTATGAAAAGATCAGATGATTTAGAGTGTGAACGATTCCATTTTCGTTATTAGTAAGTGTAACTTCATCGGCACATTCTTTTAATTCATCACAGGCATTACCCATTGCAACACCATGACCGGCCAGCTTGATCATTTCAAGGTCATTTTTTGCATCACCAAAAGCAATGATCTGATCAGAATGGATTCCAAGTTTTTCACAAACCTTTAAAAGCCCGGTTGCCTTACTTGTACCATGAGGGACTGCTTCAATATAAAAGTCAGCACTCTGTACAAAATCAAGAATTCCTTCATAAGGTTTCCCAATCACTTTAAAGACATCTGGAAGTTTCTCAGGTTCAATCGCAGTAAGAATCTTAATTAATGGGAAATCCAGACAATCGATCAAAGAAGAAACCTCTACACAGTTCATAGAGTTATTTAAAGCTTCTTCACGGACACGGTAAGCATTTTTATCTGTTACATATAAAACATTTCCATCATCGATCATTGGAACAACTGGAAAATTTCCAAGATATTTTAAAACTTCAACAGCAAGCTCATGAGGAATTGCATTTTCATATAGAGTCTCGTGATTTGTAGTATCAACAACTTTTCCGCCATTGTAGGAAACAAGCATACCATGATATTTTTGGAGATTAAGAGCATCTCTGGCATGAAAAAGAC
The DNA here is from genome assembly GCA_019423795.1 of Clostridiales bacterium. GTDB lineage: Bacteria > Bacillota > Clostridia > Lachnospirales > Lachnospiraceae > Anaerostipes. Next base: position 11,680 of record JAHZAT010000069.1, read on the forward strand.
CGGGAAGAGGACGGCCGGAAGAAATTGCAACTCGAATTCCCATTTCTTGAGCTTTGATCAGTGCCTGGATCGTTGCTGGGGAAATTGCAGGTTCATCATTGTAAAGAGTTCCATCAAGATCTACAGCGATTAATTTATAATTCATAACATAATCCTTTCTTTAGTTAACACCATGACAATATTGATGCATGATATCATAAAACAACTTTAAATATTATAACTGGAATTAACGAGTGTTGTAAAGTGGTAAAATATATCATTATATGTATACAACATACAGTATAAAAATACTAATAGAAATTAAAAATAAATTTATAAATAATAAATTAAGAGAAAATTTATAAAAATGTAATGATTTTGCAACAAAATATGTATACAAAAGGCATATAATGTCCATGATCCATTCAAGAAGATCTTTGTGATCAGACAAAGATCTTAGGCACGGTATGTGGAAAGGAGAACATTATGTTAATGAGAATGAAAGAAAATTATTATATAAAAAAATGTTGTGGAGATTTTGTGTTATTAAAAAGAAGAAAGAATCAAGAAAAATGTAAAAAAGTATTGGAAAGAGTCGGTGTATATGGTACTCTTAAAGAGACGAAAGAAGCAATCATCAAAGAGATGATCAAAGACGAAGTCAATCATCGTAAGACGGAACCACTTTATAAATTGATTCCCTTAATGCGACAGATGTATGACAGATTTTATGAAGAGAATATGGAGTGTTGTTTCGTTGGATAGTCAGGAAGAACATGTCTTTGTTGGCATTTTCGAATAATAAACAACAGAGAAAGCAGAAGGTTTATGGAGTGCCTTCTGCTTTTTCGTGTTTTTCCAGCAAGAAGATTTTGTCCTCTATAGGTAAAAAGGATGCCATAAAGAAAAATGATAAATATTTTGAAAAAATAAAAAACGTTGTAAAAACAACAGACTTTCTTCGAAGCATCGATTATACTGACGATACAGTAAAGGATAAAAAGTCAAGAAAAGGAGAATAGAAATGATTCGTAGAATTATTGAAATTGATGAAGATAAATGCAATGGATGTGGGCTTTGTGCTGATGCATGCCACGAAGATGCAATCGGAATGGTTGATGGAAAAGCGAAGTTATTAAGAGATGATTATTGTGATGGCTTAGGAGATTGTCTGCCAAATTGTCCAACCGGAGCGATCAGTTTTGTAGAGCGTGAGGCAGCTGCATATGACAGAGAAGCAGTCGAAGCCAATATGAAGAAAAAAGCCCAAATGGCAGCAAAAGATAAAGAAGAAAAGCCAGTATTTCATGGATGTCCAGGAACAAGGATGAAGATGATAAATCATAAGGAAGAAGTACAGACAGAGCAGTCAGTACATGCATCTTCCCAGTTATCCCAATGGCCAGTTCAGATTAAATTAGTACCAGTCAATGCACCATATTTTAAAGATGCCAATCTTTTGATTGCAGCAGACTGTACAGCTTATGCTTATGGAAATTTCCATCAGGAATTTATCAAAAACAGAGTGACACTAATTGGATGTCCAAAACTTGACGAAGGAGATTACAGTGAGAAATTGACACAGATCATTGCTAATAATGATATTAAGAGTGTAACGATCGTAAGAATGGAAGTTCCTTGCTGTGGAGGACTTGAAAATGCAGCTAAGAAGGCAATTCAGGATTCTGGGAAATTTCTTCCATGGCAGGTGCATACAATTTCCATTGATGGACAGATTTTATAGTCATAGAATTATCAAAGAAATTAATAAAAACAATGGGAAAAAGAGAATTCTAATAAAGAGGGGATTCTCTTTTTCTTGTATTCCATGCTTTTCTATGATACACTAATTAATTGATATGTTATGAATACGAAATAGAAAAATAAGATAGAAAAAGAAAGGAAACACAGTGTCATGGGATGGAATAAAATTACAATTGATACATTGACATCAGCGGAAGACATGATTAGTTATGAACTTACAGAACTTGGTGCAACAGGTGTGGAAGTTGAAGATCATGTGTCATTGACAGAAGAAGAGATGAAAGTTATGTATGTGGATCTTCTGCCAGACGATATTGCACCAGATGATGGGAAAGCAAAGATCAGTTGCTATTTTGATGAGAATGAGAACTTAGAACACATCACAATGCAGATTCAGGCAATGCTTGAAAGACTTCGTGGATTTATGGACATCGGAGCTGGAACAATTTCATTTGATAAGACAAAAGAAGAAGACTGGGTAAATAACTGGAAGAAATTTTTCAAACCAATCCGCTTAGATGAACAGATCGTGATCAAACCAACATGGGAGACATTAGAAGATCAGACAGAAGATACGATCGTAGTTGAGATCGATCCAGGAACAGCATTTGGAACTGGGTCTCATGAAACAACAAAGCTTTGTATTGAAGGAATGAAACCATACATTAAAGAAGATACAAAGATTTTAGACGTTGGATGCGGAAGCGGAATTTTATCAATTATCGGATTAAAACTTGGAGCCGGACATGCAGTTCTTACAGATATCGATCCACATGCGATTTCAGCTTCAGAAGAAAACTTTGAAGTAAACCATATCAGTAAAGATCAGTTTGAAGTTTATCAGGGAAATGTATTAGATGATAAAGAATTTGCAGAATCCTTGGGATCAAAATGTTATCCAGTTGTTGTAGCAAATATTTTAGCAGACGTTATCTCTCCGCTGATTGAGATCGTAGATCAGTTTCTGGCAGAAGACGGAGTATTTGTTATTTCTGGTATCATTGATACAAAAGAAAAAGAAATTGCTGACAAATTAAATGCATATGGTTTTGATGTCATTGAAACAAGAAGAATGAAAGACTGGGTTTCTATGACAGCGAAGATGAGGTAAGAGATGTACCGATTTTTTATAAAAGAAGAACAGATTCATGATGGAATGATTGAGATCATGGGAAGTGATGTAAATCATATTAAGAACGTTCTCCGTATGAAAACAGGAGATAAGGTTTATTTAAGCAATGGATCCGATTTGGAATATGAATGCAGCCTTAGTGAATGGACACAAGATTCGATTCTTGCAAAGATTGAAGATGTCCATGGAATGGAAACAGAACTTCCAGCAAAGATTACGCTGTATCAGGGACTTCCAAAAGGTGATAAGATGGAGATGATCATCCAGAAAGCCATAGAATTGGGCGTGACAGAGATTGTTCCAACTGCTATGAAACGCTGTGTTGTAAAACTTGATGCCAAGAAAGCGGCAAAGAAAGTAAGCAGGTGGAATACGATTGCACTAAGTGCAGCCAAACAGGCAAAACGTGGAATCATTCCAGAAGTTCGTGAGGTAAGAAGCTTTAAAGAAATTTTAGAGGAAGTAAAAGATATTGAATTGATGCTTGTTCCATATGAAGAAGCAAAAGGAATGCAGGAATCCAAAGAGCTGATCAACAAGGCAAAAGGGAAGAAGTCTATCGGAATCATTATCGGGCCAGAAGGTGGATTTGAAAAAGAAGAGATTGAACAGCTCAAAGCCGTAGGCGGCAAAACAATGAGCCTTGGAAAGCGTATCTTAAGAACTGAGACAGCAGGAATGACAGTTTTATCTATTTTAATGTTTACAATAGAAGAATAGAGGAGAAAGTGACATGATTTATTTTGATAATGCAGCGACAACCTGCGTATTTCCAGAAGTTGTAGAAGCAATGCAGGACGCAATGCAGGTCACGTATGGAAATCCATCTGCGAAACATATGAAAGGTATTGAAGCAGAGAATAAAGTAAAAGCTGCACAAGAATTAATTGCCAAAACATTAAGAGCAAAACCAAAAGAGATTTTATTTACCTCTGGAGGAACAGAATCAAATAATACAGCAATCATCGGAACAGCGATGGCCAATCGTCGCAAAGGGAAGCATATCATTACAACAAAGGTAGAACATGCATCTGTATATGAACCAATGTATCATCTGGAAGAAGAAGGATATGAAGTGACATATTTAGATGTTGATGCAGAAGGAATCGTTGATCTTAAGCAGTTAGAAGAAAGCATTAGAGAAGATACGATTCTTGTATCCTGTATGATGGTTAATAATGAAATTGGGGCAATTGAACCAATTGAAGAGATCGCGAAGATCATCAAAGCAAAGAATCCGAATACGATCTTCCATGTGGATGCGATTCAGGCATACGGAAAACTCCCGATTATTCCAAAGAATATGGGGATCGATTTATTATCCACAAGCGGTCATAAGATTCATGGACCAAAAGGAATCGGATTTTTATATATCAAAGAAGGAACAAAGATTTCTCCAATTATTTTTGGAGGTGGACAGCAGAAAGGAATGCGTTCTGGAACTGAAAATGTACCGGGAATTGTAGGATTAGCTGTTGCATGTGAGAAAATGATTGGTAAAAAATATGAGAATGCTGAAAAGATCCGAGAAGTCAAAGAATACTTTCAGGAGAGGATCAAAGAGATTGAGGATATCAAGGATAATTCAGGGAAAGCACCACACGTAGCAAGTATCAGTTTTAAAAAATTAAGAAGTGAAGTTTTGTTGCATGCTTTAGAAGACAGAGAAATTTATGTATCCTCAGGATCTGCATGTTCATCTAACAAGAAACAGGCAGTCAGCGGAACATTAAACGCAATCGCATTAAGTGATGAATTTAAAGATGGAACACTTCGATTTAGTTTTTCCATCGAGAATACAAAAGAAGAAGTTGATCAAACGATCGAGGCATTAAAAGAATTAGTTCCAATGCTTCGAAGATTTGTAAGAAAATAAAGTCATAAAAGAAAATAAAGGAGAACAATATGAAAGTAACCGCATTTTTGATCAAATACGGTGAGATTGCCATCAAAGGTAAGAACCGTTATATGTTTGAAGACGCATTAATGAAACAGATCCGTCATGCAATGGCACCAGTCGGGGATTTTAAAGTAAGAAAAGAATCCGGACGTATGTTTGTTGAAGCACAGGATGATTTTGATTACGACGAAGCAGTTGAAGCATTACAGAGAGTCTTCGGTATTGTTGGAATCTGTCCAATGGTCATTGAAGAAAATAAAGATATGGAACATTTGACAGAAACAGTCATCAAGTTTATTGATGAGCAGTATCCAGTCAAAGATTTTACTTTTAAAGTTCATGCAAGAAGAGGAGACAAACAGTTCCCGCTTGACTCCATGGCAATCAACATGGAAATCGGAGGACAGTTATTAGACGCATTCGAGGGAATCAAAGTAGATGTGCACCATCCACAGGTTATGGTAAATATCGAGGTGAGAAAATATATCTATATTTATTCTCAGGAGATCAAAGGACCAGGTGGAATGCCAGTTGGAACTAATGGAAAGGCAATGTTATTGTTATCCGGAGGAATCGACAGTCCTGTTGCTGGATATATGATCGCAAAACGTGGAGTACACATTGATGCAACATATTTCCATGCACCACCATATACAAGTGAGAGAGCAAAACAGAAAGTTGTAGATCTTGCAAAGATCGTAGCAAAATATGCGGGACCGATCAATCTACATGTTGTAAACTTTACAGACATTCAGTTAGCAATTTATGAGAAATGTCCGCATGAAGAATTAACGATCATCATGAGAAGATATATGATGAAGATTGCAGAACATTTTGCAAATGAAGGTGGAAGCCTCGCTTTGATCACAGGTGAGAGCATTGGACAGGTAGCAAGCCAGACAATTCATAACTTAGCAATTACAAATGAAGTATGTAACATGCCAGTATTTAGACCATGTATTGGTATGGATAAGCAGGAAATCGTTGATATTGCAGAAAAGATCGGAACATTTGAGACATCTATTCAGCCATTTGAAGACTGCTGTACGATTTTTGTCGCAAAACATCCGGTTACAAAAGGAAACTTAAAGAGAATTAAGAAATCAGAAGAACATCTTGATGATGTGATTGATGATTTAATGAAAAAAGCCATTGATTCTACAGAAATCATTCATGTAAAATAAATGGCTTAAGCTGATCAAGTATGTCATCAGTCTCATCCGAATCAATCGAAAGCGTTAAAGACTTAGAAAGATTGAGACTTAACATACTCATCAGTGATTTTGCATCCACGACATAATCATTGGCAACGATTTCAAAAGTGCCAGAATGATTGTTCAGGATATCGACAAATGAGTATAGCTCTTTGATGGAATTCAGTTTGATCAATGTATCATACATGGGATAATACTCCTTCCAATTAACAAGGATAGTGTACTCGCATTTGCCGAAAAAGTCAACTAAGAAAGGAATTGTATGAATTTACAAGGAAAAAGAGCAGCTATTGTAACACTTGGCTGTAAGGTAAATCAATATGAAACAGATGCCATGTATGGAATGCTTAAAGAAGCAGGGGTTACGATGGTTGATCCGAAAGAAGCAGCAGATATTTACATTGTAAATACATGTTCCGTAACAAATATGGCGGAACGCAAATCAAGACAGATGCTTCATCGTGCTAAAAAGAAGAATCCAGATGTTGTAGTAGTAGCTGTTGGCTGCTATGCACAGGTTGGAAAAGATGAATTATCAAAAGATACTAATATTGACTTGATCGTTGGGAATAATAAAAAGAAAGACCTGATTAAGATTTTAGAAGAACATATGGGAGAGATGGAATCTGTTGAAGAGTCCATCGAAGTCATTGATATTGCACAGGATCAGGAATATGAACCTTTATATGTAGAACAGTTAAAAGAACATACAAGAGCGTATATCAAAGTTCAAGATGGATGTAACCAGTTTTGTTCTTACTGTATTATTCCTTATGCAAGAGGAAGAGTGCGAAGCCGTAAGGTAGAAGATATCTTAGAAGAGATTGCGAATTTAACAAAACATGGGTGCCAGGAATTTGTTATTACAGGAATTCATGTAACTTCTTATGGAAAAGATCTTGGAGATATCACACTGATCGATCTGCTAGAAGAGATTGCACAAATTGATGGGGTCAAAAGAATCCGTCTGGGATCATTAGAACCTGGATTTATTACAAAAGACACATTAGATCGTCTTTCAAAGATTGAAAGTTTTTGCCCACATTTCCATCTTTCATTGCAGAGTGGATGTGACAGTGTGCTAAAAAGAATGAATCGTAAGTATACAACACAGGATATCAGAGAAAAATGCAAAGCGATCAGAGAACATTTTGAATATCCAGCACTTACAACAGATATTATCGTTGGTTTTCCAGGGGAGACAGATGAAGAATTTGAACAGACAAGAGAATTCTTAGAAGAGATCAATCTCTATGAGATGCACATATTTAAATATTCTATCCGTAAAGGAACACGTGCAGCAGATATGAAGCCACAGATCGATGATCAGATCAAAGCAAAACGCAGCAATATTTTACTGGAAATGTCAAAACAACATCAGAAAGCATTTGAGACAAAACAATTAGGAATGGTCAAAGAAGTGTTGATCGAGGAAAAAATGCACGGAAAAGATCATTATTATACGGGGCACACAAAAGAGTATATGAAAGTTGCACTTTACAGTGAAGAACCATTAGAAAATAAGATCATTAAAGTAAAATTACTACAAGTTTTAGATGATGGATATGTGCTGGCAAAGTGTTAAGTGAATGGAAAATTTTATGATTTCCATTGCTATTTCATACATTTTATATTAAAATGATAAATAAATGAAAGGGACGTGATAATTATGGATAATAATCGAACACAACATTTTTCGGTTGTAAAAGAAGAACTGGATGTACACATGATCTTAGAGCGTGTATACGAAGCACTGCAGGAGAAAGGATATAATCCTGTCAACCAGATGGTAGGATATATTATGTCTGGAGATCCAACATACATTACCAGTCATAACAATGCAAGAAGCATCATCAATAAAGTTGAACGTGATGACTTGATCGAGGCATTGCTTGAGAACTATATTGAGACAAGATTAAAGTAGAGACCGTGATATTATGAGAAGAATATTAGGGTTAGATTATGGGACAAAGACGGTCGGAGTAGCATTAAGTGATGAACTTCGCATTACTGCACAGCCGCTTGAGACGATCACAAGAAAAGATGCGAATAAGTTAAGAAAGACATATGCAAGAATTGAAGAACTTGTGAAAGAATATGATATTGAGAAGATCGTTTTAGGACTCCCAAAGAACATGAATAATACAGTAGGTGAACGCGGAGAAGATACTCTATCTTTCCGCGATGCCTTAGTGCGTCGTACAGGATTAGAAGTAATTCTATGGGACGAGCGCCTGACAACAGTAGCATCAGAGAAAGTGCTGATGGAGAGCGGCGTAAGACGCGAAAACCGTAAGAAAGTGATCGATCAGATCGCTGCATCTATGATTTTACAGGGATATCTTGATTCCCTATAGGAGGAATAGACAATGAGTAAAACAGATAATAAGATTCTTTTTCTGGACGAAGATGGATCAGAGATTGAATTTCGTGTCATAGAACAGACAACGATCGCAGGACATACCTACCTTTTGGTAGAAGATTGTGAAGCATCAAGTGAAGATGAGAGCGTTGTACTGATCATGAAGGAAGTGCAGCTAGAGGATGATTATGTGTCCTATGAGATCGTAGAAGACGATAAAGAACTGAATATGATCTCAGATATTTTTAATGCATTACTAGATGGACTTGAAGTGAGTTTATAATATATATAAGAGTGTTTAAAACAATAGATTGTCAGACTTACAAAGATATGGAGGAAGAAAGTTGAAGGACAATCAGGTAAGACAGCAGGCAAAAACAAAACGAAACAATTATTATTCAAATGATAACAAGAGATCATACAATAAGAATAATTATCAGGCAAGAGGAAGAAGACCAATGCCTAGAAGAAAGCCTAGCTCAGTAAAGATCATTCCACTTGGCGGACTCGGCCAGATTGGAATGAACATCACAGCATTTGAATGCAATAACCAGATTTTGATCGTGGACTGTGGACTTGCGTTTCCAGATGAAGATATGTTAGGAATTGATTTAGTTATTCCTGATATCACATATTTAAAGGACAATGCAAGCAAGATTCGTGGACTGGTTATTACCCATGGTCATGAGGATCATATTGGGGCGATTCCTTATTTTGAGAAGGAATTGAATGTACCGATCTATGCTACAAAACTTACAATGGCACTGATCGAGAATAAATTAAAAGAGCACGGTATCTTAAATAACGTGGAACGCCATGTTGTAACACATGGTGACAAAGTAAAACTTGGAATCTTTAATGTAGAATTTATTAAGACAAATCACAGTATTGCGGATGCAGCAGCACTTGCGATCACAACACCAGCTGGTGTGATCGTGCATACTGGTGACTTTAAGATTGATCATACTCCATTATTTGGAGAAGCAATCGATCTTGCAAGATTTGCAGAACTTGGAAGTAAAGGGGTTCTGGCACTGATGGCAGATAGTACAAACGTAGAACGACAAGGCTATACACCATCGGAGAAGAATGTAGGTAAACGTCTGGATAGTCTGTTTGCAGAACATCTAAAAGGGCGTATGATCATTGCAACATTTGCATCGAATGTGGATCGTGTACAGCATATCATTAATTCCGCACATAAGTATGGAAGAAAAGTTGCAGTAGAAGGACGAAGCATGGTAAATATTATCTCAACAGCGTCCGAATTAGGGTATATCAAGATTCCAAAGAACACATTAATTGAAACTGATCAGATTAAGAATTATCCTGACGATCAGATTGTTTTAATCACAACAGGAAGCCAGGGAGAGACAATGGCAGCATTATCTCGTATGGCAAACTCAACTCACAGAAAAGTATCCATCGTACCAAGTGATACGATCATATTCAGCTCAAGTCCAATCCCCGGAAATGAGAAGAATATTTCAAAGATTATGAATGAACTTGCACTAAAAGGTGCACAGATTGTATTTGAAGATACACATGTTTCTGGGCATGCGTGCCGTGAGGAATTAAGACTTATTTATGCACTGACAAAACCTAAGTATGCAATTCCTGTTCATGGAGAATATCGTCATCTGATGCGTCACCGTGAACTTGCTATTGAGATGGGAATTCCAAAGGAGAATGCATTTGTACTTGCGGAAGGTGATATTCTAGAGCTTAATAAGAGACAAGGAAAGATCACTGGAAAAGTTCAGGCAGGAGGAATCCTAGTTGACGGACTTGGAGTTGGAGATGTTGGTAATATCGTATTGAATGATCGTAAGATGCTGTCTCAGAACGGACTGATCATTGCAACTGTCACATTACAGAAACATGGTAATGTAATTCTTGCAGGACCAGATATTGTATCTCGAGGTTTTGTATATGTTAGAGAATCAGAATCTTTGATGGAAGGTGCAAGAGAAGTTGCAAGAGATGCGGTCGAAGAATGTTTAGAACGTAACATTACCGACTGGGCAAGAATCAAGACAAAGATCAAGGATGAGCTTAGTAATTATATTTGGAAGAAAACAAAGCGTAATCCAATGATTCTTCCAATTATCACAGAGGTTTAAGATGAGTCTTTCAAAACAAAAGAAATTCTTTGAATCAGAAGCATGGCAGTTGTTTTTTAAGACATTAGGCAGAGCATTTTTAATCTGTGCGATTTTCTGTATTTTCTATGGAGCATATTTTGTGGCAGAACAGACATTTTCTAATCAGCCATATAATGCACAGAGCCATAAGAAGGTAACGATCAGCGTCACAGAGAATGAGTCAGAAGAGGAAGTTGCCGAAACACTCGTTTCAAAGAAACTGATTTATGGAAAGGCAAGATTTGTGATCCGCAAATATTTTTCAAAATACAAGAAGAATTCATTTCTTCCTGGAAGGTATGAATTTACACAATCACAGGGAATGGATGATATCATGGGTATTTTATGCGGAGATCACGTATCAGAGGAGATCATACAATGATAGTGGATTTAAATATCACAGAATATATCCGCTCATTGATGAAAGAAGAGAAGAATGATCTAAGTAAGATCGAAGTAGAGGCCAGAGTCAATCACGTTCCGATCGTCAAACCAGAGACGAAAGAACTTTTAAGGACTCTGGTCCTTTTAAAGAAACCGATGAAGATCTTAGAGGTAGGAGCAGCGGTTGGGTTTTCTTCTCTTTATATGAATCGTTACCAGCCAGAAGGTGGAACGATCATAACCATTGAGCGAAATGAAAAACGAATCAAGAAAGCAAAAGAGAATATCAAAAATCAGGGAAAAGAAGATCAGATTACATTGCTTGAAGGTGATGCAATTGAGATTTTAAAAGAATTAGATGGAAAGTATGACCTTATTTTTGTGGATGCAGCGAAGGGACAGTATATTCATTTTTTAGAAGATGTATTAAGATTATTAGCACCAGATGGTGTTTTAGTATCTGATAATGTACTTCAGGATGGAGATGTAGCGAAATCACGTTATGCGATTGAACGAAGAGACCGTACGATCCACAAACGAATGAGAGATTATTTATATACGATCAAGAATCACCCACTGTTAGAGACAACGATCCTTCCAGTAGGAGATGGAGTAGCAATCAGTATTAAGACAGGAGATAACGAATGAGAGACGTTGAATTATTAATTCCAGCAAGTAATTTAGAAGTATTAAAAGTTGCTGTATTATATGGTGCAGACGCTGTTTATATCGGTGGAGAGATGTATGGACTACGTGCCAAAGCGAAAAACTTTTCTATGGAAGATGTCAAGGCCGGAATCGAATTTGCACATAAACATGGAGTGAAAGTTTATATCACAGCCAATATCGTAGCACATAACGAAGACTTAGAAGGAATCAGGAAATATTTCGAAGAATTAAAAGAGATCAAACCAGATGCACTGATCATTTCTGACCCAGGAGTCTTTATGATCGCTAAAGAAGTTTGTCCAGATATCGATCGTCATATCAGTACACAGGCAAATAGCACAAACTATGCGACATACAAGTTTTGGTATGATCAGGGAGCAAGCCGTGTTGTATCCGCAAGAGAATTATCGCTGGAAGAGATTAAGGATATTCGTGCCCACATTCCGGATGATATGGAAATCGAATCATTTATTCACGGAGCAATGTGTATTTCCCATTCTGGAAGATGTCTGTTAAGTAATTACTTTACAGGAAGAAATGCAAATAGCGGAGAATGCACACATCCTTGCAGATGGAAATACTCCGTAATGGAACAGACAAGACCAGGAGAATATATGCCAGTATATGAAAATGAACGTGGAACATATATATTTAACTCCAAAGACTTAAATATGATCGAATACATCGACCAGATCTTAGATGCCGGAATTGACAGCTTAAAGATTGAAGGACGTATGAAAACAGCACTGTATGTTGCAACCGTTGCAAGAACATACAGAAAAGCAATCGATGACTGCAAAGAATCTGTAGAGAAATATAAAGCAAATATGGATTACTACAAAGAAGAGATTGCAAAATGCACATATCGTCAGTTCACAACAGGATTCTATTTCGGAAAGACAGATGAGACATCCCAGATTTATGACAGTAATACTTATATCAAGAATTGCACATATATCGGAATTGTTCAGGGACATAATGACAAAGGATACGCACTTTTAGAGCAGAAGAATAAATTCTCTGTTGGAGAGACAATCGAAGTCATGATTCCAGATGGAACAAACAAAGAAGTTGTTGTAAGAGCAATTGAAGATGAAGACGGAAGAGCTATGGAATCCGCACCACATCCAAAACAGATGGTATATGTTGATTTTGGAGAAGAGATTAAAGATGGATATCTTTTACGCAGACAAGAAGTTGTAGAAGAAGAGAATTAAGATCTATCAACAAAGAATTCAGAATAAAGATGGAAAAGCACTTTTCTAAGTAACTTATCATAGTATGATAAAAAGGCTTAGAAGGGTGCTTTTCTTTTGCAAGAGTTTTTACAACCTTTATCACCAGAGGAAGAACGACATTATCTGATCCTAAGCCGCAAGGGAGATATCAATGCAAGAAATTTGCTAGTGGAACACAATCTTCGCTTAGTTGCACATATTGTAAAGAAATATCATAATTTAGACAGAGAGAAAGAAGATATGCTCTCAATTGGGACGATTGGGCTTATTAAAGCGATCAATACCTACGATATCAGCAAAGGCCATCGCCTTGTAACCTATGCTGCAAGATGTATAGAAAATGAATTATTAATGATGATTCGTCAAGAAAGAAAGACTTCAAAAAATACATCACTTTACGAACCGATCGGTGTCGATAAAGAAGGAAATGAGATTCATCTGTTAGATATTTTAGGGACACAGGAAACAGATTTTCTGAAAAAGATGGAACAAAAAGAAAATATCAAACAGATTTATGACGAATTAGAAAAAATGGAGATGAATAAGGAAAAGAAAACACTGATCATGCGATATGGACTTTATGGAAGAAAGCCAATGACACAAAAAGAAGTAGCAAAAGAGCTTCATATTTCAAGATCTTATGTGAGTCGGATTGAAAAACGTGCGATTATGTTAATAAAAAGTAAAATAAAGACATAAAAAAAGAAAAAAAGGTCCTATTGTAAATTTCAAAATTTGTTATAATAAAACCATAAACACATGAACACCCATTTAAATAATGAAAACTCAAGGGAAAAGGGGCTGTCGCATTAAGCGGCAGTCTTTTTTGTAATGATCTGGAAAATGAAAAAATCTTCACCAAATAAAGAAAATAATTATAAAAATATTCAAAAACTAAGCAGTGATATAAAAAAGTGAAAAAATTTTCATACCATTTCCATGACAAAACAGGTAAGATAATTGCATACAAAACACACGGACCGATAAGGAGGATAAAAATATGGACGCAATGAAAATCGCAAACAGTATCCCAATGTGGCTTGCCTGTGCACTTCCAGTTGCATTTGTCATTTTACAGGCAGTTTTATTTGCAAGGGGTGCTTATAAATCAGGAAAGAAATTAGGACTTAATGACAAACAGATGAAAAAAGCAATGAAAAGCAGTGCGGTAACATCAATCGGACCATCCATCGTTGTATTAAGTGCGATGCTTTCTCTGTTAGTATCTGTTGGCGGACCAATCGGATGGATGAGATTATCTATGATCGGATCCGTTATGTTTGAATCTATCGCAGCAGGACTTGGAACATCCGCTGTTGGAGTGCAGCTTGGAACTGATACTTTAACACCAGAAGCTTTAGGAATGGCCGTATGGACGATGATCCTTTGTTCTATCGGATGGGCATTATTTGCAACATTTTCAGCAAATAAGATGGATAAGATTGAACATAAGATTTCCAAAGGAAACACAGGAACACTAACAACGATTGCTTCCTGTGCCATCATCGGTGTATTCTCAGCAATGTGTGCAAGCCATCTTGCAAAACCATTTTATTCAATGATGATGAAAGCAGACCAGATCACAATGAGCGGAGCATGGAAGAATGCCTTAGCATGTGTGCTTGGAGCAGTGATCATGTTTGTACTTACGAAAGTTGCAAATAAAAAAGATATCGGATGGTTAAAAGAATGGTCTTTAACGATCACAATTCTTGGAGCCATGATCATCACAGCATTAGTATAAGCAGGAGGAAGATACGATGAACAATCAGGATTATTATAATAAAGAATATGTACCACAAGTCAATAAGATCGGTAAGATTACAGGATACCTTGGAGTTCTTCTTTCTTTTACTCCAGCACTTGTATTAGCCATCATCTATGGAATCTTACCAAAACCAGCTGCATTGTTAACTGCATTTATCAGTGGTGCCAGTGCATTTGGAGTGTTATGGTTTGTAGAACCGATCTCTTACTTCCCAGTTGTTGGAGCTGCTGGAACTTATATGGCATTCTTATCTGGAAATATCTCTAATATGAGAATCCCATGTGCAAGTATGGCACAGGTGGCAGCAGATGTAGAGCCAGGAACAGAAAAAGGATCTGTCGTTGCAACTCTTGGAATGGCAGTATCTATCGTAATTAATGTATCTGTTCTTACGATCGGAGCGATCCTTGGAACTTCTGTATTAGCAATGCTTCCAGAAAGTATTAAAGCAGCGTTAAACTACTTATTACCAGCCTTATTTGGAGCTTTATTAGTACAGTTTGGAATGAAAATGAAAAAACACAGTGTCATTATGGTTGTATTTGCGGTCATCTTATATTTCATGATCGGAATGGGATACTTTAACTGGTTACCAGGAGCATCAAACTGGCTTGGAACATTAGGATGCGTCTTCGTAAGTATTGCCATTGGAATGGCAACCTTAAAAAATACAACAAAGGAATAGAAAGCAGGCGATAAAATGATCAAACAGGATGTTTATGATGAAGTACAAGGCTTAGAACCTTTGTGTCAGGAAATCTGTCATACACTATGGAATCATCCGGAACTATCTGGAAATGAAAGGGAATCCGCCAATTACTTAAGAAAACTTTTGAGTGAAGAAGGATTCACGATTGAAAATAACGAACATTTAGAACATGCATTTATTGCACAATATGGGGAAGGAAAACCAGTTATCGCAATCCTTGGAGAATACGATGCACTTCCTGGATTATCACAAAAAGCAGATGTCACAAGAGAAATGGTATCCGAAGATGGTGTTGGACACGGATGTGGACACCATATGCTAGGCGCCGCAGCCACAACTGCAGCCATTGTGATCAAACGTTTTTTGGAGAAAGGAAATAAAAAAGGAACGGTAAGATTTTATGGATGTCCAGAAGAAGAGCTGTTAAGTGGAAAGGTAAAAATGGCATATTATCATATGTTTGATGGATGTGATGCTGCCGTTACATGGCATCCATCCAGTACAAACATGGCACATGATCATGCATACCTTGCTAATGCATCCGCACATTTTTACTTTCATGGAGTCTCTTCTCATGCAGCATTTGCACCGGAACAGGGAAGAAGCGCTTTGGATGCTGTGGAACTGATGAGTGTTGGAGCAAACTACTTAAGAGAACACGTCATTGACCGCACAAGAATCCATTACTCTACAGACAGTGGCGGATTTGCACCAAATATCGTGCCAGACAAAGCAAGTGCATGGTATTTTGTAAGAGCACCACATATGGCAGATGTCAAAAGTATCATGGAGCGCTTAAAGAAAGTCGCTCAAGGTGCAGCGATGATGACAGAGACAACTGTGGATATCGAAATGGAATGTGGATGCTGCGAGTTATCCACAAATGAAGCATTTGCAGATCTTGCATATGCAAACCTGATCGAAGCAGATGGACCAAAGTACACAAAAGAAGAACTCCAATTTGCAAAAGAGTTGCAGAAAACCGTGGAACAGGGTATCATAGAGAAAGAAAAAAATCTTCACCAAGTCTATGATGAAGCAATGATCTTGGGTGTTTCACCAAGAGATAAGTGGAAAGAAGCAGAACTTAGAGCATCCTCCGATACTGGAGATGTCAGCAGAATCATGCCAACCTGTTTGTTTACAACAGCATGCTGGCCGATCGGATGCTCTCCACATACATGGCAGGCAACCGCAAGCGGAGGAACTTCCATTGGAGATAAAGGTGCCTTATATGCATCCAAAGTGGCAGCAGGAATTGCCTATGATCTCTTCACGAAACCACAGGTCTTAGCGAAGATCACAAAAGAATTTAAGGAACGAAATAAAGAACCATACACACCGATGTATGAAGAATGATCGATATGCAAAGAAGCATCCGGTTCCTATTGATGGGAGCCGGATTTTTTCGTATAGATTGTGTTTCATATAAGAAAATAGATATTATAATAGAAGAAACACGATAAAGAATGGAGGAAACGAAGAATGGGAATCGCCGTCAAGGAATTACTGACACTAGAATATTTTAAAGACTATCATGTTATCGCAGGAAAATCAGGCTTACACAAAGAAATTCAGGGAACAACCCTCCTTGAAGCACCCGATGCCCTGCGCTGGGCAAAAGGAAAAGAGCTGATCCTTTCCTCAGGATATGTATTAGATCAAGAACCAGACTGCCTCGAAGAAGCATTCAAGTCAGGAAGTATGCAGGGAACCTCCGCGATGATGATCAAGCGAGGCCGCTATCTTGATGAGATTCCACAGCGGCTGATCGATCTGTTTGACGAATATGAGATTCCTCTCATCAGTATGCCATTTTCCGTTCCATGGATGGAACTGATGAGTCAGATCAATACCGCGGTGATGAACCGAACGATCCGAAGATTCAAAGTCCACAGCAATAACCATCTGCAAGTATCAGATCAGTCCTACAAAGTCCAGAAAATCAATAAGATCCTTAGAGCCGTAGAGGTCGAGATGAAATTCCCAGCATTTATCTATGATCTTGCCGAAGAAAAAAGCTACTACAGCTCTCCAGACTTTAAACGTATCACAGAATCCTTCGGATTATCCGAAAGTGATTACTGGGAACCATCCATGCCGTATACGAAACATACCTTATGCGATTACATCAACATGGCAAGGATCCGTCTGATCAATCCAGGCAATTTAGCAGGACCACGTGTCAGTTGGATCATTATTCCAATTGTCATGGAAGATATCGTGCAGGCATACTTTGTCGTGATGGAATCCAGAGAATTTATTGATTACTACGATGAATTTGCCATTCGTATCGCTTTTTTAACCTTGCAGGGAGTTTACGAACAGATTATGATCGCAGAAAATATGGGAAATATCGGATTTGAGAACTTCCTTCATTTTGCTCTTGATTACACAGAAAAAGATGCTAAGAAACTGTTCTATCAGGCGAATATTCAAGGAATTTCTGTAAATACAGCCTATCAGTACATTGTATTCCATCAATGTAACGAAGAATATAACGCACGAAATGAAAGAAACACATTTTTGGAAGCCTTCCAGCAAAGCAAGTTAGGAAAGATCGGAAAGATCGCTTTTCTGGATGAAAATGACGGATTGATCTTATTAGAAGCAGAAAAGATTCACAACAGCACACTCTGGACCAAAGACACAACCACGGATTTATTAAAAGAATTCCAAAGATACATCGGATTAAAATTTGCTGATATGAAATTAGAATTTGGAATCTGTCAAGAAGAAAAGACACTGCTTGAAGTCAGAGAATGTGTAAAAAAATGCCAGAAAGTATTAAAGATGGGAAGTATCATATTCCCAGAAAAAGATATCTGGGAATATGAAATGTTAGGACCTTTAACATGGATTGAAATTCCTGAGAAT
The DNA here is from genome assembly GCA_019423795.1 of Clostridiales bacterium. Classification (GTDB taxonomy): domain Bacteria; phylum Bacillota; class Clostridia; order Lachnospirales; family Lachnospiraceae; genus Anaerostipes. Next base: position 29,820 of record JAHZAT010000069.1, read on the forward strand.
GAGTTAAAAGAGATGCTGAGAAAGTATAGGGAGTTGATGGAAGAAGAGAAGAATATTGAATTATTAAAGACATTAAAGATCTATCTCGAAAACAATATGAACTACAGTGTGACCGCAGAGAAGATGTATGTGCATATCAATACGATCCGAAAGAGAATTGATAAAGTGAATGATCTGGTGAAGATTGATTGGGAAGATCATGTGGATCGACTGAAGATGGAGATTTTGTTGCAGTTTTTAAAGCTTGACGACGGAAGACTTAAAAATATGTAAAAGGCAATATGGTGCTAAAATGAATAATAGGATGAAACAAATAACAAAGACAAGATGGGACAATCCCTTGTGTTATTTATAAATCAATCATCAATCCCAAATTTATTTTCCAAGGCATCTTCCAAAAGATCAAGTTGATCTTCAAGTTTTTCTATTGTCTTTTCTCTGGATTTGTAAGTTTTGAAACTCAGTTTACCATTTTCATAAGTATGCTCAAATTCATCATCCAGATGATCTAGTTCATCATCTACTACATCGAGTTCCTTTTTTAAAGTGTAAAATCTTTTTTCGTTGACGGATGCATTGGAAGAAGATTTTGCATTGTTTACTTTTTTAGTGAGTTTTTTGATTCTTTTTTTATAAGCCGAAAAATCATAAGAATCATTTTTCGCAGATGAATCAGAGGTAGAAGAATCGGTGGTATTCTTCGTATTGGAAGCAGTTGTTGCAATTTCCTGCGTTGTGGTAGCTTCGGCAGAATCTTTCTTTGAAGAACTGCATCCTGCAAAAGTAAAAATGATAGAACATGCGAATAATAAAAATAATATTTTTTTCATGATAAACTCCTTTCGTTTGGTTGAATTGATTTCTTTTTGTTATAAATATCATAACCAACAAAGATTAAAAGAACATTAAAAATGAAAACTAGATTCAGAAAACAGATTGTATTATAATAAAGACATTATGAGAATATTAGTTGTTGAAGATGAAAAAGATTTAAGAAATATTATAAAGAAACGTCTAGTAAGAGAACATTACAGTGTGGATGTCTGTGGAGATGGAGAAGAAGCTTTAGATTACATGGAAATGACATCATATGATGGAATTCTTCTCGATATTATGCTTCCTGGGAAGGATGGTTTTACAGTTTTAAAGGAAGTTAGACAGACTGGAAATGATACCCCGATTCTTTTACTGACAGCCAGAGATGGCATTGATGACCGAGTAAAGGGGCTTGATCTTGGAGCCGATGATTATTTGATCAAACCATTTGCGTTTGAAGAGCTACTTGCAAGAATTCGTGTGATGATGCGAAGAAAACCACAATTTATAACGAATCAGTTAAAGGTTGCAGATCTTATTCTGGATCGAGATACGAAAGTTGTAACAAGAGCTGGAAAAGAGATTAGTTTGTCATCAAAAGAATTTATGGTGTTAGAATGTCTGATGCGCAATCAGAATATCGTGATGACAAGGCAGCAGATTGAACAAAATGCCTGGAATTATGACTTTGAAGGAGGATCGAATGTGATTGATGTATATATCCGCTATCTGAGAAAGAAAATTGATGCTGGATATGACAAAAAATTGATTCATACAGTGCGTGGGACAGGTTATGTGATGAGGAAAGAATGATGAAGCAGATGACGATCAAGAAAAAGATCACGTTGTGGTATACAGGGATCATTGCGCTTATTTTGGGAATGGTTCTTGGCTTTATGTTTTACTTTGTCGATAAAGTCGGGATTTCAGCGACGGAAGAAGAAGTCAGTACAGCAGTGACAGGATTTTCTTCGAATTTCCAGTTTCAGGATGGAACCTATTATTTATCAGAAGATACCAAGTTTTATGAAGATGGAGTCATGTTTTGTGTATATGACGACAATGGAAAATTACTGTATGGTACAATGCCAGAGAAATTTCCGAAACAGACAATGTTAAAATCCCATACACCAAGGGTTATTAAATCAGGCAGCAGTAAATGGATGGTATATGATAGTGTATATACCTATGGACAAAATAAGGTAATATGGATCAGGGGAATCACATCCATTCATGCAATCGAAGTATTTATGACAACATCTCAGAAAATGATGCTCGTTTTATATCCATTGTTTATTTTATTGATCGGAACGACAGGATATTTTATGTTGAAACGTGCATTAAAGCAAGTTGATCGAATCTGTGATCAGGTAGAAACCATCAGTTATGGAAAGGATCTTACAAAAAGACTTCCATTGCCAAAAGCAAGAGATGAATTGTATGAACTATCACAGAAATTTAATCAAATGTTCGAAAGACTGGAACAATCCTTTGAAAAAGAGCAACAGTTTACAGCAGATGTATCCCATGAACTTCGAACTCCAGTGACTGTGATCATTTCTCAATGTGAATATTTAATAGAAGATCCAACATTAGAAAAAGGAGAAAAAGAAGAGATCATGATCATTTTAAGGCAGGCAAGGCGTATGTCAAAATTGATCAGTGAGATGCTAATGATCGCAAGGGGTGAGATGAAAGAATCTTATGATATGGAAGAGGTGGATCTTGGACTATTGACAGAAGTTGTTGTAGAAGAATTGCAAGAGCAGGCAAATAAAAAGAAGATACAGATATCTGTTTCCAATGATTTGGATATAAAGATGATGGGAAATCATACGTTATTATTACGAATGATGATGAATCTTGTTCAGAATGCGATCAGCTATGGAAAAGAACATGGCCATATTGAGATTTTGTGGAAAAATCAGGGAGAATTGATCATAGGAGAAGTAAAAGATGATGGGATTGGAATTGATCAAAAACATCTACCTAAGATCTGGGATCGATTTTACAGGGTAGATAAAAGCCGCTCCAGAGAAAATGGAGGAACAGGACTTGGTCTTTCAATGGTTCGTTTTATCGTAGCAGTACATGGTGGAAAAATACGAGTGGAAAGTAAAAAAGGAGAAGGAACAAGTTTTATATTTCAGTTTCCAAAAGAAAGTATTAAATGAAAAAGGATAGATGCCATAGAATCAAGGCATCTATCCTTTTTACAATCATCATAAAATTACTGAATATGTTTCAATCCTTTACAAATACTATCAAGAACAAAATCATCTCCAAGAGAAGTATCCAGTGTTAGATGATAATTTCTGGATAATCCCCAAGGCTGATGTGTATAATAATGATAGTTATCAGAACGTTTTCGGTTCATCTCAATTGCTTTGGTCAGTGCTGCATCATGTGATAAATTTTCGGTTCTCATAATTCGTTTCACACGGTATTCAGCGGGGGCATGTAAAAATATTCGCATGCAATGAGGACGGTTTCTTAAGATATAATCTGCACAACGACCGATCACAACACAATTTCCTTTGGAAGCAAGATCAAGAATTACCTTAGATTCTGCCGCAAAGATATTATCTTTAGGAGCTGGGTTTTGTGGTGCATGAGAGTATGCTTGATTGACAAGGTCATAGAGAAGAGAGCTTCGCATCTGTTCATCATTATTCTTAATAAATTCAGGATCATAACCAGTAGATCCGGCAGCCATCTGAATGATCTCATTGTCATAGAAATCAAATCCAAGACGTTTCGCAAGAGCTTCTCCAAGATCATGTCCACCGCTTCCATATTCACGTGCGATTGCAATAACAGTAGGAGTATTTGTTGAATCTGCAGAAACTTCGGAATTTTCGGCAGTCTGTGATTCTGTGAAAAGCATAGGTTCCACAAAAGATAAGAAACGTCCAAGCAAACGTGCGATAAATCCAACAAGCAAAGCGGCAATGATAGTACCTTCACGAACACCGTCTAATTTACCTGCAAATACAAAGGAAAGAACACCAGCGATCACTGTCATAGATACGTCAAAACAGATCTTAGTGACACCGAATTCTGTATGCCATGTCATTACAATGGCACGAACAAAAGATTCCCCAGGAAGCATCGCAACATTAGCAAGTACTTCGGTATACACACCAAATCCAAGAATCAGACATCCAATTAACAGATAGATCAATTTCATCAGATATAAATGAGGGTTTACGAATCCAAGAAGGATCATAGACCAGTCAATAAAATACCCAAATAATACAGAAATCGGAATCTGTAAAAAATGTTCTAGTTTAAAATTTTTTCTTAAGATCAGCAACTGTAAAAAGATTAAAAACAGACTGAAGAAAATTGTGAAATTTCCAAGTGTAAATGGGAAATTAAGACTTAGTACATAAGGAATTGATGAAATTGGTGATGTACCAAGACTTGCTTTTGTGATCAGGGCAACTCCAAGGGAGTTAATGTAAAGTCCAATAAAAAAGATGATATAACGTTTTAGTTTTTCCATGATGTAATTTACTCCTCTTTTGTAATATTTTGATATAGTTTTTCAAAGGTCTTTAAAAACTGTTCCTTTTCAGTATTAGAAATTCCAGAAAAAACTTCATGTTCAAGAGTCAAGAAAGCTTTTTCAATCGATTCAGACTGTTCCATCCCATAATCAGTAAGGAAAATATGATATGACCGGCGGTTTCCATTTAAGATTTTACGTTCGATCATGTTTTGTTTTTCCATTCGATTCAAAATGGAAGTTAAGGAAGCTGGTTCGATATGACAAGCATGGGCAATGTCTTTTTGACTGGCACCATTATGATATCGAAGATGGTCTAAGACCTTAGGCTGGCCAGTTGATAAACCAAGCGGCTTTAAGATGGCCATGACTTTCTTCTGGAATCCTAAATGATTGGACATCAGAAGGTAGTGGTAAGATGATTCATACATATATTATGATGCTCCTTTATGATTAGAAAGCTAATAGTTAGAATTCTAACTATTGTGACGTTCATTATTATAAGACAAAGGAAAGCATCCTGTCAAGAAGATTTCTTTCAAAAATCATAAGACAAGCAGAGGAAAATCAAGTATAATAGACCACAGACAGAAAAGAAACATACCATATATAGAGAAAGAAATTGTTTCAAAAGATAAGGAAGGGAAGAAACATGACATTAACACAGTTAAGATATATTATTGCGATCGCAGATACAGGATCTATGAATGAAGCAGCAAAAAGCCTATTTATTTCACAGCCAAGTCTGTCTCTAGCAGTAAAAGAATTAGAAAAAGAAATCGGGACAGAACTGTTTAAGAGAAGTAACCGTGGAGTATCCGTTACACAGGAGGGAATGGAATTTCTAAGTTATGCAAGACAGGTTGTAGAGCAATATCAGTTGATGGAATCACGTTATATTGAAAAGAAGAATATTAAGAAGAAATTTGGGGTTTCCATGCAGCATTATACATTTGCGGTAAATGCTTTTGTAGAAATGGTCAAACAGTTCGGGATGGATGAATATGAATTTGCAGTCAGAGAAACAAAGACATATGAAGTGATTCAAGATGTCAAAGATTTTCACAGCGAAATAGGGATTCTTTATATGAATGAATTTAATAAGAAAGTATTAAGCAAGATGCTGCAGGAATCGGGGTTGGAATTCCATCCATTATTGGAATGCGGAATTTACGTTTATATGTGGAAAGGGCATCCATTGGCAGACAAAGAGGAAATTTCAATCGAAGAGCTGGAAGAGTATCCATGCTTGTCCTTTGAACAAGGAGAATATAATTCCTTTTACTTTGCAGAAGAAGTATTAAGTACTTATGAATATAAACGTTTGATCAAAGCAAATGACCGAGCAACAATGCTGAATCTTATGGTTGGATTAAATGGATATACCTTATGTTCAGGAATTATATGTGAAAGTTTAAATGGTGACGATTACTGTGCAGTGAAACTGAAATCTGATGAAGTAATGACGATTGGCTATATCAAGCGAAAAGGAGTCGCGATCAGCCCATTGGGCGAGAAGTACTTGGAAGAAATCAAAAAGTATAAAGCTATGGGCGATGATTCTGGATATAAAGATCTTTTATAATAAGCAATATAAAAGAAATTATAAAAATAAGGGTACACCGGAAATTAATTTGATCCTTATTAAGTCCTTCAAGAAAATCTTTTGTAGGTCCTTATTTGACTTATTTTAGAACGTTAGCTATATCTTTCTGATTTACTGGTATAGGAAGAGTGTTAAATATATTAGTTTGGCTTGCTATAGGTTAAAACTATAACCAGATGTTGACTTTTCATATTGGACAAGTAGGAAATAAGATAGTAAGATAAGTTTGTAATCAAGAAAGACAACAAACAAAATTAAAAATAAAAGTCAACAAAGGAGATAGAAATTATGAGTAAAGAAAGAAATTATAAGTTTGAAACATTACAGTTACACGTAGGACAGGAACAGCCAGATCCAGTAACAGATTCAAGAGCAGTACCTATTTATCAGACATCATCTTATGTATTTAGAAACTGCGATCACGCAGCAGCTCGTTTTGGACTTGCAGATGCAGGTAACATCTATGGAAGATTAACAAACCCAACAGAAGATGTGTTTGAACAGAGAATCGCAGCACTTGAAGGTGGAGTTGCAGCATTAGCAGTAGCATCTGGAGCAGCAGCTATTACATATGCGATCGAAAATATCACAAAAGCAGGAGATCATGTCGTTGCAGCGAAAAATATTTATGGTGGAACATACAACTTCTTAGAGCATACATTACCAGATTACGGAATCGAAACAACATTCGTAGACATTTTCAATGAAGATGAAGTAAGAGGAGCAATCAAAGAAAACACAAAATTATTATTTATCGAAACATTAGGAAATCCAAACTCAGACGTTGTAGACATTGAGAAAGCAGCAGCGATCGCTCATGAACATAATATTCCACTGATCGTAGATAACACATTTGCAACACCATATCTTGTAAGACCAATCGAATACGGAGCAGACATCGTTGTACATTCTGCAACAAAATTCATCGGTGGTCACGGAACAACAATTGGTGGTGTTATTGTTGATGGTGGTAAATTCGATTGGGAAGCATCAGGAAAATTCCCATCATTAGTAGAACCAAACCCAAGTTATCATGGAGTAAGCTTTACAAAAGATGTTGGAGCAGCAGCATTCGTAACAAAGATTAGAGCATTATTACTTCGCGACACAGGAGCAACATTATCTCCAGTACACGCATTCATCTTCTTACAGGGATTAGAAACATTATCCTTAAGAGTAGAACGTCATGTACAGAATGCATTAAAAGTAGTAGAATACCTGAAAAATCATCCAGCAGTAGAAAAAGTAAACCATCCATCTGTATCTGACGACCCAGAACAGCAGAAATTATACAAGAAATACTTCCCTAACGGTGGAGGATCTATCTTCACATTTGAAATCAAGGGTGATGCACAGAAAGCAAAAGATTTCATCGACCACTTAGAGTTATTCTCATTGCTTGCAAATGTAGCAGACGTAAAATCTTTAGTAATTCATCCAGCATCTACAACACATTCTCAGATGACTGAAGAAGAATTATTAGGATCAGGAATCAAACCTAACACAATCCGTCTGTCAATTGGTACAGAAAATATTGATGATATCATCGAAGACTTAGACGAAGCTTTTAAAGCAGTACAGTAAGAATATTTCTTGCAAAACACAATAATTAAAACATTAATGTCAATTTTCCTAAAAAATAATATAATCTCGACCATATAAAAAAAGCATCAAGATAAGGTATTGGAAAGTACCTATCTTGGTGCTTTTTAGCTTATATAGAAGTCTTTATTATTGACTCTTTATAATTTGTTGATCTTATCGATGAAAGTATTTATTTTTTCAGATAATGATTGTTTTATTGTATGAAACATGTCATGAATCGTGGCTTTCTTTCGGAATAAAAACAAAAGAATCAAAATCAAAACAACAATAGGAATGCCCCATTTCAAAACATTCATCCAAAAGCTTGCAGCTGTATTGCCTTCATAATTAGCCTGAAAGCTGTTTCCAGTCAATTCAAAATCGCAAAGATCATGGATATTTTCATCTGAATGAACAAGTTCGGAGATCGTTTTTGTCGATGTATTTTGTTTTGTCTTGTTCTTTACATTGTGTGCAGGTGTAATAGACACTGAAATAGATTCTTTTGGATTGATCGAAGCAAAAATATAATGACCAGATAGTTTTTTACCATTTTCATTGAAAGGCAATGCAATTTTATCCGAAAAATTAATTTTTCTACCAGCAGTCAGGGAAAAATGCTCTTTTGCAGTCATTGCACTGTTCTTAAACAATGCTGAAAAATCCTTATTACATTCAGAGATACTTCCTGTTTGTACAAAAGATAAAGTAATAGTTTTGGTGCCACTTAAAGTTACATCACTGATCGTAGGTCCCTGAAACTGTTTTTTGAGGATGGATAATTGATGAGTGGTGATCATTTTTCTAAAGGAAAAAGAAACCTTGCGTCGGATATCTTTTGATGTATTCCACACAACAGCAATCTCATATTTAGAAATGGGTTGTGTAATGGAAGAAGTAAAACTGATTTCTTTGTCCTTGATCGAGTCATTAAAAATCTGTTTACCATTAAATGTATAAGTGACAGGGACACTTCCTTTTTTGGAAAGAAAGTTTGATACGTCCAGAGATTCCTTGTAATTGATCTTAAGTTTAAATGGATTGTCCTCACTGCATGTAGAATTATAGGTCCCAAAGGAACTTTTAGAGTGAAGAACAGATCTTGTTTTCTGTGCAAGATCAGAAAAATTATTAGCATTAAAACTTATACATAAAGTTTTTCCATCGGAAGTATTCTCCCATGTAATATCATTTCTATCAAAATAAGAACGGATCTTTCCGGAATTTTGATCTAATGTTTTCTGTGGAATATTAAATTTTATTTTTCTTGTAAGTTTTCCAGATTTTTCCGTTATAGTATCAATATCAATCGATGATAATGGAACATATGTCATCTCATTAATGTTGATCTTATCTTTTGTCTCATAAGTTTTTCCAAGGAAGGAAATCTGAGTTGTTTTTAAATCCCATAGGTCGGATGAAGAGTCTTTATCAATATATTTTTTCTCATATAGTGCTGTGTAAAGCCATGTCATTAAATCTTTAGATGTAAAGTTTTCTTTATAAATAAGCCCATTTACAAATGGAGAATCTCCATATTCATAAGTGATATCCGGCGAAAAATTAAGAAGATCACTAACTTTTTTCTTATAATCATCCAGAGATGAAAATCTTAGATAAAATGTATAAGTATCATTCTCACCATCTGAAGATGAAGTATAAGTAAGAGAATCTGGGCAAGATTCTTTGATCAGTTTGTTAAGATCTTCTTTACTTCCTTTGAAATAAGCATTAAAATCGCGGGAAGAAAAGGTACAAGACATTGTTCTTGTACCTGAAAAGTCTTTATTGAGTTTTATCTTGCTGCTAAGGTTTACACCACATCCGCTTAAAAGAAGCAGAGACAACAGCATAGTTAAAAGAAAAACTTTTTTCTTCATATATAAGGTTCTCCTTATTATTTGAGATCTGCTAAATAAGCATCATTGATCGCAATAACTTTTTCCATAGCATCGTGCCCTGGAGCTCCGATCGTATTACGTTTTTCAACACATGTTTTCATGCTGATCGCTTCGTAAATATCTTCTTCAAAAACAGGGCTGATCTTCTTATATTCTTCAAGAGACAGATCATCTAAAGGAATCTGTTTGTCGATGCAAAGAAGTACAAGTTGTCCAACGATTCCGTGAGCATCACGGAAAGGTACTCCATGATTTACAAGGTAATCAGCAGCATCTGTTGCGTTTGTAAATCCATGTTTTGCACTGACTTCCATCTGTGGTTTGTTAAATGTCATAGTCTTCATCATTCCATTAAATAAAGAAATACATCCTTTGACAGTATCGATCGCATCGAATGTAAGTTCTTTATCTTCCTGCATATCTTTATTATATGCTAGTGGAATTCCTTTCATTGTTGTAAGGATAGAAGTTAGAGCTCCATATACACGTCCTGTCTTACCACGAACTAATTCAGCAATATCAGGATTCTTCTTCTGAGGCATGATACTGCTTCCTGTACTGAATCCATCGTCGATAGATACGAATTTATATTCATTAGAGTTCCAGATGATAATTTCCTCGCTGAAACGGCTTAAATGCATCATGATCGTAGATAAAGCAGATAAAAGCTCAATTACATAATCACGGTCGGATACAGAATCCATACTGTTTAGTGTAGGACCATAGAAATCAAGCAGAGAAGCTGTTTGTTCACGATCTAATGGGTAAGTTGTACCTGCAAGAGCACCAGCTCCAAGAGGACAGTAGTTCATTCTGTCAAAAATGTCATTTAAACGGCTGTAATCTCTCTTAAACATTTCCATGTAAGCTCCGACATGATGAGCAAGAGTGACTGGCTGAGCCTTTTGAAGATGTGTAAATCCAGGCATAAATGTATCAATGTGTTCTTTCATGATACCATGAAGTGTTTCCATTAATTCTTTTACTAAACCTTTGATCTCAACAACTTCATCTCTTGTATAAAGTTTCATATCTAAAGCAACCTGATCATTACGGCTTCTTCCAGTATGAAGTTTTTTACCGACATCACCGATACGATCGATAAGATTTGCTTCTACAAAGCTGTGGATATCTTCATATTCACTTGTGATCTCAACAGCTCCAGATTCGATATCATTTAAAATACTATTTAAACCATCAATAATCTGATCACGTTCTTCTTCTGTTAATACACCAACACTTGCAAGCATCGTAACGTGTGCAATACTTCCGCGGATGTCCTGTTTATAAAATTTCTGGTCAAAGGAAATAGATGCGTTAAAATTGTAAACTAACTGATCTGTTTCTTTTGTGAAGCGACCGCCCCATAATTGTGCCATAAGTGTTTTCCTCTTTTCTGTATATATTTTTATTTTTTATCATAAAATCAAATGAATTTACTTTTCTATTTTACATGAAATAGCAGTATTTTGCTACAAATTTTTCAAATCAAAGGAAAAAATTGAGGGATTCTTAAGAAAAAATAAATAAGATTCTTTTTAATAAGAAAGAATATACTCGAAGAAAATAACGCACAATAAAAAGAAAGTTAGAAAAATGGATGGGTGGTTATGAAAATAAAATATCAAATAGAAAAATATATGATTTTATTTGCAATTGGAGGAATGGCATATTTTTTACTGGAAGTTTTGGTACGTGGATATTCTCATTATTCTATGTTTTTATGTGGAGGAGCATGTTTTCTTTGTTGTGGACTTTTAAATGAGAATATGAAGATAAAAATGAGCTTTATCAGTCAGATGGTTTTATCAGCTTTGATCATTACGGCACTGGAGTTTATCACAGGTCTCATCGTTAATATATGGCTGAAAATGGATATATGGGACTATTCACAGCTCCCATATAACTTTATGGGGCAGATCTGTTTGTTATATTCCATATTCTGGTTTCTTGTATCAAGTGTAGCGATCGTGCTAGATGATTTTTTGAGATATAAAATATTTAACGAAGAAAAACCACATTACAAGATTTTTTGATTAATGGATATGCCAGGAAAGCTATCGACATTTTTAAGAATTTCTGCTAATCTAATATAGGTATAAAAATAGATTGGAGGAATAACAAAATGAAAATTACAATGGGAAGGACAATGAAGATCGTTGTAGCGGTTTTGATCGTAGCAGTTCTTGCGTTCGTTATGCTTTCACCATATTCTTTTGAAAAATATACTGCATCATCCAAACTGATTCAGGTTACATCAACAGATACTGTAACAAAAGATGCTAATGGAAAGAAGCAGCAGCAGGTATACTCATTTAAACAGGGAGATAAAAAGTATACAGAAATCGTAAATGTTTTAGATCAGTATTCTTATCACTATACAACAAAAACATTAACGAATTCATCCCAGATGGGAGAATCAAGTAAGCCACAGATGATCATGTTATTTGGAAAGAAGATGCTGGTTATCAGTGATTCAGGAGAAATCCTGTTAGACGATCATGTATACCGCATGGGATATTCTGGCGGAAAAGATGCTAAAAATATGATGAAAAGCATTAATAAGATTTTAAAAAGTAAATAAAATTATATAAATAATATAAACTATATAATAGGTAATGGAGGAAGACAAGATGGGATTTGAACGTCTTTATAAGAATTTGATCGACATTATCAAAGAAGAACAGGCAAAACTTGGATTTCGAAGAGAAGCAATCCGTTTATATTATCCTTTAAGTTCCTTAAATCATTTCTTTGAAACAGAATATAGTGAAGAAGAGATGTTGAATAAACTTCAGGAACTACCGGATTTTATTAAGGAGACATTAGGAGATATCAAAGTTACCAGTAAAAAGGAGAGATTTTGTTTCCATATTCCAGAAGAAGGAAGCAGTTATGTTCATGACAACACAAAGCCAAATGAATTTATTAAAGAGCTGGTGGAACTTGTTGGACAACATGGATGTAAGATAGAAGATATCATTGCACTATTTAAAGAACATAATAAAGATATCGTTGTAGAAGAAATCAACAATGGAGAATTCGATTACCTGATCCGTTTTCCGAAAGAAAATGAAGATCCATATTATTATTGTTTCCACGATGAAGGATGTCATATCATCTATCATCGCTTTTTACCAGCAGATTATGAAGATTTTGATTTTTAAGACAGTATTCTTGCAGTCACAAACAAAGAGATCAGAGACAAACTGTCTAAATGGAATGCAGACATCATGGGAAGTGATATGGATTCACAGAGCTAAAGAAGAATTTGAAAGCGAAGAAGGAAAAGAAGCTTTTGAAATCTCTTGGAATTGAAGGAGAATATTCAGAAGGTGCGAAACGTAAAGATAATTGGGTGTATTATGTTGAATAAATTAGCCAGTACCATTTAACATACATACCCATAGTGGTTTCGATAACCAAAAAAGCCTGAAGATAATCAATTCTTCAGGCTTTTTTGCAACTTTATATTTATTTTTAAGGTAGGTAGGATAGCAAGTTAAAATTTAAACTGCTTTATTGTATTGTTGTATGTTTGTTAAGTATATCTTACAGATATTCGTGATCTGCAAGTACGTTTAAGATGTTATGTCCTTCCTGAACGCCATCAATGATTCTTCTAGCACGAACACTATCACCAATGTTAACAATTTCAACGTTAGTATCAGCGAATGCTTCACGGATTTCATCAAGAACAGGAGCGTTCGCTCTCATTCCTAAGCATACGAATCCATAGTCAAATGGCAGATCTTTTTCTTCTCCATCAACTTTTACTGTAAATGCATCAGATTTCACTTCGCAAAGAGCAGTGTTAGTCATCTGGTTTACATGATGTTCTCTCATTAATGTGTTTGTTCCACATTTAGATACTGGATCTAAGTCTTTACCGATCTGAGGCATCATTTCTACGATGCTTACCTGCGCACCTTTAGGAGCGAAGTATTCAACAACGTCAAGACCTACAGCTCCACCACCAACTACAACGACTTTCTTACCTGTGCAGTCTTCTGGATAATCAGCTAAGTGGTTGATCATTCCTGTGATAGAAGCTACTTTAGATCCTTCTTTGTCGATGTGGTCATGTAATCCTTTGATTGGTGGAAGTAAAGGATTAGAACCTGTTGAGTTAACGATGATGTTTGGATGCAGTGCTTTAATTAATGGCAGAGTTGCTTCCTGTCCTTTGAAGATAAACAGGTTTGTTAATTTAGAAGCACGGTTTACAAGGTAGTCAGGGAAATCTCTTAAACGTTTCTTATCTGGAATCTTAGAGATTTCAACAGCTAATCCACCAAGGTGATCGTTCTTTTCAAATAAGAATGTAGTACATCCAACTTCAGCAGCTGTACAAGCAGCTTCAAGACCAGCAGTACCACCACCGATAACAACTACGTTACAAGGTTTATTTACTTTTTTCTTCTTATAGTCAAATCCAGAGTTTACAGTAGGGTTTACTGTACAACGGATAGGACGGTTAACTCCGATACGGTTTCCAGCACATCCAACGTTACAAGAGATACATTTTCTGATCTCATCTTCACGTCCTGTAGCGACTTTTTTCACCCAGTGAGGATCTGCGATCAGTCCACGACCCATACCGATGATATCAGCATCACCGCGGTCTAAGATATCGTCAGCGACACGAGGATCACGGATGTTACCCATAGTTACACAAGGTTTGTTGTATTTTTCTTTCACAGCTTTTGCCATGTAAGATCTCCAACCATCTTTTAAGTAGTTCGCATCGATCTGGAACTGAAGAGAACCATTTAATCCAGCGGATACGTCAAATGCGTCAACTTCTTCCTGGAAGTAAGAAAGTAACTCTAAAGTATCTTCTAATGTGTTTCCACCTTCCATCAGTTCATCAGCACTGATACGAACGAAGATAGGGAACATAGGACCAACCTGTTTACGAACTTCTTCAACAACTAATTTTGTGAAGCGGGCACGGTTTTCTGGACAGCCACCGAATTCGTCTGTACGTTTATTCGTTGTAGGGGACATAAACTGGCTTAATAAGTAAGAATGTCCTGCATGAATCTCAACACAGTCAAATCCACAAGCCTGTGCACGAGCAGCAGCTTCTCCATATTTTTTTACAATTTCATAAATTTCTTCTACTTTAAGAGGGCGAGGGATTTCTCCACCTGCTTTTGATGGGATATCAGATGCAGATACTGGCTGCATGTTTGTTCTCTTAGACTGAGCAGAAGCACCAGCGTGGTTTAACTGAATACCAACGCAAGCTCCGTGAGCGTGTAATGTTTCACATAATTTGAAGAAACGTGGCATATAGTTGTCATGATCGATACGGATCTGAGTTGTTCCGTTAGATCCAAGTGGTGAATCAACACTTGCGTTTTCAACCATGATCAGACCAACTCCGCCTTTTGCTCTTTCTGTATAATAATCAATGTGTAAGAAACTCATTTCACCTGTCTGTTCACCATAGTTCGTTCCCATTGGTGTCATCATGATGCGGTTTCTCATTGTCATGTTCTTAATTGTTAATGGTGTGAAAATGTTTTTATAATTGCTTTTCATTAGAATTGAACCTCCAAAAAATTAAATTCAAAAATCAAAAAATTAAATTCCATATAATCTGAGGTTGTTAGAATCATAAAAATTTGGGTAAATGATTTATGATGGTTTTAGTATAACATACGGTTAATTATTTAACAAATAAATCTTTTTTGAAAAATTAATAGGGATTATCTATGGTTTTTTTTGTAAAGTCAATAAACTTACGAACGGCAGGGATCATTGGCATATTTTTAAGATAAGCCATATAAACAGTGTGGTATGGCTTCACATTACTAAGATGTAGGATTTCTACATCATATGCTTGTAAAGATTCTACATGGGCAACAAAACCGATTCCAAAATCTTCTGCAACAAGAGAAGCAATCGCATTTTCATCGGATGATTCAAAAGCAATGGAAGGTTTGATATGGTTTTGTTTATAAATGGAATTAGTAAAACGTCCAAGACCAGAGGTTCTATCATAACCAATAACTGGATAATCAAGCAAATCTTCCAAAACGAGATCTTTCTTATATTTTAATGGATGTTCCGGTGGGGTGATGATGACCATTTCTTGGTTAACAACAGGCACAAACTCAACTTCTGGTTCATTAGGAACGAGAGAACCAAAGACAACATCATATTTTTCATTTTTGAGATCGGCGATCAGATTTCTTGTGATCTCCTGGCTTAGAGAAAATGTGATCTCATGATTTTCCTGTTGATTTAGAAAACTACGCACTAATCTTGGAATATAACTTTTGGCAAGTGGAAATACATAGCCGATATCAATATGTCCGCTAGAGTTGCTGGCTAAGGACTTCATTTTATTCTCTGCAACTTTGATTTCTTCTATAATACGGTTCACATGTTCCAAAAAGATGGAACCGTATTTGGTCAGTTCGATATTACGACCATTTTTCTGAAATAAAGAAACACCAAGTTCGTCTTCAAGATTGGCAATGGAACGGCTTAAACTGGGTTGAGAGATATTTAATTCTTTTGCAGCCTGATGATAATGTTGTAATTGTGCAACTTTTTGAAAATAATACAACTGATTTAAATTCATACATACCTTCCTTATTATATTAATTGATGGTTAAGATCATTATAACATAATTGATAGCTTAAAGCTATCAAAAAACGCCAAAAGATATATTGGAAGTATCAATCATTATGGAATATAATATAGCCATAAGGTTGTTAAAAAATTAACTTTTGGGTGAATGAAACTATTAACAAGCATATTATTAAGGAGTAAAAATTATGGCAGAGAGAATCACAGGACATACTGAATTAATCGGATTAATGGCTTATCCAATCAGACATTCAAGCTCACCTGCAATGCACAACGAAGCATTTGCAACATTAGGACTTGACTATGCATACTTAGCATTTGAAGTTGACAACAGCACATTAGAGGATGCAGTAAAAGGTCTTCGTGCATTAAAGATGGTTGGATCAAACGTATCTATGCCTAACAAAACAGTTGTAGGACAGTATTTAGATGAGTTATCTCCAGCTGCAAAAATGGCAGGAGCTGTTAACACGATCGTAAATGATAACGGAAAACTGATCGGACATATCACAGATGGTATCGGATACATGCAGTCATTAAAAGACAACGATATCGACGTGATCGGTAAAAAAATGACAATCGCTGGTGCTGGTGGAGCTGCTACAGCAATCGAAATCCAGGCTGCATTAGATGGTGTCAAAGAAATGTCAATCTTCAATATCAAAGATAAATTCTGGGCGAACGCTGAAGAAACAGTGAAAAAGATTCGTGAAAACACAGACTGTGTTGTAAATCTTTATGATCTTGATGACAAAGAAAAATTAAGAGAAGAGATCGCAGACAGCTACTTATTCGCACAGGCAACCGGTGTAGGAATGAAACCATTAGAAGGACAGTCTGTTGTTCCTGATGAAACATTCTTCCGCCCTGACCTGATCGTAACAGATACAGTTTACGCTCCAAGAGAGACAGAAACATTAAGACTTGCTAAGAAAGCTGGATGTAAGACAATGAACGGTCTTGGAATGATGTTATTCCAGGGAGACGCTGCTTTCCACTTATGGACAGGAAAACATATGCCAATTGACCATATGAAAGAAGTATTAGATATCAAATATGACTAGAGTTTAGTCATAACCATATAGCAAACGAGAGGAATTATAAAAATGGATAAAAAATACATACCAAGTGCCTTAGTTCTTTATCTGAACTATTTCATTCATGGAATCGGATGTTCCATCTTAAGTCAGCAGGTAGTAAAAGAAATGCTTGCAAGTCAGTGGGGATTAAAAGATGTTATGGCAGTAACATCCATTGCAGCAGCATTAGGACTGGGACGTTTGATCTCCCTTCCATTTGCAGGACCTTTATCTGACAAATTAGGACGTCGTTTATCAGTGATCATTGGATGTGCTTCATACGTTATCTTCTTAGTAGGAATCGCATTCTCACCAAACACAACAATTGCTTATGTAGCAGCCGTTCTTGGTGGTATCGCTAACTCATTCTTGGATACAGCAACATACCCAGCTGTAACTGAAATCATTTACAAATATACAGGTATTGCAACAATGGGAATCAAATTCTTTATTTCCGTTGCACAGTTATTAATGCCTTTCTTCTTAGGTGTTGTAGCAGGAACAAGCATGTCATACTTAATGCTTCCAGTCGTAGCAGGTGTATGCATCGGTATCCTTGGAATCTTAGCAATCTTTGCACCATTCCCAGCGGCATCTGAAAGTGGTAAATCAGAATCTTTCATCAGCAACTTAAAGAATGCGCATTTCTCTATCGAGAGTATTGCATTAATCCTGATCGGATTCACAAGTACAGCAACATTCCAGTTATGGTTAAACTGTGCTCAGACATTTGGTACTGAAATTGCGAAGATCCCATCTCAGAATGTATCTGTTATGCAGACATACTATTCTGCAGGTACAATGGTAGCATTATTCGTAACAAGTGC
Source organism: Clostridiales bacterium (assembly GCA_019423795.1). Classification (GTDB taxonomy): domain Bacteria; phylum Bacillota; class Clostridia; order Lachnospirales; family Lachnospiraceae; genus Anaerostipes. The sequence continues at coordinate 47,751 of JAHZAT010000069.1, forward strand.
ATTGATCACAAAATTCAAACAGGTTAGATTCTTGGTGATCTATCCAGCAATCTCTCTTGTAATGTTAGCATTAGTTTACATTATTAAGACACCTATGATCTGCTACGTTGGAGCATTCGTCATCGGATATGCAGCAGCAGGTGGAGTCCTTCAGATGGCTACAGCCGTTGTAAATGATCTGTTCCCTAAAATCAAAGGAACTATCACAAGTTTAGTTATGATCGCATCAAGCTTATGTAACTACACAATCTTAACAGCAGCTGCGAAGATGACATCTACAAGTGTAATCATGATGAATATCGTAATTACAGCAATCGGAATCTTATTAGCACTTTTCGTAAACGTACGTTATGGTGTATTATTAAAGAATGCAGAAGAAGCATCTAAAAATTAATTAGTATTGGTAACAGGAACTCCCGAGGTTTATGCTTCGGGAGAATGTTCAGACAATAGGAGGAAATTGTCAATGAATACAGTAAAAGTAAGAAATATTGAAATCGGAAGCGGAGTTCCAAAAATTTGTGTACCTATCGTAGGTGTTACAAAAGATGAGATTATCGCAGAAGCGAAAACATTTGACAGCATCCCTGTAGACGTTGTTGAATGGCGTGTTGACTGGTTCGAAGGAGTGTTCGAATTCGATAAAGTAGAAGACGTATTAAAAGATTTAAGAGAAGCTTTAGGTGAAACACCAATCCTCTTCACATTCCGTACATCAAAAGAAGGTGGAGAAAAAGCAATCGAAGCCCAACCTTACAAAGAATTAAACATTGCGGCTGCAAAAACAGGATATGTTGATCTTGTAGATGTAGAAGCATTTACAGGCGACGAAATCGTAAAAGAGATTGTAGCAGCTGCTCATGAATGTGGAGTAAAAGTTGTTGCATCTAACCACGACTTTGACAAAACACCTGAAAAAGATGAAATCGTAAGAAGACTTTGCAAAATGCAGGAACTTGGTGCTGACATCCCTAAGATCGCAGTTATGCCAACTTGCAGACGTGACGTATTAACACTTCTTTGTGCAACAGAAGAAATGTATACAGATCATGCAGATCGTCCGATCATCACAATGTCTATGGCAGGAACAGGACTGATCAGCCGTCTTTGCGGTGAAGTGTTCGGATCTGCTTTAACATTTGGAGCAGCGAAGAAAGCATCTGCACCTGGACAGGCAGCAGTCAACGACTTAAATAATATGCTTCAGTTCCTTCATGAAAATCAGGGATTATAAGAACTGAATCTTTAAAAATTAAATGCAGAAGAGGAGAAGATTCTTGGTTATTCTTTTCCTCTTTTTTAAATACGTAAAAAATATTTGCTGAAATCCTATTTTTTCAGTATAATATAGTAGAGCAAATTGTTAAAGTTTTGCCATAGTTTGTGAAAATAAAGACTTTTGTTATAGAAAGTAGAAAGAGGTGAATCATGCTAAAATGGCTTGATGAGAATCTGGAAGAATTTTTAATGGTAGCATTACTGATTGCAATGACAGTGATCATGGGAATCCAGGTATTTGCAAGATATGCACTTGGAGCTTCTCTCTCTTGGTCAGAGGAACTGACGAGATATTTATTTATCTGGTCAGGTTTTATCAGCGTCAGCTATTGTACTAAGAAATGTATTTCCATTAAAATTGAACAGTTTGTAGCAATGTTCCCAAGAAGAGGGAAGGCATTGTTTAAAGTGGTGAATCACACAATTGAACTTGCATTGTTTTTGTATTTGATTCCATTTGCAGTTCTTTACTTAAAGAGTGCATTTGAAAGTGGACAGGTAAGCCCTGCCTGTCAGATTCCAATGTATTATATTCAGGCAGCACCACTAGTTAGTTTTGTTTTAGTAGCATTTCGTATTATTCAGCGTTGGATCATTGAATTTAAGATTGTGATCCGTAAAGATGATAAAGAAAAGGGGGATAAATAAATGTCAGCAGCAGTCGTATTTTTACTCTTCTTTATTTGTCTGATCATTGCAATTCCGATTTCAATCGCCCTTGGGATCGTATCTGTACTTCCAGGAGCATTTGATCCATCATTTACAGCAAGCGGGACATTTGTCATTCGTTCTATGCTTGGAGGAATCGATAGTTTCCCATTGCTTGCAGTTCCAATGTTTGTATTATCTGGAATGATCATGGCAAAAGGAGGAATCTCTAAGAAGATTTTTGACGTTTTTGCGTTTTTTATTGGAAAATTAACAGCAGGAATGCCTTGTGCAGTGATTGTTACCTGCTTATTCTATGGAGCAATTTCAGGGTCAGCACCTGCAACCGTAGCAGCGGTAGGAAGTATGACAATCCCAATCTTAGTACGTTTAGGATATGATAAGTCATTTACAACGGCAATTGTAGCAGTAGCCGGTGGACTAGGGGTTATCATACCGCCTAGTATTCCGTTTATCATGTATGGTATGGCATCTGGAGAATCTGTAAGTGATCTGTTTATGGCGGGAGTTGTACCAGGATTACTAATTGGTGCTTTATTGATGGTTTATGCCATTTACTATTGTAAAAAACATGGAGAAGATAAGGAAAAGATTGCAGCAGAGATCGATCAGTTGCATGCGAAAGGATTTATCGGAGTATTTAAAGAAAGCTTTTTTGCAATCTTAAGTCCGGTTATTATCCTTGGATGTATTTATACTGGAGTTGCATCTCCAACAGAAGCAGCGGTTATTTCCGTATTTTATTCTTTAGTAGTCAGCTTATTTATTTATAAATCCATGAAATTTAAAGATATCTGGGGAATCATGGTAGAAGGTGTGAGAACTTATGCACCAATTCTGTTTATCTTAGCAGCATCCATTGCATTCTCAAGAGTATTAACTTTAATGCGTGTACCTCAGTCCATTAGTGCGTGGATCTTAAGTAACTTCCATAATAAAGTTGTGATCTTACTTGTGATCAATGTATTCTTACTAATCGTAGGAATGGTCATGGATACAACACCAGCGATCCTTATTTTAACACCGATCTTATTACCAATTGTCACAGCAATCGGTATGAATCCAATTCATTTTGGTGTTATGATGGTTGTAAACCTTGCCATCGGTTTCGTTACACCACCGATTGGAGTCAACTTATTTGTGGCATCATCCTTAACGGATATCCCGGTGATGAAGATTGCACAAAAAGCAATGCCTTTAATCGTTTGTTTCCTTGTAGCATTACTTCTGATCACATTTATTCCGCAGATCAGTCTGGCATTTTTATAAGGAGGTTTAGGATTTCATGAGAAAAATCATAAAAAGATCCGTTGTTGTTCTTCTTGCGGGAGTCTTATTATTCAGTTTATCTGGATGCAAGAAGAAACAGAGTAAAGATGAAGTACAAAGATATGCATGGCCGCTTGGAACTTCCAGTCCGGAAGATACAGTTACACAGTTATATGCAGAGAAATTTGCAAAAGAAGTTTCTAAATTAAGCCATGGGAAGATGAAGATTGAGGTTTATCCTAACAGTACACTTGGAGGAGACCGAGAACTTCTTGAAAGCTGTAAAGATGGAGATATCCCATTTGTTGTACAGAATACAGCACCACAGGTAACTTTTCTTCCAGATACAGCTGTATTTGACTTACCAAGTGCATTTACAACGATCAAACAGGCACGAGAAGCTGTAGATAATCCGATATTCTATAAGAAGATGGAGAAGGTATATCAGAAAGGTGGATATAAACTTCTTGGATATGCCGATCAGGGATTCCGTGTTATGTCTACAAACAAGAATGTTAAAAGTATTAAAGACTTCAAAGGACAGAAGATCCGTACAATGGAGAATAGTTACCATCTGAAGTTCTGGAAGACACTTGGAGCAAACCCAACACCAATGACATTCAGTGAAGTTTATATTGGACTTCAGCAGGGAACGATCGATGCACAGGAGAACCCTTACGAAGTTATTGTTTCCAGCAAATTATATGAACAGCAGGATTATGTCGTAGAGACAAACCATCTGCCACATTATATTTCACTGATCGTCAGTGATGAATTTTATAACAGTTTGTCAAAAGATCAGCAGAAGATCATTGATCAGGCATCACAGATAGCGAAGAAATATGCAAGAGAAGCATCTGATAAGAGAATTGCAGATCGTATCAAGATTATCAAAGATAGTGGTACAAAGATTGTGAAACTAGATGCAAAAACACAGAAAGAAGTGCGAGAAAAAGCACAGCCAGTTTATGATGCGATCCAGAAGAATATTTCAAAGGATATTTATAATGCATATTTAAGCGGTGTAGAAAAATAATTGTGTAAAAATAGGATGAATTCTAAGAAAGAAGCATGTAAGACGAAAGTACATGCTTCTTTTTGTATGCAAAAATATAGATTATTTCTTATATTTTTCTCGAAATTCAAGAGGAGAGATTCCATAGATTTTACGAAATTCATGACTGATATAATCGGCACTGATATGAAAATGTTCAGAAAGCAGCTTTAAAGTTATTTTTTTGTTATAATTTTCATTGATATAGATCAAAATATTCTGTGCGAAGGAAGAATCTTTTCTTCGATCAATGGCATATGAATCCCTGCTTTCATATGCGGCACAAGTCCAGCAGTCAAGAGGAGCATCCTTATCTGAAATCAGAGAATGGATCGTTCCTTTTTCTACGATCAAGATATCGCCTTTGGAGACATGATAAAAGTTTGTGTTAATGCTGAACGTTCCTTTGCCGCCTGCAATATAAATAAATTCTGTTTCATTTTTGTGAAGGTGGTATTGATAACTCCAGTTTGGATTATTGTAAGTATGGGACAGACGAGTGATCTTTGCATACTGATCATTTTCAAAAACGGGTGGTTTAGTCTGCTGTGGGTATTCTTCTAAAAACATAATAGGGTGAATGATAAATATAAGGTTGATTTAAAGGAGAAAAATTATGGCAGAGAGAATTACAGGACATACAGAATTGATCGGATTAATGGCTTATCCAATCAGACATTCAAGCTCACCTGCAATGCACAACGAAGCATTTGCAACATTAGGACTGGGACGTTTAATCTCACTTCCATTTGCAGGTCCATTATCTGATAAGTTAGGAAGACGTTTTTCTATAATTATCGGATGCGCCTCCTATGTAGTATTCTTAGTAGGAATCGCATTCTCACCAAACACAACAATTGCTTATATCGCAGCAGTTCTTGGTGGTATCGCAAACTCATTCTTAGATACAGCGACCTATCCTGCAGTAGCAGAGATTATCTATGAATATACAGGAATCGCAACGATGGGAATTAAGTTATTTATTTCTGTTGCACAGCTATTAATGCCTTTCTTCTTAGGCGTTGCGGCAGGTACAATGGTTGCATTATTTGTAACAAGTGTTTTGATTACAAAATTTAAATAGGTAAAATTCTTGGTGATCTATCCAGCAATCTCTCTTATAATGTTAGCATTAGTCTATATGATCAAGACACCGATGATCTGCTATATTGGAGCGTTTGTGCTGGGATATGCAGCAGCAGGTGGAGTTCTTCAGATGGCTACAGCCGTTGTAAATAATCTGTTCCCTAAGATCAAAGGTACAATTACAAGTTTGGTTATGATCGCATCAAGCTTATGTAACTACACAATCTTAACAGCAGCTGCGAAGATGACATCTACAAATGTTATTGTTATGAACATTGTAATTACTGCCATCGGTGTGTTACTAGCATTGTTTGTTAATTTAAGATATGATGTTTTATTAAAAAATACTGAAAATCAGTAAAGAATATAATTTGTGCATAGATTTTTAAGAATTTATGTACAGATTCTTTGCATTTCTATAGTTTCGTCTTGCCAATATCAAAAACGTATTATAAAATAAATAAGATAATATTAAAAAAGATATATAAAAAAGGAAGATAAATTATGTTTCAGAAATTCTATCCGTCCGAAGATATCAGAAGTACCTATGATATTGATTTCGAACGATATTACCAAGAAGGATACCGGGGAGTGATCTTCGATGTCGACAATACGTTAGTACCACACAATGCACCTGCGGATGAACGTGCAAAGAAATTGTTTAAAAGACTGGATGCGATCGGTATGCAGTACTGCTTTACAAGCAATAACAAAGAACCAAGAGTCAAAGCTTTCTGCGAAGCGGTTGGTGGAAAGCATTATGTATACAAGGCCAATAAGCCATCTGTGAAAGGCTATGAGACAGCAATGAAACTAATGGGAACGAATAAGAAGAATACATTCTTTGTAGGAGATCAGTTGTTTACCGATGTTTATGGAGCAAACAGAACAGGATTACATAGCATCTTAGTCACACCAATGAATCCAAAAGAAGAGATTCAGATCGTGTTAAAACGTTATCTTGAGAAGATTGTACTGTGGCAGTACCGTAAGAAAAAACATTAATTATATTTCATTTCAAAATAAAAAACACGAGTCAGATAAAATAAATACTGACTCGTGTTTTAATTTTAATTCTTATATTTTTTTATTTCTATCTGGATCTTAGATGAAATCCTGACGTTCTAATGCAACTAAGATGTCACGACCTTCTTTTACACCTTCAATGATACGACGTGTCTGAGCACTGTCACCGATGTTAAGAACTTCAACACCTTCATAGATGAAGTGGTTGTATAATTCCTGAAGAGAAGGAGTTGCAGACTGCATTCCAAGACATACAAATCCATAATCAAAGTCTAATTCAAGATCTTTATAGTCATGTTTTACAATAAAGCTATGTTCTTTTACTTCTAATAAAGAAGCGTTTGGATACTGAGTTACTTTATTTTTATTCATGAATTCAATAGAACCAGTCTTTGTGATAAAGTCAAGGTTTTCACCAAAGTGAGCTTTCTGCTCAACGATTGTTACATCAGCTTTTCTAGGAACAAAGAATTCAACAACGTCAAGTCCTACGTTACCACCACCGATAACAACAACTTTCTTTCCTGTTAAATCTTCAGGATAAGAATCTACATGATCTACAAGATCAAAAATTGTAGATACGTTTCCAGTTTCTAAGTTTTCCTTTAATCCAGGAATATTTGGAAGAAGTGGAACAGATCCTGTAGCATTTACAACGATATCTGGTTTGAAACCTTCAATGAATTCAATAGAAGCTTCTGTATTCTTGCAGATAAACAGATTTTTAAGTTTCATTGCACGACGTTCTAAATACTGTGGGAAATATCCAAGACGCTGTTTGTTTGGCATCTTTCCTACACGGCGGGCAAGTCCTCCAAGTTCTCCGGATTTCTCGATAAGAACTGTAGAACAGCCAACTTCAGCAGCTGTACATGCAGCTTCAAGACCAGCAGTACCACCACCAACAACGACAACGTTGCAAGGTTTCTTTAATTTCTTATCTTTGTATAAGGAACCTGAAACAAGTGCAGGGTTAATGCTGCATCGAATAGGTTCATCACCTAAAGTTGCTGTACATCCATTGTTACAAGAAATACAACGATTGATATCATCTGTGTTACCAAACTGAACTTTGTTTACCCATTCAGGATCAGCAATCAGTCCACGTCCGATAGCGATCAGATCGGCTTCCTCATCTTCAAGAATACGATTTGCAACTTCTGGTTCACGGATATTACCGCTTGTCTGGCAAGGTTTACCAGTTTTTTCTTTAATGGCTTTTGACATATAAGATTTCCATCCATCTGGAAGGTAATCTGCGTCATACTGGTACTGAATAGAACATGTAAGTCCAGCAGAAACATCAAATACGTCAACATAATCTTTGAAATATTCAACAATCTCTAATGTATCATCTAATGTGTTACCATCTTCAGCAAGTTCATCAGCACTGATTCCTAAGAAGATAGGAATATTTTCACCAACTGTCTCACGAACAGCTTTTAATACTAATGTAGTGAAACGTGCACGATTCTCTTTAGAACCGCCGAATTCATCAGTACGATCATTTGTTGTTGGAGATAAGAACTGGTTTAATAAGTAACCATGTCCGGCCTGAATCTCAACAGCATCAAATCCTGCTGTAACTGCACGTTTTGCTGCTTCAGCAAATTTGTTAACGATTGTATAAATCTCATCGGTTGTTAATGCTCTTGGAATATCTCCACCAACTCTTGATGGGATATCAGATGCAGATACTGGCTGGATGTTTGTCATCTTACCATTCGCTGCAGATCCAGCATGGTTTAACAAAATGCTGACTTTAGACCCACAGTCATGAATGCTTTCGCATAATCTGTAAAGACCAGGAATGTAATTGTCATGGTCAATACGAAGCTGATAAGCACCGCTTGCACCCTGTGGTGAATAAACGCTTGCTGCTTCAATAGTGATCAGACCAGTTCCGCCTTTTGCACGCTGTTTATAATAATCAATGATTCTCTCATTTACTTCTCCGGTATGCTCAGCAAAATTTGTTCCAATGGGAGTCATGACAATACGATTTCTTAATGTCATAGATTTTACTGTGTACGGTTCAAATAATTTACGGAAATTCTTTGCTGCCATAATTATGATCCTCCAATATGTTTAATAGTTTTCTAAGAATAATTATAGCAAAGTGAATATATAAATGCAATGAAGAATGTGGTATACTATCTATAAATAAATTTTATGGATTGGGAGATCATAGATTATGAATTTGAATCATTTATACTATTTTCGGGCATTAGCAAAGGAAGAACACTATACGAGAACTGCTGATATGCTGTCAATTACACAGCCAAGTTTAAGTCATGCAATTTCATGTCTTGAGGGTGAATTAGGGGTAAAATTATTCGAAAAACAGGGAAGAAATGCAAAATTAACAAAATATGGAGCTTTATTTTTAAGATATGTAGAACAATCTCTTGATATGCTAGATGAAGGAAAAAGAGTTTTAACAGAAACTTCAGGAATCAGCGGCGGATTTATCGATATGGGGTATATTTTTACATTGGGAAGTCATTTTATTCCAAATTTGATCAAAAGCTATCTTGAAGAAAAAGGAGAAAATCATATCAGATTTTCTTTTGGACAGGGAACAACGAAAAAAATCGTAGAAGAATTAAAGGATGGGAAGTACGATCTTGCATTTTCTTCCTATATAGAAGGAGAAGATGAATTGGAGTTTATTCCGGTAGGACAGGAAGATTTGGTTCTTATTATGCCAAAAGATCATCCGTTGACAGAGAAAAAAGAGATTGATCTTATGGATACTGTTGATTACGATTATGTATATTTTACAAGAAACAGTGGATTAAGACCGGTGATCGACAGTTGTTTTTCAAAGATTAAGAGGCAGCCAACGATTGCATATGAAGGTGAAGAAGATTCTTCAGTAGCAGGTCTTGTCGCAGCAGGATTTGGAATTGCGATCGTACCAAAAATTCCGTTGCTTGATACGATGGATGTCTGTATCCGTCCAATTGTATCGCCAGAAATTGAACGATATATTTATCTTGTATTAAAGAAAGATAAATATCTGACACCAGTTGTAAAGGATTTTATTTCATTTATTACAGAACAAAGTGAATTTGCTTAAATTATAGATGCAATGAATTGAAAAAAGATAGAAATGTATGATATACTATTTAAGGCCATACTTTGTATTTATGAAAAGATGGAATATTTAGGATAGAAAAGGAAAGAACAAGAAGATGAGTCAGTTAGAAGAGATTAGAGAGAGACTGGATCTGTGTGATAAGAAGATTGTCTCTGTATTAGAAGAGAGAATGGATATCATCAAAGAGATCATGGTCTACAAGAAACAAAATGGATTACCAATCCTTCAGCCGGAACAGGAAAAGAGACAGCGCAAGATGCTGCTCACTCATGTGGATGAGAATACATATAAGGATGAGATTCTTGATATCTTTACATATATTGTAGAGAACAGCAGAAGAATTCAGGCAAAGACATTGTTTACACATAATATCTTGCTGATCGGATTTATGGGAGCAGGTAAGAGTACTGTTTCTACATATTTGAGTAAGATTCTTGCTTCCCCACAGGTTGAGATGGATGAAGAGATCGTTAAGAAGGAAGGAATGTCTATTAATAAGATTTTTGAGGAATATGGAGAAACATATTTCAGAAACTGTGAGACTAACCTTTTGATCGAACTTCAGAAGAAGAACAACCAGATCATTTCCTGTGGTGGAGGGGTCGCACTTCGTGATGAGAACGTCGCAGAGATGAAGAAGAATGGAAAGGTTGTTTTATTAACAGCATCACCAGAAGTAATCTTAGAGCGTGTTAAGGACAGCGATGACAGACCATTATTGCGTGGTAATAAGAATACAGAATTCATTTCTAATATGATGGAACAGCGTCGTCCAAAGTATGAAGCAGCTGCAGATGTTGTAGTAAATACAGATTATAAGACAGTAGAAGAGATTGCTGAAGAGATCGTCGTAAAGCTAACAAGAGGCGATAACTAAAAAACATATATATTATTTTCAAGATCAGATGATCAGATGGAGGAAGAAGCAATGCATGGATTTACTCAGTACACACCAACAAGGATTATTTTTGGTAAAGCGACTCAGAAACAGGCAGGAGAGCTTGCTAAGAGATTTGGAGCAACCAAAGTATTTGTTGTATATGGTGGAGGAAGTGTTGTAAGAAGCGGATTATTAGATCAGGTTACAGCATCATTACAGGAAGCTGGGCTTGATTATATGACGATCGGAGGAGTAAAACCGAATCCGAGACTGTCATTTGCAAGAGAGGCAGTAAAGAAATCCATTGAGTTTGGAACAGATTTTGTATTGGCAGTCGGAGGCGGAAGCGTGATTGATACTTCAAAGGCTGTTGCACATGGAACCGCCAATCCAGAGACAGATATCTGGGAATTCTGGTCTAAGAAGCAGACGGTTACGAAATCTCTTCCAGTCGGAGTTGTACTTACACTGGCGGCAGCCGGAAGTGAGACAAGTGATTCAGCAGTTCTTACGAATGAGGATACTAAGATCAAACGAGGACTTTCTACAGATTTTAATCGTCCGGCATTTGCGATCATGAATCCTGAACTTACATACACATTACCAAAATATCAGGTTGGATGTGGGGTTGTAGACATTATGATGCATACATTGGATCGTTATTTTACTCAGACAGAGAATAACGAATTGACAGATGAGATCGCAGAAGGACTGCTTCGTACTGTGATCAGGAATGGCGCTGTTGCGATCAAAGATTCTCATGATTACAATGCGATGAGTGAGATCATGTGGGCAGGAAGCCTTTCACATAACGGAATCACAGGTCTTGGAGCTGAGAAAGATTTTGCAGTTCATCAGTTAGGACATGAATTAAGTGCGAAGTTTGACATTGCACATGGAGCAAGTTTATCTACTGTGTGGGGCGCTTGGGCAGCTTATGTATATGATGCGAAACCAGCAAGATTTGCCCAGTATGCAAGAAGAGTCTGGAATGTTGAAGAAGCAGACGATGTGAAAGCAGCTCAGGAAGGAATCAAGAAAACAGTCGCATATTTTGCATCACTTGATATGCCGACAAGTTTCAGCGAAGCAACAGAGATCGGCTTAAAAACAGACGAAGAAGTGAAGAAAATGGCGCATGGATGTTCTTATGAAGGAACCAGAACGATTGGATCATTTAAGGTCTGTGATGAGAATGATATATACGAAATCTATAAATTAGCAAATAAATAGTTGATTCAACTATAGATTTAAGATAAAATAAGAAAAGATATAATTTAAGGAGGACAATTATAATATGGTTACAGCAGGAGATTTTAAGAATGGATTAACAATTCAGTTCGAGAATAACATCTACCAGATCATCGAATTCCAGCATGTAAAACCTGGAAAAGGAGCAGCGTTTGTACGTTGTAAATTAAAAAATATCAAGAACGGTGGAGTTGTTGAAAAAACATTCCGTCCAACAGAGAAATTTGAAAACGCTCATATCGAACGTAAAGAGATGCAGTATCTGTACAATGATGGAGAATTATTCTATTTCATGGATAACGAAACATTTGATCAGATCGCATTAGGACCAGATGTTATCGGAGATTCTTTAAAATTCGTAAAAGAGAATGAGAACGTTACAATCGTTTCTCACGCAGGAAATGCATTCCAGGTTGAACCACCTATTTCTGTAGAATTACTTGTTACAGAATGTGAACCAGGAGAAAAAGGAAACACAGCACAGGGTGCTACAAAACCATGTATCGTTGAAACAGGTGCGCAGGTAATGGTACCATTATTCGTTAACGAAGGTGATACGTTAAAGATCGATACAAGAACTGGAGAATATTCTTCAAGAGTATAATCTTGTTATGAAAGATAAGAATCGAGGAATTTTATGCATCATACTGTCATCTTGTTCTTTTGCCCTAATGGCAATGTTTTTAAAGATGGCTGGGGATCTTCCATCGATTGAGAAGAGTTTTTTCCGTAATTTAGTTGCATCAGTCATCGCATTTGTGATGCTTATTCGCAGTAAGGAAAAGATTCAGATTCAGAAAAGAAATTTGCATTGGTTTATTCTAAGGTCCCTTTTTGGGACCTTAGGTATTTTCTGCAACTTTTATGCGGTAGATCACCTGATGCTTTCAGATGCTTCCAGTCTGAATAAGTTATCGCCATTTTTTGTTATCGTATTTTCTTATTTAGTACTGAAAGAGAAGATTACACCGACACAGTGTGCCTGCGTTATTGCAGCATTTGTCGGAAGCTTATTTATTGTGAAACCAAGTTTTGCGACTGGAGTAACACCAGCAGCGGTCATTGGTTTTGCCGGAGGAATGTGTGCAGGTTTTGCATACACCTGTGTAAGAAAACTAGGACTTCGAGGAGAGAAAGGTCCAATGATCGTATTTTTCTTCTCAACATTTTCCATGCTTGCATGTGTTCCATATCTGATCGTTGATTTTCATCCAATCTCTACACAGCAGATGATCTTCCTGTTATTGACAGGACTTGCGGCAGCAGGTGGACAGTTCGGTATCACAGCAGCTTATACTTATGCACCAGCAAGAGAGATTTCTGTTTATGATTACACACAGATCATGTTTTCGGCAGTTCTTGGATTTTTGTTCTTTGGACAGCTTCCAGATTTGTTGAGCTTTATCGGATATTGTGTGATCGTTGCAGCAGGAGTGATTATGTTTCTTTATAACAAGAGACGTGGAGGAAATTAGATGAAATTCATATCATGGAATGTCAATGGAATCAGAGCATGTGTGAAGAAAGGATTTTTAGATTTTTTCAATGAGGCAGATGCTGATATTTTCTGTATTCAGGAAAGTAAGATGCAGGAAGGACAACTTGATCTTGAGCTTCCAGGATACCATCAGTACTGGAATTATGCAGTGAAGAAGGGATATTCAGGAACAGGTATATTTACAAAAGAAGAACCGCTAAGCGTTTCCTATGGTCTAGGAATCGAAGAGCATGATCAGGAAGGACGTGTGATCACACTGGAGTTTGAAAATTATTACTTTATTACAGTGTATACACCAAATTCACAAAGTGGGTTGGCAAGGCTTTCTTATCGTATGAAGTGGGAAGAGGATTTTCTTGCTTATCTGAAGAAGTTAGAGGAGACAAAGCCTGTGATCTTTTGTGGAGATCTTAATGTTGCCCATACAGAGATCGATCTTAAGAATCCAAAAACAAACCGCAAAAATGCTGGTTTCACAGATGAAGAACGAGAGAAGATGAGTTCACTGCTTGACAATGGATTTATCGATACCTTTCGTTATTTATATCCAGACCAGACAGGAATCTATTCCTGGTGGTCTTACCGTTTCAATGCGAGAAAGAATAACGCAGGGTGGCGTATCGACTATTTCATTGTATCAGAGTGCTTAAAAGAGCGAATCAGTGATGCAAAGATCTTAACAGATGTGATGGGATCAGATCACTGTCCGATTGAATTGGATTTCAAATGATTAAGTAAGGAATCTATATGTTGTGTCGGACTCGATAAAATTACCGACCGTGGATTGAAACAAATAATAAGAACAGAAAGAGGTAAGTCAGATGGTAGAATTAACAAACAAAGAATTCTTTCAGGATTTAGATCAGACAATTGCAACAGAATTATTTGAACAGACAACTTATCCATGGGAGATTCTTCCCTTGATCAAAGATTTTGTGCTGAAAGTTGGACCAACATTATCGGCAGATGAATATGATCAGGTGGAAGAAGACGTATGGATCGCCAAAAGTGCAACAATTGCTAAGACAGCAACGATCAATGGGCCAGCGATCATCGGACCAGATACAGAAGTGCGCCCAGGAGCATTTATCAGAGGAAATGCATTGATCGGTGCAGGCTGTGTGGTAGGAAATTCTACAGAGATCAAGAATGATATTTTGTTTAATAATGTTCAGGTACCTCATTATAATTATGTTGGGGATTCTATTTTAGGATATAAATCTCATATGGGAGCAGGATCTATCACATCGAATGTAAAATCCGACAAGACAAATGTTGTGATCAAAAATGGAGAGGAAAAGATTGAAACAGGAAGAAAAAAGATTGGAGCAATCTTAAGTTCCCGCGTTGAAGTGGGATGTGGAACAATCCTGAATCCTGGGTCTATTGTTGGGCATGATACAAATATTTATCCATTGTCTATGGTACGTGGATGTATCGCACCAAACAGCATCTATAAAAAAGCAGGAGAAATTGCCGAAAAACGATAAGGCCTGTAATGGAGGAAACCATATGAAAGGTGCTAAATATATACTGACAGCAGCAGTTATCGTAATGAGCAGTGTGATGATGACAGGATGTTTTAAGCCGTCAAAAGATTCGGTTGTGGAATCCAAATATTATCAGAGCCTTAAGGATGAGAGAGATAAACTGTCTGTTCAGTTAAAAGAAGAAAAGAAAAAAACAAGTTCACTGAATAAGAAGATCAAAGCCATTCATGCAACTTCCGGAGACCAAAAGATTGCGGAGTATAAAAGCAAAGTGAAAGACAGCAGGATCATTAAAGTTGATTTTGCAACGAATACGATCAAGAATCAGAGCTTTGCGGTAACGAATATTCCTGTCTGCAAATATGTAAAAAAGATTGTGACAGGATGCAATCGAATGATCGGAATTACACCAACCGATGTAGAGAAGCAGTATAAACAAAGTTATTCTTATGCATTGATCGATGAAGATAACACAACATTCGAGTTCAAAGTATATGGCGACAGCTATATTGTGTTTGATGAGATTCCAGAGAATGTCTATGCATATAATGGTGCTTCAACCGTTGGAGATGCGCTGATCGATGCCGAAGAGCAGAAGAATTACAGCAATGTCGCAGCAAGAATTGCTGATGCACAGATCATTGTAACAGATAAAAAAATGAAATTTAATGATACAGCGATCAAAGTTTCTAAGATTGTTAGGAAAGCAAAAAAGTTATCTGGAAAAGATGCTGCGCAGGATACAACTTCATGGGATGAGTATCGTTTTTATACAAGTGGTACGTTAACAAAAGTACTTCTTGGAGATAAAACAGTGATTGGCATTGAAGATAAAGATGGAAAGCAGACTTTCTATCAGATCAGTGACAAACAAAAGAAAAATCTGCAAAAATACATGAAATAATAAGCAATAGGAGACGTTTTGGCATATAGAAGATATATGTTGAAACGTCTTTTTTTCGTGCTCTTTTTCGTAAAAATTCATGTAATAAAAAAATCTTTGAATTAGGTATTATATTTTTTTATAACAATATTTATTGACATGTATACAAAAATCCTCTATAATCCAATTCATATAAAACATACAGAAATAGTATGGAATCAAAACAAAGGAGAAAAAAACGATGAGAATACGACAACAAAGAACCAGACAAATAAATATTAGTAAGAAAATGATGCTGATCTGTCTCTGTATGATTCTCATGGTTTCCATATCAGGATGCGGAGGTAAGAAAAAAGAAAATCTTACGATCACAAATGTATCCTATGATCCAACAAGAGAGTTTTATGAAAAATATAATAAAGATTTTATTAAATATTATAAAAACAAATATGGTAAGAAAGTAGAAGTGATCCAGTCCCATGGTGGTTCTGGAAGTCAAGCAAGATCAGTCGTAGAAGGAAGCAATGGTGATGTTGTGACACTGGCCCTAGAACATGACATTTCACTGATCGAGCAGACAGGATTGATCAACAAAGGATGGCAGAAGAGATTTTCAAATGATTCTGCACCATATACATCAACAATTGTCTTTTTAGTAAGAAAAGGAAATAAGAAAAATATTAAAGACTGGAATGACCTAGTCAAAAAAGGAGTTGAACTTATCACACCAGATCCAAAGAGCAGTGGAGGAGCCTGCTGGAATTTCTTAGCAGCTTATGGATACGCACTTGATACCTATCGCGACCAGAAAAAAGAAGAACAATTTCTGACAAAATTATATCAGAATGTATCGGTCATGGATTCGGGAGCCAGAGGTTCTACAACAACATTTGTGGAGAATAAAAAAGGAGATGTTCTGATCGCATGGGAAAATGAAGCCTTACAAACAGTGAAAAACTATCCAGGAAAGTATGAGATCATTACACCAAGTATCAGTATCTTAGCACAGCCAAGTGTCAGTCTTGTCGATGACAATGTGAACGTCAACGGCACAAAGAAGATCGCCACAGAGTATTTAAAATATCTCTACAGTGATAAGGCACAGAAACTTGCAGCCGAAGAAGGATACCGTCCATCCAATCAGACAATCTTAAAACAATATAAAGATAAATTTAATCTGAATATGAAATTATATAAGATCAGTGATTTTGGAGGATGGGATCAGGCTTATAAGAAATATTTTGAAGATGGAGCGTTGTTTGACAAGATTTACACGAACAATTAAGAAGGCAGGAATGAAGATGAGCAATACAAATAACGAGAACAATATATTAAAAAAAGCGAAAAAAGCAAGAGTCATTCCGGGATTTGGATTAACGATGGGAGTTACCGTAACGATGTTATCACTGATCGTTCTGATCCCATTAGCATCGGTATTTGCTTATGCATTAAAATTATCACCGAATGAATTCTTTACACTCATATCAAAAGAAACCGTAAGAAATGCATTTATCACAAGTATCGGAAGCTCTTTTATTGCAGCATTGATCAATGTGGTATTTGGACTGATCATCGCATGGGTGCTTGTAAAATACGAGTTTCCAGGGAAGCGGTTAATGGATGGAATGATTGAACTTCCGTTTGCATTACCAACCGCAGTTGCAGGCATCACATTATCCAAAATGTATGCCGAAGATGGAATGATCGGACGATACTTGGCACACTTTGGGATTAAGATTTCCTATACAAGGATCGGACTTTTGATCGCACTTGTATTTATCGGGATTCCATTTATCGTAAGAGCAGTTCAGCCAGTACTTGAGAAAATGGATGACCAGTACGAAGAAGCAGCTTATATGTTAGGTGCAACACCGACAAGAACCTTTTTCAAGGTTATTTTACCAGAATTAAGGCCTGCATTATTGACAGGATTTGGACTGGCATTTGCAAGAGGAATTGGAGAATACGGAAGTGTGATCTATATCTCAGGAAACAGTGCCAAAGAACATACACAGATGATCTCTTATGTGATCATGCAGAAATTAAACTATATCGATTATAAAAGTGCAACTGCAATTGCTCTTATCATGTTGATCATTTCCTTTGTGATGTTATTTGTGATCAATATTATACAGGTAAGACAGGCAAGAAGAGTGAACGCACAGTAAGGAGGAAGATCATGAATGAACAGCAGAAGTTTGAAAAAAGAAAACAACGAACAAAGATCATCCTGATTACGGTCAGTGTTTTATTTATGATCGTCATGTTAGTTTTACCATTATTTTCTGTTATTACAAATTCGCTAAATGAAGGATTTAAATTTTATGTCGATGCGATTTCAACAGATTATGTAAAAAGTGCTCTATTTGTAACGATTTTAGCAACATTAATTGCAGTTATAGTCAATACATTTTTTGGAATCATGGCAGCATTTTTATTAACAAAATTCAGTTTCAAAGGAAAACAGGTGTTAGCAACGTTGATCGATATTCCGTTTTCCATTTCACCAGTCATCGTAGGACTTGCATTCTTAATGACATTTGGAAGACTCGGATGGACATATCCAGCGATCCGTGCGATCAATTCTTTCTTTGGAACAAACATCCGAATTGCATTTGCGATTCCAGGAGTTATCTTAGCAACGATCTTTGTTACTTTTCCATTTGTGTCAAGAGAGATCATACCGATCTTAAATTCACAGGGAAAAGATGAAGAAGAGGCAGCAGCACTAATGGGAGCCAGTGGATTTACAATCTTTCGAAAAATTACACTTCCTCAAATGAAATGGGGACTGATCTATGGAATCATCTTATGTAGTGCCAGAGCATTAGGAGAATTTGGTGCAGTCAATGCACTTTCCAAAACACGAGGTGAGACATTTACCTTACCATTGGAAATCGATGCTTTATACATGTCAGGAACATCGTCATCGATCACAGCAGCATTTGCAGTATCATCTGTCTTAGTATTAATCGCAGTCATTGTACTGATCTTAAGAAATATCGCATGGTACCGCTCACAGGATAAACAACAGGGAAAGGACAGAAGATAAAATGTATGTAGAAATGAGAAATATCTATAAACAATACGGAAACTTCCGGGCGTCAGACAATGTAAGTTTTGGGATTGAAAAAGGAAAACTTGCAGCATTGCTTGGACCAAGTGGAAGTGGAAAGACAACATTGCTTCGAATGATCGCAGGACTTGAAAATCCAAATGCAGGAGATATCTTTATTGATGGAAAGCGTGTGAACGATATTCCGGCAGCCAAACGAGGCATTGGATTTGTCTTCCAAAGTTATGCATTATTCCGTTATATGACAGTCTTTGATAACATCGCTTTTGGATTAGAAATTGCAAAAATGCCAAAGAAACAGATCAAAGAGAGTGTGTTTGAACTATTAGAACTTACGGGATTATCCGGACTTGAAAATCGTTATCCAAACCAGTTATCTGGTGGACAGCGACAAAGAGTTGCATTTGCAAGAGCATTGGCACCAAATCCACAGGTATTATTGCTTGATGAACCATTTGCAGCGATTGATGCGAAAGTAAGATCTGAACTTCGTCTCTGGTTAAAAGAAATGGTATCAAAACTTGGGATTACAAGCATTTTCGTGACTCATGATCAGGATGAAGCGGTAGAAGTAGCCGATGAGATCTTAATTACAAATCATGGAAAGATCGAACAGATGGGAAGTCCGTTAGAGATTTATAAATCACCAAAAACACCATTTGTAGCCCAGTTTGTTGGAAGATCATCCATTGTAGAAAATTATGAATCCCTAAAAGGATTTGAAAAAATAGAAAATGCTCAAAAAGCGATCGTCAGACCGGAATTCCTTGAATTAGCGAAAAAAGGTGAGTTAAAACGATACATGAGTGCGGCAGAAAAAGGAATCGTCGAAGATGTAATCTTTAGTGGAAGCCGATTGGATGTGATCGTTAATATCAACGGAATCAAAGTCACAGCAGAACGCTCTCTGGAAAAAGACAGAGTAGAAGTTGGAGAAGAAGTTGATGTTTTGATCTATCGATTATATGTATTTGACGATAAAGAAACTTATTTATTAGAGAACAAAGAAATGCAGGAAGGCGATGTCTTCTATATTTAATCAATATTTGAGAAAGGAACGATCATGGAAATTACAAAACAACAGATCATACATACCGACGTGTTGATCATCGGCGGCGGAACGGCTGGATGTTATGCGGCACTTACCATCAGAGAAAAAAGTGATGCAAAGATCGTCATCGCCGAGAAAGCCAATATTAAACGAAGCGGATGCTTAGCAGCCGGAGTTAACGCAATCAATGCTTATATCGTAAAAGGAAGAAAACCTCAGGATTACGTTGATTATGCAAGAAAAGATGCCGATGAGATCGTGCGAGGTGACTTGCTTCTTACGATGTCAGAGCGCTTAAATGAAGTGACAAAAAAGATGGAACAGCTAGGACTGGTCATCTTAAAAGATGAAAATGGTGAATATGTCGCCAGAGGTAACCGAAACATTAAGATCAATGGAGAAAATATCAAACCGATTTTAGCAGATGCAGTAAATCAGTTAAATGATGTCGAAGTGATCAATCATTTAAATATCACCGATTATATCGTGGAAGATAATACGATCAAAGGAGCCTTCGGTTTCCATATGGAAAATGGAGCAGCTTACGAGATCCGTGCGAAGAAAGTCCTTTGTGCAACTGGCGGGACAGCAGGACTTTATAAGCCAAACAATCCGGGATTCTCAAGACATAAGATGTGGTATCCACCATTTAATACAGGAGCCGGATATGCGATGGGAATTGATGCTGGAGCAGAGATGACAACTTTTGAGATGCGTTTTATTGCATTAAGATGTAAAGACACGATCGCACCAACCGGAACGATCGCTCAGGGAGTCGAAGCAAAACAGGTCAATTCTAAAGGCGAAATTTATGAAGATAAATATGGAATTACAACATCCCAGCGTGTTTATGGAACAACACAAGAAAATTTAGAAGGAAGAGGTCCTTGTTATCTAAGAACAGAAGGAATTGATAAAGAAAAAGATAGCGATCTTAAAAAAGCATATTTAAATATGGCACCAAGCCAGACTCTCAAATGGATTGAGCAAGGCAAAGATCCAAGCGAACAAAATGTGGAAATCGAAGGAACTGAACCATATATCGTCGGTGGACACACTGCCAGCGGTTATTGGGTCAATACAAAGAGAGAAACAACGATCTATGGGCTGTATGCAGCAGGAGATGTTGCTGGAGGATGTCCACAGAAATATGTGACAGGAGCTTTGGTAGAAGGTGAGATTGCGGCACTGGATATCGTAGAGAAATTAAAAACCCAGACATTTGATACAACAGATGCCAAAGAAGAACAGTTATTAGATGATAAAGTAAAAGAATATAATCACATTTTATCAGACAAAGACAGCATTTTTACGATCGAGCAGATGGAAGAAGCCATGCAGAAAGTCATGGATGCCTATGCAGGTGGAATCTCAAGTCATTATCAGTTTAATGAAAACTGCTTAAACCTTGCAAAAGAAAAGATCAATAACCTGATCACATTATCCGGACAGTTAAGTGCCAAAGATTACCATGAGCTGATGTTCTACTACGAGCTAAAAGAACGATTAACAATCTGCCTGACTCTGATCGAACATCTAAAGGCAAGAAAAGAGACAAGATGGCATTCTTTTGCAGAGAATCTTGACTATCCACAAAAGAGTGATGACTGGAAAAAATATGTCAATACAAAGAAAGTGGATGGTAAGATTCAAGTAATTTTACGTGAACTTGTAAAGGAGAATGAACAATATGAGCATCAGAATTAATAAAAATAAATGCGTTGGATGCAAGCGATGCTTAGATGTCTGTCCTGGAAGTCTTATAAAAACTGATGAAACTGGAAAGGCATATATCAAATATCCAAAAGACTGCTGGGGATGCACATCCTGCTTAAAAGAATGTAAAACAGGAGCCATTGCATTTTTCCTTGGAGCCGATATCGGAGGCATGGGAAGTGAAATGACAGTCAATGAAAGTAAAGATACCATTCTCTGGAAGATTAAAAAATATACTGGAGAAGAACAAACCATAGAGATCAACAAGAAAGATTCAAATAAGTATTAGATTGGAGGACATCAAAATGAGCGAATTATCACATCTTGACCAGCTGGAGGCAGAGGCAATCTACATTATCCGAGAAGTAGCTGCTTCTTGTGAAAAACCGGTAATGTTATATTCTATCGGAAAAGACAGCTCTGTTATGTTACATTTAGCATTAAAAGCATTCTATCCGGAGAAACCACCATTTCCATTTTTACATGTAAACACAACATGGAAATTTAAAGAAATGATCAAATTCCGTGATGATACAGCAAAGAAATACGGATTAGACATGATAGAATACATTAATGAAGACGGAGTGAAACAGGGAGTCAATCCATTTGATAGTGGAGCTGCATACACAGATATCATGAAAACTCAGGCCTTAAAACAGGCGTTAACAAAATATGGATTTACCGCGGCCTTCGGTGGTGGTCGCCGTGATGAAGAAAAATCTCGTGCAAAAGAAAGAATTTTCTCTTTCAGAAATGAAAATCAGGCATGGGATCCTAAGAATCAGAGACCGGAAATGTGGAAATTGTATAATTCTAAGATCAAAAAGGGAGAAAGCATTCGAGTATTCCCTATTTCTAACTGGACAGAGACAGATATCTGGAAATATATCAAACGCGAAAAAATTGATATTGTTCCATTATATTTTGCAAAAGAACGTCCAGTCATTGAGAGAGACGGAAATATCATCATGGTCGATGATGACAGATTAAAATTAAGACCAGGTGAGAAGATTGAACATAAGAGTGTGAGATTTAGAACCCTTGGATGTTATCCATTAACTGGAGGAGTGGAATCAAAAGCCTCAACGCTTGATGAGATCATTGATGAGACATTAAGTGCGGTTTCTTCAGAAAGAACAACCAGAGTTATTGACAACGAAGCAGCAGGAAGCATGGAAAGAAGAAAGAGAGAGGGGTATTTCTAAGATGATCGGATTATTAAAATTTATTACTTGCGGTAGTGTAGATGATGGAAAATCCACATTGATCGGACATATTTTATATGATTCCAAATTATTATATACAGACCAAGAAGAAGCATTAGAATTAGACAGTAAAGTCGGAAGCCGTGGCGGTAAGATTGACTATTCCTTATTACTTGACGGATTAATGGCAGAGAGAGAACAGGGAATTACGATCGATGTTGCTTATCGTTACTTTACAACAGAAAAAAGAAGTTTTATCGTAGCAGATACACCAGGACATGAAGAATATACAAGAAACATGGCCGTAGGAGCATCTTTCGCAGACTTAGCGGTGATCTTAATTGATGCATCTCAGGGAGTGTTAGTACAGACAAGACGTCACGCAAGAATCTGTGCCTTAATGGGAATCAGACATTTCGTATTTGCAGTCAATAAGATGGACCTTGTAAAATACGATCAGGAAACATTTCGAAAGATTGAAGAACAGATCAAAGAATTACAGGAAGAATTATCCCTTGTAAATGTAAAGATTATTCCAGTATCAGCAACAGAAGGAGATAACGTTACAACAAAATCAGACAACATCCCATGGTATACAGGAGAACCCTTACTGGAATATTTAGAGACAGTCGATGTTCGCGAGAAATCCGAAGAAGAAGGATTCTATATGCCGGTACAGAGAGTATGCCGTCCAAATCACACATTCCGTGGATTTCAGGGACAGATTGAATCTGGACAGATTTCTGTTGGAGATGAGATCGTGACATTACCAAGTAAAGAACACGCAAAGGTTAAGAGTTTATTAATTGGAGATAAAGATGCACAGACAGCCGAAAAAGGCCGCCCAGTAACCATCCAGTTAGATCGTGAAGTAGACGTATCCAGAGGATGTGTTCTGGCAAATAAAACAGAACTTCCAGTCAGCAAATCCTTTACAGCAACAGTTCTTTGGATGGATGACGGAGAATTATTACCAGGAAAAGAATATTTCGTAAAAATCGGAACAAAAGAAATTCCGGGAATTGTGACAAATATTCAGTATAAGATCGACGTTAACACAGGAGAATACATTCCAGCAAATAACTTAAGAAAGAACGAGATCGCAGTATGTGATGTCATTTTGCAGGAAGAGATCGTATTAGACGAATTTGATGATCATAAGACATTAGGAGAATTAATCTTAATCGACCGCATCACAAATATGACATCCGCATGCGGAGTGATCAAAAACTCTGAAGTTGACGAAGAAACAGACTTAAAATGCGTCTTCGCACACGGAAAATTAAAAGCGAATGGAGACATCTTTGAAGAATTCTACTACAACATGGAAAGTATGACAGTCACAAAGATCAAACCATCCGGAAAATCCTACACGATCGGAGATGAAATTCCAGTCGAAGGAGAAAGCTATCACTATCCAGACTACTTCGATGTCATCGTATTCAGAGACAAAGTAGCCGTACAGATCAGAGACCGCAAGGTAGCAGCAATCCAGCCAATCGAAGAATACGAATACAAAGGATTACCATTAATCAACGGACGTGGATTTGAAATACTTGTAGATTCCAAAGAAAAAGCAGATAAGTTATTTGCAGAATTAAAAGAACAAGGATACAAACCAGGAAGCGAATTCTTTAACCGCTGGTTACGATTTGAAGCATATCGTAAGATTGTGTTTAGGGATAGTATTTACTAATTAAATTGTAATTGTATAACGGAAATGTATCGAGTATTCATAAAAACATAAAAAAGATAGAGGTACGAAAAACGAATTTCATTGACCTTCTGTCAATGAATCCAAAACTTATCAGCCAATACCATTTAACATACACACTGTGTAGTGATTTGAATAGCGTTCCGTTGTATGAGTCAGAAAGAAGATAAGAAGAACTATTTATAAGAAAAAAGGATGACAACATGAGCACTTTTTGAATGCGTTTTTTACAAATTCGCAGCGCCCTGTGGTTGATTGTCTGACCGTAGCTGCGGGCATTTTGGCTCGCAGCCAGGGAGTTATCAAAGGAACAGGCGCGGATCAGCGATTTGTAAAAAACGCTTTCAAAAATGCGGAGTGTCATCCTTTTTTCTTATAAATAGTTCTTCTTATCTTCTTTCTGACTCATACATGCAACACTATTACAATCAAAACTTGTCATGAAATAATACTGACAAACTATAAATACTGACAACAAAATGTCACTATTGAATGTCGTCAAAACCATCATATCAATTCCTTGTTCAAACCACCCATTGTATATATAATAATACGTGAAGGGGGATGATACAGAATGTCAAAGAAATCCGGATTAACAAAAAGACAGAAACTTATCATTGAGATGTTAGCAACCTTCAATGCTGACAATCCAATTACAATACAGGCAATATCAGAAAAACTGAAATTAAGTTCAAGAACCGTATTAAGAGAAATGCCACGCATCAACGAATGGTTTGAGGAAAACGACTTTAAACTGGTCAAGAAACCAAGAATCGGGTTGTATGTGGATGAAGATTCAGAAACAAGAAAATTCATCAAGGAACTTGTTGATATGGATGAGAACAAACCAGTATATAGTAAAGCGGATCGGCAGACGATCATATTACTTGATCTGCTAACGATCAACGAACCACTCAAATATTTTTACTTTACATCCCTTTTTCATATTTCGGATGCAACATTAAGCAACGACCTGGAAGAGATTGAAAAGTGGCTTGATCACTATAATCTGGTTCTCTACCGCAGACCAGGGATGGGAATTTACTGGGAAGGAAAAGAAGAAGATTACCGTCAGGCAGTGACAATGGTATTAAGAAAGAGGCTGAGAGGACGTTCCTTACAAGTTTTGTTTGAGGAAGAAAAGAAGATCAAAGAACGAATGTTTCCAGATCTTACACCACAGATGTTAAGCAACACCAGAGATATTCTTGAGAGAATGCAGGAAGTTCTGGATATCCAGTATACAGATCATTCTATCAGACATTTGAGATTATATCTTCTGGTAACACAAAACAGAGTAAGATTTGGACATGAGATCAAAGAAGAAAAAGATCTGACAGCAATCATTCATTTGCCAGAATGCCAGATAGCAAACTGGATTGGCACCAAGCTAAGCAACTTTGTAGGACATCAAGTTTCCAAAGGTGAAGTATATAACATAGCGATGCAGCTGTTAGCAGCAAAGATATGGAAGAATAACAGTGAAAACAAGATCGATGAAGAAAGTTTTAAAGTCAGACAGCTGGTCATGAGGATCATTGTGGAGATGGAAAAACTTTTGGAAATGGAATTTTTTGAAAATACAGTATTGATCGATGGTTTGTGTAATCATATGAAGCCAGCGATCAATCGAATGAAACAAGGTGTATTTACAGAAAACCAGTACATCGATATGTTGGAAGAAAAATATTCCAAAATCTATAAAGCAACGATCAAAGCGTGTGATTTCTTAAAAGAAGAACTACATATTGAAAAACTCCCAGAAGGAGAGTTAGGATTTATTGCTTTATATTTCTGCGTAGCGATCGAGCAGCAAAAAGACGAAGAAGAAAAATTATCAGTCTATGTTGCCTGCCCACATGGAATGGGAACATCACATATGTTAGCAGTTCATCTGAAAAAAGAATTTCCGCAGCTGATGGTACAAAAGATCATTTCCACAGCGGATATCAAGGAAGAAGAACTTATTAAAGAAGGAATTGATTTTATCATTTCCACAGCAAAATTAAATCTGACATTTCCAAATGTCTATGTGAACTCCATTTTAACAGAGACAGATAAGAAAATGATCAGTGCCATGATCAAAAATGTTGACAAGAAGAAAAAACTGAATCCGGCAAAGGCTGTAAAGCCAGTAAAAAGAGTCGGAAGAGAAGACATCGAGTATATGACACTTCTTGGACAGGAGATCTTACAGGTTTTAGATAATATTAAAATATCAACAGGTGAAAACATTAAGAACAAGGAACAATTGATCGATTACGCCGGAGGATTATTTGCAAGAAATGATTCGATGGCAGCAGAGATCACCTTTGCATTAAACAAACGCGAGAATATCGCAAGCACATTTATTCCGAGTATGAATGTATTATTTTTACATTGTGAAACGAAAGGTGTCAGACATTGCAGATTCGGATTTGTTTATTTAAAAGATGAGATCATCGAAAATGGACAGCCGATCAAGGGAGCGATCCTGATGCTTGTTCCACAGGGAGATGTAAGTAAGGCCTACCGTGAAGTTATGAGTGAAATAAGCGGGGCATTAGCCGAGAAAGACCAGATCATCACCTATTTATTCGAGAAAAACAGAAATGCAGTCGAGGCAGAACTTGAAATAAGCCTTGGCAACTATTACGAAAATAAAATGAAGAGAAGATAAAAACAAAAGGAGGATATTGTAAATGAAAAATGGATTACAAAAATTCGGTAAATTTTTAAGTGCAATGGTAATGCCTAATATCGGAGCATTCATCGCATGGGGATTCATTACAGCATTATTTATCGCAGACGGATGGATTCCAAACGCAAAATTAGCATCCATTCAGCCATACATGTTAACATTCTTATTACCAATGCTCATTGCCTACACAGGTGGTAAACAGGTCGGTGGAGACCGTGGAGGAGTTATGGGTGCAATCGCAGTCATGGGTTGTATCGCCGGAGTTGGTGGATTTGATGGACAGCCAATGTTAATGGGAGCCATGGTAATGGGACCATTTGCAGGATGGGTTATCAAAACATTTGACAAAGCAATGGACGGACATATGCCAGCTGGATTTGAGATGTTAATTAACAACTTCTCCGTTGGTATCTTAGGAATGATCGTAGCGATCATTGGATATTTCCTGATCGGACCATTCATGTCAGCAGTATTAGCAGTATTAACAGCAGGAGTTAACGTACTTGTAAAAGCAAAATTAATACCTTTAGCAGCAATCTTTATCGAACCTGCCAAAGTATTATTCTTAAATAACGCTATCAACCATGGTATCTTTACACCAATCGGTATTGAACAGGCAAAAGCAGCTGGTAAATCTATCATGTACATGTTAGAGGCAAATCCAGGACCAGGACTTGGAGTATTATTAGCATATGCAATCTTCTCCAAAGACAAAGTAACAAAATCATCTGCACCAGGTGCGATCATCATTCACTTCTTCGGTGGTATTCATGAGATTTACTTCCCATATATTCTGATGAACCCTATCGTGATCATCGCTCCGATCGTTGGTAACATTTGTGCGATCACATTCTTTACATTTACAGGATGCGGACTTGTTGGACCATCTTCACCAGGATCTATCATCGCTTACTTATCAATGTCACCAAGAGCTCAGATGCCATTGACAATCTTAGGAGTATTGATCGCAACAGCAGTATCATTCTTGATCGCATCACCAATTATCCGTATGTCAGATGGTAAGAGCCTTGAAGATGCACAGAGCGATATGGCAGCTAAAAAAGCAGAATCCAAAGGAATCACAGTTGATCCAGGAGAAAAGAAAGCAGCAGATGAAGTGAAGAAAATCGTATTTGCATGTGACGCAGGAATGGGATCTTCCGCAATGGGAGCTACGAAATTCAGAAACCGTGTGAAAGCACAGAGACCAGATCTTACAGTTATCAATACATCTGTAGATAATATTCCAGCAGATTGTGATATCGCAGTTGTTCAGGCAGTTTTAGCAGACAGAGCTAGAAAATCTGCACCACAGGCACAGTTAGTAATTATCAATAACTTCTTACAGGATCCAAACTTAGACGGATTATATGAACAGATGACAGCAAAAGTAGATCCAGCCGTTCAGACAGCAGCAGCTGTTGAAGAAAAGGCAGAAACACCAGTTGTTACAGGAAATTCAAAAATTCTTGTAGAAGAAGGAATCAAAACAGGATTAAAACCAGTCGACAAATTTGAAGCGATCAAAGCAGCAGGAAAACTGTTAAATGAACTTGGATACGTTGAAGAAGGTTATATCGATGCCATGGTAAAACGTGAGCAGACAGTGACAACATACATGGGATTAGGTGTAGCAATTCCTCATGGAACAGGTGACGCTAAGAAAAATGTACAGAAAACTGGTATCGTAATGCTTCAGTATCCAGAAGGTGTAGACTTTGATGGTGAAAAAGCACAGTTAGTATTCGGTATCGCTGGAATCGGTGATGAACATCTTGGATTATTAGCTAAGATTTCAGAGATCATCGAAGATCCAGAAAGACTGGAACAGTTAAAAACAACAGAAAACGTTGACGAAATCATGGAAATGTTTAAATAAGATTTAAGCAGACAAGGTCAATTTAATAAGCGGGAAATCATTCTCGCTTATTAAATACCTAAAATATATACTTATAGATTTAGATTTTAATTTTAGGAGTGAAGAAAATGAAGAAAGCAATTCAGTTTGGAGCAGGAAATATTGGACGTGGATTTATCGGTGGACTGTTAAGTGAAGCAGGATATCATGTTGTATTTGCAGATGTAAACCAGGAAATCGTTGATAAGATCAATGAAGACAAAAAATATACAATTTATGTAAAAGATGTAGAAAGTAAAGAAATCGTGATCACAGACATCAGTGCAGTAAATTCAACAAAACCTGAACTGATCGATGAGATCAAAGAAGCTGAAATCATTACAACAGCTGTTGGAGTAAGAATTCTTCCAATTATCGCTCCATCTATTGCAGAAGGAATCAAAGCAAGAAAAGAAAATGGTTCTGAAAAGTACTTAAATATCATCGCTTGTGAAAACGCAATCAAAGCAAGTTCTCAGTTAAAAGAAGCTGTTTATGGGAACTTAAATGACGAAGAAAAAGCATACGCAGACAAATATGTTGGATTCCCAGACTGCTCCGTAGATAGAATCGTACCTCCAGTACGTTTAGATAATCCAATCGACGTAGTCGTAGAAAACTACTATGAGTGGAATGTAGAAGAAGCATCCTTTAAGGGAGCGGTTCCTCAGATCAATGGAATGAACCTTGCAGATAACTTAATGGCATACATTGAAAGAAAATTATTTACATTAAATACAGGACACTGCATCACAGCATATCTTGGAAACTACAAAGGATACAAGACGATCGATGAAAGTATCGCAGACGATGAAATCTTTAAGACAGTGAAAAAAGCAATGCAGCAGAGTGGTATGGCATTAGTCAACAAATATGGATTTGACAAAGATGCTCACTTTAAATATATCGACAAGATCTTAAATCGTTTCAAAAACCCATACCTTGTAGATGATACAGCTCGTGTAGGAAGAGAACCATTAAGAAAATTAAGTGCAACAGACCGTTTAACAAAACCAACCATGACAGCATTAGAATATGATCTTCCAGTTGATGCGTTGTTAGCAGGAATGGCAGCAGCATTAAAATATGACAATGCAGAAGATCCACAGAGCGTAGAATTACAGGATAAGATTAAAGCAAATGGAGCAAAAGCTGCATTAAAAGAAGTATCTGGAATCACAGATGAAAAGATCTTAGATGATGTCGTAGCAATTTACGAAGCAATGTAATCAAAATAATATCAATGAAAATTAACCAAAAGTTAAAGTAAACAACCTTTTCTCTTAATCATATAATTTATATATGGAAAGGCGGCCGGAAATTTACCGGCCGTCTTTTTACGTGATAAGAAAGTATCATAACGTAGTGACATAGGAAATAAGGCGGGCATATGGAACATAATACAAAAAATCACAAGAACAACACCAATGGCAAGAAAAAATCGAAGAGTTATTACAAAATATGAAATATGGCAATATTACGATCATTGTTCAGGATGGAAAGATCATTCAGATTGATAAGACAGAGAAACATAGAATATAGATTAAGGAAAATACTGTATTATTGCGTAAAAATCCGCTACAATAGAATTAAAAAGACCGGTGCTTTTTTATTGGTTTTGATCGTGTTTTTAAAGCTGCTTCAAAAGGCAAGAATCGCAGAGGAAAACGCAAAGAAATCTCAGTTACAGGCAGAACAAGCCAATGCATTTGAGGAAGATCGTAAAATGGCATTATCAAAAGGCATGAATGGACATATTGCGAAACTAATTGATGTCAAGAATATGGAAGAAGTTTTGATGTCGGTTTTACGATAGTAAAAAAGAAGAGGTTATAAATAAAAGGGATCGATCACAAGAAAATATAAGTGATCAATCCCTTTTGTTATTTTGTGATACAAATTTTATAAATTCACAGATACAACCTATTCAACAACCTCAATTCCGTCAATATTTGGAATACACATCATAGAATAGTTCGTATGGTAAATGACAAATCCAGGTTTTGCTTTCGGTGGTTTCCGAAGTTCTTTTCTCTGTACATAATCGACTTCAACCTTTGGTGCCTGACGGCCTTTAGAATAATAAGCCGCAAGACGACCAGCTTCTTCAAATGTTGCATCTGGAAGCGTTTCTGCCTGCTCTTTACGAACAATGACATGTGAACCAGGCATATTTTTCGCATGGAACCACCAGTCACCACCATTTGCAAATTTAAAGCTTAATTCATCATTCTGGTAGTTGTTTTTTCCAACATACATATGGAAACCATCGGAAGAAATAAAATGTAATGGTTTGGATTTTGCTTGTTTCTTACCCTTTTTCTTTCTATGGCTCTTAATATAACCATAATCAGAAAGCTCATCTTTGATTAACTGAAGATCTTTTTCATCTTCAGATAAAGAAAGAGCAGTAGAGATGGAATCGAGATGATCAAGATCTGCTTTTGTCTCCACGACTAGCTCAGAAAGAGCTTCATACGTACGTTTTAATTTATTATATTTTGCAAAAAATTTCTTGGAATTCTCCAAAGGAGTTTTTGTTGGATCCAGAGGGATCGTAATCTCTTCATTTGTATAATAATTCATGCAAGTCAGAGATTTTGCATTTGGTTCCAATCCATAGCCATAAGTTTGTGTAAGTTCTCCATAAACTTTGAATTTCTCGCGTTTTTCCGTATCTTTTAACTGACGAAGCTGCAGATCATATTTCTTACTCGTTCTCTCAAGGGCTGTCTGCACGATCTTACGAAGATCAGAAGATTTCTGCTTCATTCTCGTATATTTTTCTTTTTCAGAATAATACCCGATCAATACGTCGAAAATAGAATCATATGTTTTTGCGGTGCAGTCAGGATAAGAAGTTAAAGGGATACAAGAAAATTCCTTCGGTTCTTCCCCGGAATAAATGATATTTGGCTGATAAGCTTCATCTTCTACAAGAGCATTTAATTTTATAAGCTGTCCATATAAACCAGCAGCACTGTCATCGGTCAAAGAATCCGTGGAAGCATTACCGTCAAGTCCTGCACGATAACAAAGTTCATTTGCGATCAAAGGACTCATTCCCGTGATGGAAGTATAAAGTGCTTTGCAAAGATTCAATGGTTTTGTGATGATATGCTGATAAAAGTCATCTGCAGTCAGGCTTGCTAGCGGATGTTTTCCCTTAGATGGCGGGAAGGTATAAGTACGTCCCGGCAATACCTCTCTGACAGAACTGATATTTGCAGAGATATGCTTGATGCTATCTAGGATCACATCATCGCTGTTTACAAAAATGATATTGCTGTGTTTTCCCATGATCTCAATGATCAGACGCTTCTGGCAGATATCTCCAAGTTCGTCCAGATGCTCAATCTGAATCTCAATGATACGCTCAAAATCAGGCTGAGTGATCGAGATGATCCTTCCGCTGCTGATATGTTTACGAAGCAGCATGCAGAAGTTTGGTGCCTGCATAGGGTTTGCTTTTCCTTCCTTGGATAAATAGACAAGGGGAAGAGAAGCACTGGCTGAGAGATGAAGTCTTGTTGTCAGTCTCTCTTTCTTGATCACAAGTGTGATCTCGTCGGCTTCTGGCTGATAGATCTTATAGATTCTTCCGCCAATGATCTGTTTATTTAATTCTGATACAATATTTGAAATGACAAATCCGTCGAATGCCATAATGAAATACCTCCTGGTAAAAAATCGGTTATCTTATAATATAAGAAGATAAATCCGTCAAACAATTATATCAGAAATCGGGAAAAGTATAAAGAAAAAACGATCAAATCGATAAATCATAGAGAGATAGTCGGGATTTTGTTGTAATTAAAATCATTTCTTATTATAATAAATCTTAAGTATACAAAATTAGGTCAAAGATATGGAGGAAAGTTCATTGAGAAAAGAAGCATCAATCAATGCATGGAAGCAGTTATATGATATTACATTAAAGTTAGACAAATTAGAACCTTGGAATGATCTTGGAGATACGCAGCTTGTGACGATTCAGTTAAAAGACAGAGAAGAACCTGTCTTTTGCAGTGTGATGGGAAAATTCAGTGGGGAAAGAGGAATCGCAGTCTTCGACGGAATGGAAGGTTTAGGGGATTTCTATATGATCCTTGGAGCAGAAGAGGGAGATCTTCCAGCACAATATCTGATGGATGAACATTCAAGCCTTACTTGTTTCTGGGGAAGCATGATGAATGTTCCAGACGAGCAAAGAAGCGTGATCGATGAATTGGATATCCGTTTCAAAACAATCAGTGACTGGATTTATTTTGTTTCTTATAAAAAAGGATACAAACCATATCAGTTAGATGAAGATGAAGTAGCACTTCTTACAGAAACTTATGAAAATTTATATATGGTATTAGAAGCAGTCAAAGATGGAAAATTAAATCCAGATATCGAACAGGCAGAAGGAATCGTACGCCGTTATAATTCTGAAAATGACACATGGGAGATGTTTGTAAAAGAAATTCCAGAAGCAGAAAAAGAATTTCCATCCGTGATGTTAGAAGATCAGGATTTAAAAGACGAATTAAAGAATAAGAAACAGATTGATCTTGAAGTGATCTTAGATTTTACTTATCTCCCAGTGATGGTAGAAGGGGAAGAAGAGGGAGAACGTCCAAAGAATCCTCTGTTATTTATGGCATATGATAATACCGATGGCGGAGTGATCACAATGGATATTTTAGAAGAAGGTGATGATGAGATCAGTAGAACTTTGGGATTTTTCATCAGTTTCGTACAGCAGAATGGAAGAATGAAGACGATCAAAGCAAGAAATCCATGGATTTTTGGAGCCTTAGAAGATATCTGTGAATACTGCAGTGTGGATCTTGTATATGACCCAGTAGAAATCATGGATCAGGTCATTGAGGAAGTAATCTCCCAGTTGTAAGATTTTCATGTAATATAGGATAAGATGAATTAGAGTGAACAAGGTTGACAAATAAGTTAATGATTGGTAAAATACAAATAATTTGACGTGCTACCTAAGTAGCACTTTAATTCGATAAAGTATCAAGGAGCGGCAAAATTATGAATAAAAAGAGAGTCCACACACCAGAAGGTGTCAGAGATGTATATGGAACCGAATATGGACAGCGAAGCAAGTTAAAAGCCAAATTAAACAAAGTCTTTGCATCTTACGGATATGAAGGGATCAGAACTCCAGGATTTGAATTCTTTGACGTATTTAATAGCGAAAAAGGAACAGTCTCTGCAAGAGAGATGTTTAAATTTTTTGACAGAGAAGGAAATACCTTAGTTCTTCGTCCAGACGTCACACCATCCATTGCACGTTGTATTGCAAAATATTTTAATGAAGAGAATATGGGAATCCGTCTTTCTTATGCAGGAAACGTATTTTTGAATAACTCAAGTTATCAACTGAAGTTAAAAGAGACATGTCAGTTAGGTGCAGAATTAGTCAATGATGCATCTGTACAGGCAGATACAGAATCCATTGCAATGGCAATTGATTGTTTTTTAGCAGCAGGATTAACAGATTTCAGACTTTCCATTGGGGAGGTTGAATTTTTTAACGGATTAACACAGACGATCAAAGAGGAAGAAGTCAAGACACAGCTTCGTGAATTGATCTTAAATAAAAACTATTTCGGATTAATGGAATATGTGGAAGCATTAGATTTATCTGATAAGATTAAAGATGTCTTCTTACATTTCAATGAGTTAAATGGAGATGTAGAGATCTTAGATCAAGCAGAAGCTATGGTAGAGAATGAACAGTCTAAGAAAGCGATCAAAAGACTTCGTGATGTCTATGATATTTTGAAATTATATGGCAAAGAACAGTATGTAAGTTTCGATCTTGGAATGTTAAATAAACATAACTATTATACAGGAATCATTTTCAAAGGTTACACTTATGGAACTGGAGACGCAGTCCTAAAGGGTGGACGATATGATAATCTGATCGAACAGTTTGGAAAGAAAGCCCCATCTGTCGGATTTGCGATCGTATTAGATGAGCTGATGATGGCATTAAGTCGCCAGGGAATCCATATGGAAGCTGATCATATGGATACCATGATCATTTATAAAGAAGCAACGATGAAAGATGCGATCCTTCGAGCAGAAGAATTAAGAAAAGAAGGAAAGAAAGTCATCTTAGAGAGAAAGAATGATCTGTGCAGTAAAGCAGATTATGAAAAATTTGCCAAAGAACATCGCCTTGGTGGAATCCTTTATTTTATCTAATCAACAAATCTAGCACAAAGAAGGGAAACAAAAGATCATGAGATATATTACATTTGCCCTTGCAAAAGGGCGACTTGCAAAGAAAGCGATGGCTTTATTAGAAGAGATCGGTATTACATGCGAGGAAATGAAAGATGAGAAAACAAGAAAATTGATCTTCGTCAATGAAGAATTAAAATTAAAATTTTTCCTATCCAAAGCAAGTGACGTGCCAACTTATGTTGAATATGGAGCAGCCGATATCGGTGTTGTTGGAAAGGATACAATCCTTGAAGAAGGAAGAAACCTGTATGAAGTATTAGATTTGAAATTCGGAGCCTGCAAGATGTGTGTCTGTGGACCAAAAGAAGCGAAGAAATACTTAAACAGCAATGAGATCATCCGTGTAGCATCCAAATATCCACATATTGCGAAAGAATATTTCAATAATCAGAAATTACAGACAGTAGAGATCGTTAAATTAAACGGATCTGTCGAACTTGCACCGATCGTTGGATTATCTGAGGTGATCGTCGACATCGTAGAGACAGGAACAACATTAAAAGAAAACGGACTAGAGGTCTTAGAAGAGGTTTGCCCACTATCTGCAAGAATGGTAGTAAATCAGGTAAGCCAGAAGATGGAACAGGAACGTATCAGTAAGATCATCGTTGCATTAAAGAAGATCTTAGACGAAAAAGAATAGGTCGGAGGAAAGAATCATGAGAATAGTAAAAGTAAACAAAGATTCAATTGCAAATATCTTATCAGATTTATTAAAGAGAAGTCCTACAAACTATGGGGATTTTCAGGATAAAGTTGATGCGATTATCAAAAATGTCAGAGATAATGGAGATAAAGCAGTCTTTGATTATACAGCACAGTTTGACAAAGCTGAGATCAATGCAGACAATATTTTAGTTACAGAAGAAGAGATCAAAGAAGCTTATGAAGAAGTGGATGATGAATTGATCAAAGTTATTCGTAAAGCAATCAAGAACATTCGTGATTTTCATGAAAAACAGATTCAGAAGAGCTGGTTTGAGACAAGAGAAGACGGAGTGATGCTTGGACAGAAAGTTACACCAATGGAGACTTGTGGTGTTTATGTGCCAGGTGGAAAAGCCGTTTATCCATCTTCTGTATTAATGAACATTGTTCCAGCACATGTTGCAGGAGTGAAAAATATCATCATGACAACACCTCCTGGAAAAGATGGAAAAGTTACAGCAAATACATTAGTGGCAGCAAAAGAAGCTGGAGCAACAAAAGTATATAAAGTTGGTGGAGCACAGGCAATCGCATCGATGGCATTTGGAACAGAGTCTATTCCAAAAGTAGATAAGATCGTAGGACCAGGTAACATTTTTGTTGCATTAGCGAAAAAAGCAGTTTATGGAAATGTAAGCATCGATTCCATCGCAGGACCAAGTGAGATCTTAGTTTTAGCAGATGAGACAGCAAACCCAAGATATGTGGCAGCAGACTTACTTTCACAGGCAGAACATGATGAGATGGCAAGTGCGATCCTTGTTACAACAAGTGAAGAATTAGCACATAAAGTATCTGATGAGATCGATGGATTCTTAAATCAGTTATCAAGAAAAGAAATCATGGAGAAATCTCTAGATTCTTTCGGATATATTCTTGTTGCAAGTGATATGAAAGAAGCGATCGATACAGCAAATGCCATTGCATCTGAACATATGGAGATCATGACAGCCAATCCATTTGATGTTATGACAAGAATCAAGAATGCAGGAGCAATCTTTATTGGAGCATACAGTTGTGAACCTCTAGGAGATTATTTCGCAGGACCAAATCATGTTCTTCCTACAAACGGAACAGCGAAATTCTTCTCTCCATTAAGTGTTGACGATTTCATCAAGAAATCAAGTGTCATTTACTATTCAAGAGAAGCCTTAGAGCCAGTACACAAAGACATCGAATTCTTTGCAAATCAGGAACAGCTGACTGCACATGCAAATTCCATGAAAGTAAGATTTGAAGATAACCAGGAAGGATAAAGATATGAGTAGAAGTGCATCAATTGAAAGAAATACAAGCGAGACAAAGATCAAACTTTCCATTGACCTTGATGGAAATGGAAATGGAAACATCCATACAGGAATCGGTTTTTTTGACCATATGTTAAATGCATTTGCACGCCATGGATTTTTTGATCTTGATGTGGAAGTCGAAGGAGATTTATATGTCGACTGCCACCATACAATTGAAGATGTTGGAATTGTACTTGGCGAAGCGATCAAACAGGCGGTTGGAGATAAAAAAGGGATCAAACGTTATGGATCTTTCATGCTTCCAATGGATGAGACATTAATGCTATGTGCGATCGATTTATCTGGAAGACCATATTTTGTGATGGATTGTGACTTTACCGTTGACCGTGTTGGCGAATTTGACACAGAGATGGTAAAAGAATTCTTCTATGCAGTATCTTATGGCAGTATGATGAATCTGCATTTAAAGAAATTACATGGGGAAAATAATCATCATATGATCGAAGCAGCATTTAAAGCATTTGCTAAAGCTTTAGATGAAGCAACAAGTTTAGACTCAAGGATCACAGATGTGCTTTCTACGAAAGGAGCCCTATAAGATGAGCAACGAAGCAAAACCATTAAACAGTAAGATGAGTTTTGATGAATTCAAATTAAACAGCGATGGAATGTTAACCGTTGTTGTACAGGATTATAAGACAAATGAAGTTTTGATGGTCGCATATATGACCAAGGAAGCTTATGATAAGACGATCGAGACAGGAATCATGACATATTACAGTCGAAGCCGTAATGAATTATGGATTAAAGGAGAGACATCCGGACATTATCAATATGTCAAAGATTTATATATCGACTGTGACAGAGATACTTTACTTGCCAAAGTAAAGCAGATCGGAGCTGCCTGCCATACAGGAAATTATTCTTGTTTCTACACAGATTTATTAGAAAAAGAGGATTAAGATGTAATCTTTGTGAGAAAATATTTGTGTTTCTAAGTTCGATTTGGTATAATCGACTTTATAAGATAAGGAGGCAAGATTATGACAGCATTTTTATCAGAATTAGTCTCTTATGTATTGAAGTTTGCGATTCTCTTTGCATGCTCCGCGGCAGGAATTTATTTCGGAACTGGTCGTGCAAAGGCAAAGAAGAAAGAAGCATAAGATCATACATGATTAGGAGAAGATCATTTAGCTGCATGAGTTTATATTCTCATGCAGCTAAAAAGCCGTAAAGACAAGGTCTTCTTAATAATATAATGAAATGACACTAGGAGGATGAAACGTTGAGAGCATATGGAGTCAACGAACTCAGGAAGATGTATCTTGAGTTTTTCGAAAGTAAAGGACATTTAGCATTAAAGAGTTTTTCACTTGTGCCAAAGAATGATAACAGTTTATTACTGATCAACGCTGGTATGGCACCACTGAAACCTTACTTCACAGGACAGGAAGTACCACCAAGAACAAGAGTAACAACATGTCAGAAGTGTATCCGTACAGGAGATATTGAAAATGTTGGTAAGACAGCAAGACATGGTACATTCTTTGAGATGTTAGGTAACTTCTCTTTTGGAGATTACTTTAAACACGAAGCAATCGCATGGTCTTGGGAATTTTTAACAGAAGTGATCGGATTAGATCCAGATAGATTATATCCATCTGTATATGAAGATGATGATGAAGCATTCGAGATCTGGGAGAAAGAGATCGGAATCTCACCAGAGAGAATCTTCCGTTTTGGAAAAGAAGATAACTTCTGGGAGCATGGTGCAGGACCTTGCGGACCATGTTCAGAGATCTACTATGATCGTGGAGAGAAATACGGATGTGGAAGCCCAGACTGTACAGTAGGATGTGACTGCGATCGTTATATGGAAGTATGGAACAACGTATTTACACAGTTTGAGAATGACGGACACAACAATTATACAGAATTAGAGAACAAGAACATTGATACAGGTATGGGACTGGAACGTCTTGCTGTTGTAGTACAGGAAGTAGATTCTATCTTTGATGTAGACTCTATCAAAGCAATCCGTGATGAAGTCTGTAAGATTGCTGGTGTTACTTATGGTGTCGATCACGAGACAGATGTATCTATTCGTGTGATCACAGACCATATCCGTTCTGCTACATTTATGTTATCTGATGGTATCACACCATCCAACGAAGGACGTGGATATGTACTTCGTCGTCTGATCCGTCGTGCAGCAAGACATGGAAGATTACTAGGAATCGATCATCTGTTCTTAACAGATATCAGTAAGATCGTGATCCGTGAATCCAAAGACGGATATCCAGAATTAGAAGAAAAAGCAGAATTTATCTTCAATCATTTATCTCAGGAAGAAAAACAGTTCAACAAGACGATCGATCAGGGACTGTCTATTTTAGCAGATATGGAAAAAGATATGAACGAAAAAGGCAGCAAAGAACTTGCTGGTGCTGATGCGTTCAAATTATATGACACTTATGGATTCCCACTAGATCTGACAATCGAAATCTTAGAAGAAAAGGGATTTACTGTAGACAAAGAAGGCTTTGATAAAGAAATGCAGATTCAGAGAGAAACTGCCAGAGCTGCAAGAAAAACAACAAACTATATGGGTGCCGATGCAACTGTTTACGAACAGTTAGACCCAGCTATGACAACAAAATTTGTTGGATATGATGAGCTTACTTGTGAAGGCGAGATCACAGCCATGACAACAGAGACAGAAGTTGTTTCTACTCTGAATAAAGGAGACAAAGGAACAATCGTTGCTGACCAGACAGCATTTTATGCAACAAGTGGTGGTCAGGAAGCAGATAAAGGTGTGATCGTCAGTGGAGATGCAGCTTTTGAAGTAGAAGATGTTATTAAATTATCTGGTGGTAAGTTCGGACATGTTGGACACGTAGTTGAAGGAACATTCAACGTAGGAGACAAAGCAGTCTTTACAGTCAATGAGAAGAACCGAGCATTAGGAGCTAAGAATCATAGTGCAACTCATTTATTACAGAAAGCATTAAGAGAAGTGCTTGGAACTCACGTAGAACAGGCAGGATCTTTAAATAATGCCGAACATTTAAGATTCGACTTTACACATTTCTCGCCATTATCTGATGATGAGATCGCAAGAGTTGAAAAGATCGTCAATGAAAAGATCGCCGAGGATCTTCCAGTTGTAACAAAAGTTATGTCTATGGAAGATGCTAAGAAAACAGGAGCTATGGCACTGTTTGGAGAGAAATACGGAGATGAAGTAAGAGTCGTTTCTATGGGAGATTTCTCTGTAGAATTATGTGGTGGTACTCATGTAAAGAATACCGGAGTGATCACAGCATTTAAGATTTTATCTGAAACTGGTGTTGCATCAGGAGTTCGAAGAATCGAAGCAGTGACTGACCAGGGAGTATTTAACTATTACCACAAACAGGAAGAAGAATTAAAAGAAGCAGCCAAAGCATTAAAAGCTACACCAGCAACACTGCTTACAAGAATTGAATCTCTTCTTGCAGAAGTGAAAGAATTAAAGAGTGAAAATGAATCCTTAAAGAGCAAACTTGCAAAAGATGCTCTAGGAGATGTTATGGATCAGGTAGAAGAAGTCAAAGGAGTGAAAGTTCTTGCAACTTCTCTAGAAGATGTTGATATGAACGGGCTTCGTGAACTTGGAGATAATTTAAAAGAAAAATTAGGAGAAGGTGTTATTGTCCTTGCTTCCCAGAAAGACGGAAAAGTTTTCTTAGTTGCCATGGTAACAGACGAAGCACAAAAAGCAGGGGCACACGCTGGAAACCTGATCAAAGCGATCGCCGGATGTGTTGGAGGCGGCGGTGGAGGACGTCCAAACATGGCTCAGGCCGGAGGAAAGAACCCAGCCGGAATCCCAGAAGCAGTAGCAAAAGTAAAAGAAATTTTAGAAAGTCAAATTTCATAGTTGACAAATCTCTGGAATGTGATATACTAATCTAGTGCAAAAAATTAAAACCCAAACAGTCCTATGCACAAGTACAAGACTGGAGGGGAGGTCGGGAATAGAATGTCAAACGTAATCGTTAAAGAAAATGAATCTTTAGATAGCGCTCTTCGCAGATTCAAGAGAAACTGTGCAAAAGCAGGAATTCAGCAGGAGATTCGTAAAAGAGAACATTACGAGAAGCCAAGCGTAAGACGTAAGAAAAAGTCTGAAGCAGCTCGTAAGAGAAAATCTAAATAATTTTTATCAGTTGAAAAGATAAGCATCATTTACCTGAAAACAGGTATATGATGCTTTTTTTCGGCATATATTAAACCAAATGCCACAAAAGGAGTTTTTCATGAAGAATAAACCAAAAGAAGCAATCGCCA
Source organism: Clostridiales bacterium (assembly GCA_019423795.1). Classification (GTDB taxonomy): domain Bacteria; phylum Bacillota; class Clostridia; order Lachnospirales; family Lachnospiraceae; genus Anaerostipes. The sequence continues at coordinate 89,134 of JAHZAT010000069.1, forward strand.
AAGGACTTTCGCTTCCAAGAGATGTGGTGTTTGGAGATTTTATCATTAGCTTGACAGGGAACTGTGAAGCGTACATAGAAAATTATCGGGGAATTGTATCGTATGATGAGGATACGATTTCTGTTCAGGGAAATCATGTCATATTAAACATCTATGGATGTGGTTTAACGGTTGATTTTTACTCACAGGAAGCGATGAAGGTTAAAGGAAAGATCAAAAGGCTGGAATATGTATGATATTCTCTGAAAGGAGCATGGCATATGCTTAAGATCCTGCATTTTATATTTGGGCAATTATATTTTCAAGTCAAAGGATATCAGACAGAGCGTTTCCTAAATCTCTGTGCCAAAAACCATCTGGTACTGTGGGAATTGAAACCAGTATCAGACGGCTATGCCTTTTGTATTAGAAAAAGTGCTTATCAAACATTAGTAACATTAGCACAGAAAGCAAATGTTGAGCTTACGTTACAAAAACAAAGGGGGCTGCCATATTTCTTAAAAGAACATAGAAATCGTAAAATATTATTTTTCTTCATATTTTTATGTGCGATGATGATATTTTCTTTTAGCCAGTTTTTATGGGAAATCACAGTTTCAGGAGGAGAAGTATATTCGAAAAGTGATATACTAAAATATGTCACGGATAACTACTATCATCTGGGAACATTAAAATATCAGATTGATTGTGATGCTTTGGAAGATCATCTGAGAGAAGATTATGATGAGATTGCGTGGGTATCCTGTTCTGTTCAGGGAACAAGACTACATATCGAGATCAAAGAAACTTTGGATCGCAAAACAAAGCAGAATCCAAAGAAGCCATGTGATATCGTGGCAAATAAATCAGGGATCATTACAAAAATGGCAGTAAAAAGCGGGACACCATTGGTAAGTACCGGTGACAGCGTGAAAAAAGGAACAACATTGATATCTGGATTGATCTATTACTACAGCGATGATTTTACTGTGACACAAACAGATAAGATCAAAGCAGATGGTGAAATTATTATGCGTACCAAAGAGGTATATGAAAATTCCATCCCGATGGAATATTATGAAAAAACAATCACAGATGAGAAAAAATGCATCAAAAATATATATTTGGGGCAATATCAGTTTGATTTTCCATCGAAGCAAAAACAGAATCATACAAATGTAGTGACAGAGAGAAGATCATTAAAAATAGGGACTTCTTTTTATTTGCCCATAGGAATTACGATTCAAACAACCGAAAAATACCAGCCAAAAAAGAAAATCTTAACGAAAAAAGAAGCACAGTTGAAATTAAAAAAACAGCTCGAACATTATCTTACGAAGAAAGCCAAAAAAGGGGCAAAGATTGTTCACTGTGAAGAAAATTATCAAAGGAAGAACAACCGATATGAAGTGAGGGCATCGATCATCAAAGAAGAAAGTATTGGAAAAATCCGAAATATCAAGAAATTAACAAAAAAACAAGAAGAGATGATCGCACCAACGACGGCACAGCAATAAATATTAAAAACCTATGAATCAGACCACATGTATTTTATATGTCTGTCAGGTTGAAAAACTTTGTAACAGATGGTAAAATACATAAGAATATACGCAAAGAAGGAGACTGAGAATTAGATGAATCCAGTTGAAATAGAAATGAATTTTCCAGCAGAACATGGTGGGAATGTATTTGGGCAATTTGATGCCTACATGAAGAAAATTGAAAAGACATTGCATGTAAGTCTGATCCTGCGTGGTGACCAGTTAAAATGCATTGGAACACAACAGGCAGTTAATCATGCGATTTCTGTGATCGATGAGTTACTTGAATTATCCAAACGAGGGAATGTGATCACAGAGCAGAATGTAAATTATGCTTTATCTTTATCTATGGAAGAAAAATCTACAAGTCTTGTAGAACTTGATAAAGATGTGATCTGTCACACGATTCAGGGTAAAGCTGTCAAACCAAAGACTTTAGGACAGCAAAAATACGTCGAAGCGATCAAAGATAAGATGATCACGTTTGGTGTTGGCCCAGCAGGAACTGGTAAGACTTATCTTGCGATGGCAATGGCAATTACAGCATTCAAGAATGATGAAGTCAGCCGTATTATCTTAACAAGGCCAGCGATCGAAGCAGGAGAGAAATTGGGATTCTTGCCAGGAGACTTACAAAGTAAAGTAGATCCATATTTAAGACCATTGTATGATGCTCTGTATGAGATTCTCGGAGCCGATGCATTTATGAAGAATATGGAGAAAGGCTTAATTGAAGTTGCTCCATTGGCTTATATGAGAGGCCGTACACTGGATAATGCATACATTATCTTAGATGAGGCACAGAATACAACACCAGCACAGATGAAGATGTTCTTAACACGTATTGGTTTTGGCTCTAAAGCGATCATCACTGGTGATTTGACACAGAAAGACTTGCCATTTGACAGTATTTCAGGGCTAGAAGAAGCTTTAAGAGTGTTACGAAAAGTCAAAGAGATCGGAGTCTGTGAACTTACAAATAAGGACGTTGTAAGACATCCATTAGTACAGAAGATTGTTGCAGCATATGATCAGTATGAATCAGCTAGATCTGCGAGAAAGAATAAGAACAACAAAAAGAACAGAAGATAGGAATATTATGAGTATTATAATTGAGAACGAATACGAGGGAGAGATCAATATCCCTTATGAGAAGATCGCACATGAAGTCATTGAGGCAGCAATTGATTATGTGGACTGCCCTTATGAGTGCGAAGTGAACTTAATGTTGACTGATAATGATACGATCCATGAGATCAACAAAGAACAAAGAGAGATCGACCGTCCAACTGACGTATTATCTTTTCCAATGGCAGAATATGAACAGCCAGCAGATTTTTCAAAGATCGAAGAAGATCCGATGGCGTTTGACCCGGAAAGTGGGGAATTTCTGCTTGGAGATATTGTGATCTCTATGGACAAAGTATGGGAACAGGCTGAGAATTATGGACACAGCCGCGAGAGAGAATATGCATTTTTGATCGCGCACAGTATGTTACATCTGTTTGGATATGACCATATGGAAGAGGAAGAACGAAAAGATATGGAAAAACGTCAGGAAGAGATTCTGACAAAGACGAAATATACAAGAGATGAAAGAGGTTTAGTATGAGTAAAAGCAGCAAAAACTCATTTTTAATGCAGGGAATGATTTTAGCCGCAGCATCCATTGTCTGCCGTGTGATCGGATTATTATATCGTAGTCCGTTGTTTGGGATCATTGGCGAAGAAGGAATGGGGTATTATTCTTATGCATATAATATTTACAATATTATTTTGCTGATCGCATCCTTCAGTATCCCACTTGCAGTTTCCAAGTCAATTTCTGCAAGACTTGCAAAGAGAGAATATATCAATGCACAGAGAATTTTCTATGGAGCATTAGTTTATGCGATCGTTGTTGGTGGTATCGCATCATTGATCGCATATTTTGGAGCACCAACCTTTGTTGGACATCAGAAAGGTGCCGCACTTGCTCTTCAGGTGATCTCTCCAACCATCTTTTTCTCTGGAATCCTTGGAGTATTAAGAGGATATTTTCAGGGGCATAATACGATGGTACCAACATCCATTTCCCAGATCATCGAGCAGATCTTGAATGCGATCTTTAGTATTTTGATGGCATATGTATTGATCTTACCATATCTGCCATCTAAGACGATCACATACGAGATTGCTAGACATGGAGCAGCAGGTAGTGCGATTGGTACAGGAGTCGGAGTTTTAACAGGGCTGATCTTTTGTTTTATTATTTATCGTGCATATCAGCCAAAAGTTAAGATTCAGATGAAACATGACCGTACGAAATATATCGAATCTTATGGAAATATCTTAAAGATCTTATTATTGACGATCACACCAGTGATCTTCAGTACAGCGATCTATAACTGCAGTGCAACGATCGATCAGACGATCTTTAGTAATATTTTAGTAGGAAAAGGAATCACAGCGAAAGTAGTTTCAGGATTTTATGGACTGTTCAGCAGCCAGTACAATGTTCTGATCAACGTACCAGTAGCGATGGCATCCGCACTTTCCAATGCGATCGTGCCAAATGTTTCTGCAGCTTATGCTTTGGGTAAGAAAGATGATATGAATGATAGCATTCAGATGGCAATCCGTTTTACAATGATGATCGCAATTCCATGTGCGGTCGGACTTGGCGTGTTAAACAGCTCTATTAATGGACTTATTTTCGGTGCCGTATATGCCAAAGGATTAGGAGCTGCAATGCTTCGAATCGGTGCAGTCTCTGTTATTTTCTACTGCCTGTCTACATTGACAAATGGTATTTTACAGGGAATGGGCAAGATGCGTGTGCCAGTCAAACATTCAGCAATCTCTGTTGTCGTTAATATCGTTGTTTTATGGCTGTTATTAACATATACAGATTGTAAAACCTATGGATTAGTCTTTGCAACAATGGCATTTTCGCTTGTCATGTGTCTGTTAAATGCACATTCCATCAAGAAATATACAGGATTCCATCAGGAGATCACAAAGACATTTATCAAACCTGTATTAAGTGCAGCTGTGATGGGTGTCGTATGTTTCCTGATCCAGTATGGGGTTCAAAGCGTCCTGCCATTTGGACGAGTATGCTTTGCAATCTGTGTGATCATTGCAGTACCAGTCGGAGCACTGATCTATTTTGCGGCGATCATTAAATTAAAAGTATTTACAGAAGAAGAACTTACAAAGATTCCAAAAGGAAATCTGATCGTAAAATTAGCAAAGAAATTACATTTATTGTAAAAACAATAACAAAAGTCCAAGTCGTAACAGATCTGGACTTTTTGTATAAATAATCCCATCTTTGGAAACAATATAGCCAAAGGAGGGTGATATCATGAAGAAGATCAACCGATTTTTGATCATTTATATGATCGTGATCACTGTTTTATGTGCATACATGTGCTATCTAGCCTTTACAAGAAATGAAAATATAGACAAGATTCAGGAAGTTCGCTCTCAGGTAACAACGACAGTGCTAAAGAAGCAGACAAAAGCCGAAAAGAAGGTGAAAGCAACCTACAGTCTTAAGATTTTAGATGGCAGTCTGGCAGTGATCAATAATAAGACAAAAGAAGTTTTTGAGTACACAGATATGAAGAAAGAAAACCTCCCAGCAGATATTTTAAATATGTTAAAGGAGAATTTTGTCTTTGAAAACAGAGAAGAAGTATATCATTTTCTGGAATCATACAGTAGCTAAACGAATAATTTGGAGAAAACAACAAATGAAATATGATGTGATCATCGTTGGAGCAGGGGCTTCCGGAATGATGGCAGCGATCACAGCAGCTGGCCATCATAAGAAAGTTCTTTTGCTTGAGCGAATGGATAAATTAGGAAAGAAAATATTGGCGACAGGGAATGGAAGATGCAATCTGTCAAATGCTTATATGGATGAGAATTGTTACCGTGGGCAGAGACCTTCCTTTGCCTATCCGATGATCGAAGAATTTGGTTTGGAAGAATTGATTCAATTCTTTGAATCCCTCGGAATGCTTATCACAGAGCAAAACGGGTATTATTACCCGGCATCCTTACAGGCGGCAACGGTGGTTGACACACTGACACAGAAATTAAAACATTTACATGTCGATATTTTGACAGACTTTGAAGTGATAAAGGCAGAGAAACGCAAATCGACATTTTATGTCTATGGAAATGAGAAATGTTTTCAAGCGAGAAATCTGATTCTTGCAACTGGCGGATGTGCACAGCCCAATTTAGGAAGCAATGGGAGTGGATACAAACTTGCAAAAGACTTTCATCATAAGATTACGGATACATTCCCGTCTTTGGTAGGACTGGAAGCGGAAGGGAAATATTTAAAAGAAACTTCTGGAGTCAGAAATGTCAGTGATATTAGTGTCTATGCAAACAATGAACTGATTGCAAAAGAACATGGAGAAGTCCAGTTTACCAAATACGGAATCTCTGGAATCCCAATTTTCCAGATCAGCCATTTTGCGATCGAAGCACTAAGAAGAAAGAAAAAAGTAAAAGTCTATTTAAATCTCATGCCGCAGATGGTAACCTTAGAAGAAACAACAGAAGTATTCTTAAAAAACTGTAATTACAAGACAGTGGAAGAATTCTTCCAGGGATTTTTAAATAAAAAGTTGGTTTATGCGATCTTACAGAGACTAAAGATCGATCCCAGAAAGCCAGTTGCGCAGATTTCAAAGAAGGATCTAAAAAGAATTTTAGATATGATCCAAAACTTTGAAGTCCAGATCAAAGGATACAAAGGATACGATATGGCACAGGTAACAGCCGGAGGTGTATCCACAAAAGAAATTATACAGGGAACACTAGAATCAAAGTTATTAGAAGGGCTTTATGTTGTCGGTGAATTACTAGATGTCGATGGAACATGCGGAGGATACAATCTGCAATGGGCATTTACATCCGGATACATCGCAGCAAGCCAGATAGGAAGACAATGATAAGAATCAACCAGATCAAGCTGCCGATCGATCACAAAGAAGCAGCATTTGAAAAAAAGATAAAAAAAGCGTTACATAACACAGAATATAAACAATACAAGATCGTAAAACGATCCATCGATGCAAGGAAAAAAGAAGAATTATCTTATGTATATGCAGTCGATGTGACATTAAGCAAGAATCAGGAAGAGAAATTCCTGAAAAAGAATAAAAACCGCAATATCATGGCGGTTAAAGAAAAGGTATTTGAATTTCCGAAAAATCAGAGAGAATTTAAGTATCCGCCAGTTGTGATCGGAATGGGACCAGCAGGACTATTTGCAGCCTTGATGCTCGCAAGAGCCGGGTTAAATCCGATCGTCTTAGAACGAGGAAAAGACGTCACAAACCGTATGAAAGATGTCGAGCATTTCTGGGAAACTGGCGAGTTGAATTCTGAATCCAATGTCCAATTTGGAGAAGGTGGCGCAGGAACATTTTCTGATGGAAAGTTAAACACATTGGTAAAAGATAAATTCGGAAGAAATAAATTCGTCTTAGAAACTTTCGTAAAACATGGGGCACCAGAAGAAATCTTATATGAAAATAAACCTCATATTGGAACCGATCTTTTAAGAAATGTTGTTGCAGGAATCCGAGAAGAGATCAAATCACTTGGCGGAGATGTCCGTTTTGAGGCAAAAGTGACGGATTTTGTGATCAAAGATGGAAAATTAACCGGACTGATCATCAATGACGAAGAAGAACTTAAAACAGAAGCAGCAATCTTAGCACCAGGACACAGTGCCAGAGATACATTTAAGGTATTATCAGACCGGAATTTAGAGATGCATCCAAAAGCATTTGCGATCGGACTTCGTGTGGAACATCCGCGTGAGATGATCGATCATTCCCAGTACGGAGAAGGTGCAGATAAATACAATCTTCCAGCAGCATCTTACAAACTGACCTATCATGCAGACAATGGAAGAAGTGTATATTCTTTCTGCATGTGTCCAGGAGGTTTTGTTGTCAACGCATCTTCAGAACCAGAACGATTAACTGTTAATGGAATGAGTAATCATGATAGAGCAGCAAAGAATTCTAACAGCGCGATCATCGCAAGTGTTACACCCTATGATTTTGACGGAGATGATGCATTAGCAGGTGTAAGATTCCAACAAAAATGGGAAGCAAAAGCGTTTCATGAAGGGAAAGGAGAGATTCCGGTACAGACATTAAAAGATTTCAGAGAAGGAAAGATCACAGAATCTTTTGGTGAGATTACACCGAATACCAAAGGAAAGACAAGCTTTGGAAACTTGAGAAACTGCCTTCCAGAACCAGTTAGTGAAGCAATTTGCGAAGGAATGGAATATTTTGATACAAAGATCAAAGGATTTAACAGAGAAGATACCGTTCTTTGCGGAATCGAAGCAAGAACATCTTCCCCGTTAAGGATTGAAAGAGATCAAGGATTCGAGAGTAATATTAAAGGAATCTATCCATGCGGAGAGGGAGCAGGCTTTGCCGGAGGTATCACTTCTGCAGCAATGGATGGAATTAAGGTTGCACAAGCCCTCGTTACAGTGTAAAATACCTTTCAAGGAGTGAATGAAAATGAATAATCGTGAAAAACTAAAAGATAAACAGAGAATCGTCATCAAAGTAGGAACATCTTCTTTGATCCACAAAGCAACAGGAAACATTAATTTATTCCGTTTAGAGAAATTAGTCCGTGTCTTAACAGATTTACATAACAGCGGTAAAGATGTGATCTTAGTATCATCCGGAGCAATCGGTGTCGGATTTAAAGCCTTAGGATTAGAAAAACGTCCGACATCCCTTCCAATGAAACAGGCATGTTCCGCCGTAGGACAGGGACAGTTAATGATGATCTATCAGAAGTTATTTGCAGAATACAATCAAGGATCTGCACAGATCTTGATCACAAAAGAAACAATGCTCAATGATGAGAGAAGATATAATGCCAAGAATACCTTTGAAGAATTACTAAAACTTGGCGTGATTCCAATTGTAAATGAAAATGATACCGTGTCTACAGAAGAAATTGAGTTTGGTGACAACGATACTTTATCTGCAGTCGTAACTGCTGTTGTAGAAGGAGATCTTTTAATTCTCTTAACAGATATTGACGGACTTTATACCGATGATCCGCACAAGAATCCAATGGCAAAATTGATCTCTGAAGTACCAGTCTTAGATGAAAAGATTGGGAAAATGGCAAAAGGAGCTGTAACGAAAGTCGGAACCGGAGGAATGGAGACAAAGATCGCAGCAGCCAATATCGTAACAGATGCAGGAGCAGATATGGTCATTGTGAATAGTGATGATCTAAATAATGTCAATAAAGTTGTTGCAGGAGAAGAGATTGGAACATTATTCTTAGCACACAAACGACCAGACTTTGATTTCAAGAAATATTTAACAGAACGCCCATATTTTAAGGCATAATAAGATAAAACAATGTATTATATAGAAAGGAAATATTACAGATGAAAGAAAAAGATATTCAAAGAATTAATGAATTATACAATCTGGATAAATCCATTGGGTTAACACCAGAACAGAAAGAAGAACAGAGAAAGTTAAGACATGAATACATCCAGTCTGTTCGTGCAAACTTAAGAGCACAGCTTAATAATGTAAGTATCAAAAATGAAGATGGATCGATCACTCCATTAAAACCAAAAGGATTAAACTAGAGCAGATAAAACAGATGGAGATAGATGCAAACCGCACCGAAAAGGAGGTGCTTGATTGTTAAAATAATCTTATAAATATGTGTTGGATTTTATAATTTTTATTGGTAGAATAAATTATAAATATTATATGGAGGATTTGTTTATGAGTAAATATTATTCTATCAATAAATTTTCAAAAATATTAGGTGTATCGGCTCAAACATTAAGGAATTGGGATAAAAAGGGTAAACTTCATCCACATCACACTTCCAGTAATGGATATAGATATTATTCGCATGAGCAATTAAATCAAGTTATGAATGTAAAACCTAATTTAGATAGAATTGTAATAGGTTATTGCAGAGTTTCAAGTAATAAACAAAAAGATGATCTGGAACGACAAATAGAGAATATGAAATTGTATCTTACTGCACAGGGCAAACACTTGTTGAAGATTTAGTTCAGATAATAACTGTATTTAGTTGTAAATTACAAGGC
>JAHZAT010000007.1 GCA_019423795.1 Clostridiales bacterium
CCGGAAATAAAATGAAAGACATTTTGGAAAAATTGACATCCAATAGATTCTTAGGAATTATCGTAGGAGCCTTAATCACAGCCGTGATCCAGTCATCCTCAGCTACAACGGTAATGGTTGTAGGATTTGTAAACTCTGGAATGATGACATTAAATCAGGCAGTATGGATCATCATGGGAGCAAATATCGGTACAACGATCACGGGACAGTTAATTGCCTTAGACGTTGGAGCATTAGCACCATTGATCGCATTTATTGGTGTAGCACTTGTTGTATTTTCAAAGAATGAGAAAGTACAGTTTGTTGGAGAGATCATTGCGGGACTTGGTATCTTATTTGTCGGAATGAACATGATGGGGGATTCCATGGTACCACTTCGTGAGTATCCACCATTTATCAACCTGATGACAAGATTCTCTAATCCACTGATCGGAATCATCGCAGGTATGATCTTTACAGCGGTCATTCAGTCATCTTCAGCTTCTGTAGGTATCTTACAGGCGCTGGCGTTAAGCGGGGTTATCAGTTTCCATGATGCAGCCTTTGTATTATTTGGACAGAATATCGGTACATGTATCACAGCAATCTTAGCATCTATCGGAACAGAGAGAAGCGCGAAGAGAGCAACGATCATTCATTTAAGTTTCAATATCATTGGAACAGTCATTTTTACAATTTTATGTTTAGTGACACCTTTGACAAATTATGTGGCAGGATTCAGTGGAAGCAGTATTACAAAACAGATTGCCAATATGCATACATTATTTAATATCAGTACAACCATCCTGCTGATCCCATTTGGAAATTATCTGGCAAAACTTGCAACCAAGATCCTTCCAGAGAAAGCAGAAGAGAAAGAACATCACAAACATTTAAAATACATCAAATCAGTTGATACAAGAGTGGATGCAACATTTGGTACATCAGCGATCAACTTACAGAACTTAAGAAATGAAATTCAGAGAATGCTTGAGATGGCAAGAGTCAATGTAGAAGAAAGTTTTGATGCATTTTTGGCAGGAAGCAGCAGATTCTTAGGTGATGTTGATAAAAGAGAAGATTATATTGATTATCTGAACAAAGAAATTTCAAGAGCCGCAGCAAAGATGATGGCGCATGAAACGAATGTTAAAGCTTCAAAAAATATCGGCTCATATCTTGATATGACAAGTAATATCGAACGAATTGGAGATCATGCAGTTAATATTTGTGATTATACAAAGTTGATCGAAGAAAAACATATTGTATTTTCAGATGACGCAAAACAGCAGATGGAAGAAATGAAAATGATCTGTGAAAAAATGTTCCATAACATTTCTAAGGTACCAGAGGATACGCAGGAATGGCTTCAGAAAGTTCATGATTCAGAGAACTTTATCGATCAGAAGACAGAAGAATTCTACGAAAGTCACTTGGAACGTATCAACAGAGGAGAATGTAATGATGAAGCATGCATCATTTTCTCTGAAATGTTAACAGACTTTGAGCGTATTGGTGATCATACATGGAATGTTGCGAAACAGATGGCAAAGATCATTGAACGTGGGTAAAACAATTACATAAAATTCAAAAAGAACCTTCTGAAAGAACTAAAATAAGAAGGTTCTTTTTTTGATAGTAACTAGACTTGTTATAAACAATACGTTATACTAAAAAGAGTGCTAAAAACAGGTGTGTAAAGGAGAAATGAGTTATGGATTATATTTTATCCCCATCAATTTTGTCAGCAGATTTTGCGAATCTTGGAGCAGATGTAAAAGAAGCAGTAAAAGCAGGTGCAAAATGGGTGCATATTGATGTTATGGATGGAATGTTCGTACCTAATATTTCCTTGGGACTTCCAGTGATTAAATCACTTCGTAAAGAAACAGAAGCTTTATTTGATGTACATTTAATGATTGAAGAACCAGGAAGATATATTGATGATTTTGCAGAAGCAGGAGCTGATCTGATCACTCTTCACGCAGAAGCAACAAAACATCTTCATAGAGCAATCCAGCAGGTAAAAGCGAAAGGATTAAAAGTTGGAGTAGCCTTGAATCCAGCAACGCCATTATCTGCATTAGATTATGTATTAGAAGAATTAGATATGGTACTGATCATGACTGTAAACCCAGGTTATGGCGGACAATCTTATATTGCGAAGATGGATGACAAGATCAAAGAATTAAGAGCGATCATCAATGAAAAAGGACTGGATATCGATATTGAAGTAGATGGAGGAATCTCAGCAAAGAACGTAGCACATGTCAAAGAATGTGGAGCAAACGTATTTGTAGCAGGATCCGCTGTATTTAACGGTGATATTGCATCTAGTGCAAAAGATATTTTAGAAGCTATGGAGGCGTAAAAATGAGTGAATGTAGTCATGACTGCAGCAGTTGTAGTGCAAACTGCGGAAGCAGAACACAGGAGAAAACAGATTTTCTTGAACCATTATATAGAGAAAGTAAAGTAAAGAAGGTTATCGGTATCGTCAGTGGAAAAGGTGGCGTAGGTAAATCCATGACAACTTCTTTATTAGGAGTCGCAGCAATGAGAAAAGGGTTGCATACAGCAATTCTTGATGCGGATGTCACAGGACCATCCATCCCGCAGGCATTTGGACTTCATGAGAGATTATTAGGAAATGCAGAAGGAATCATTCTTCCAGCAATGACAAATTTTGGAATCGAAGTTGTATCTTTAAACTTAATGTTAGAAGAAGAAACACAGCCAGTGATCTGGAGAGGTCCAGTTGTAGCAGATGTTGTAAAACAGTTCTGGGGTAAGACATTATGGAAAGACATTGATGTGATGTTTGTGGACATGCCACCAGGAACCGGAGAAGTTCCATTAACAGTTTTCCAGTCTATTCCATTAGATGGAATCGTTGTCGTTGCAACTCCACAGGAATTAGTAGGAATGATCGTGGAGAAAGCTGTGAATATGGCGAACATGATGAATGTACCAGTTCTGGGTCTGATCGAGAACATGAGCTACATCAAATGTCCAGATTGCGGCAAAGAGATCAAGGTATTTGGAGACAGTCATATTGAAGAAATTTCTGAGAAGTTTAACATTCCAGTACTCGGAAAACTTCCAATTGATCCAAAATTAACACAGGCATGTGACGCAGGGCTGATCGAGGATGTGGAAAATATTTACTTAGATGGTGTAATGGATATCATTTTATAAGAAGAAACAACGTAAAGAAGCGGTTTTCCGCTTCTTTTTTTGATGGAAAAAACGCAATAAAAAATAGAAATATTTTATACAAATATATAAAAAACAAATCGTATAAGTTAATAAATTTGTAACAACAAACTTACATATATTGGAAATAAATTGTATTTTATCGAGTACAAAGGTTGACATATCGATGGATATCGGGTAAAGTATGAAACATAGATTTCGAAATTGTTACAAAATTGTTTCGAAGTTTAAGAAACTATTGAGCACAGAAAGAGGTTTATATGCTGAAAGTTATGAAGAAGAAATTGTTAGTAGTGATCACAATGCTAGTAGTAGCATCAGGATTCATTTTTACAGGATCAACTTCAACCAAAGCAAAAGATAACGACGTAAAGTACTTAGGAAAATATAAATTAACAGCTTACTGCGGATGCAGAAAGTGCAGTGGAAAATGGGGAGCAAGAACAGCTTCTGGAAAGAAAGCAAAACAGGGAAGAACTATTGCTGTAGATAAAAGAAAGATCAAATTAGGATCAAAAGTACAGATCAATGGAAAAACATACGTAGCCGAAGATGTCGGAGGCGGTGTCAAAGGAAAACATATCGATGTATTCTTTAAATCTCATAAACAGACAAAGAGATTTGGTAAGAAAACAGGTGTTAAAGTTTATAAGGTAAATTAAGATACGAATGATGATCATAAAATATAGCGTAAAAATATCAGCCAGTTTGGAAGAAAAGATGAATTCAAACTGGCTGATATTTTTTTGCTTTTACAAATGAATATTTAACGGTATTAAAATTTATAAGTACCATTTTCTCTTAAAGCAGCTAAAGCATCAATAACGCTCTGTTTATCTTCTGGATATGTAACACCATACCACTGATCTTTAGATACAAGCACTTCAAGAGAGGCTTTTCCATCATGTAACAGGTCACTTGCGACACTAGGAATAAAGTATTCACCTTTTAATGGATTCTCTTTGATCGCTTGATCAAGGAAAGCAGGGAATCCTTTTTCTAACTCGTCCATGATCATAGGCTGGAATCCAAAGAAGTTCATGGACACTAAAGTATCAAATGGAAGCGATGCCCAAGTTGCACCGTCATCTTCTGTGAATTCTGCATGATCTTCACGTTTTTCGATATGAGTTCTTTCTGTGATAGAAAGTAACTGGTGGTTGTCATCAACTTCACAGATACCTCTGGATACGTATCCATTCTCTGTAACTGTATTTCCAAGATGATATCCCACCATTGCAAATGGTGCCTTTCCGTCTTTCTCTTCATGGCTTGTAAGGAAATCAGCCATGACTTTATATCCATCCACACCATAATAGTCATCTGCGTTGATCACGGCAAATGGTTCATTGATAAATGGTTTTGCACATAAAACAGCATGTGCAGTTCCCCAAGGTTTCACACGTCCTTCTGGGACATTATAACCTTCTGGTAATGCATCTACTTCCTGATATGCATAACATACTTCCATTCCCTCAGGAACCCTTGCTCCAACAGTTTCTTTAAAATCTTTCTCAATTGCTTTCTTTATCACAAAGACTACCTTACCGAATCCGGCACGTTTTGCATCATAGATGGAATAATCAATGATCGCATGTCCCATCGAATCCATAGGGTCCATCTGTTTTAATCCTCCATAACGGCTTCCCATACCGGCAGCCAGAATTACTAATGCTGGTTTTTTCATGAAAAAACTCCCTTCTGATTTTTAAACTAAAATAAGTATAACGCAAGATGGAACAGATGGAAAGAGAAAGAAAAAATAAAGAATTGGAATTGATAAAGATCTATTTCGGTCAGCTAGAATTTATTGTATAATTTGAGTATTGAATCGTTGCAAAAAAAGAGAAAGATTTACAAATATTCGAGGAGGAAGAGTATGAAAAACGAATATTATCAGTTTTATTATCGATGGTTGTGACAAAATAAAAGGATATCCATGAGGATAAGAAAAGGATAAAGCGATGACAGAGATTCAACATGAACTGATCATGCCGAATAAGGATCTTCCATTTAAGATGTTCCTTTTTGAAGGCAGAGATGGTAATTATATCAGAGAAAAACATTGGCACAGATCGATCGAGATCTTTGCGGTCTTTCAGGGAACGCTGGAGTTTTATTTAAACGATCAGGAGTATTTACTGGAATGTGGAGATTTTATTATTGTCAATTCCAACGAAGTGCATTCCATTCATGCACCAAAAGAAAATATGACTGTTGTGCTCCAGATGCCGCTTAATATGTTTGAAAAATACTACACTGGGGATCAGTTCATTTGCTTCGCCCATGCCCCGCAGGCACAGGATGAACAGCTCATGGAAATGATCTGTGAGATGTATATGGCATATTCTGATAAGCATTGTGGCTATGATCTGAAGATTCAAAGCCTGTTTTATGATATGTTATATCTGATGGTTACAAGATACCGTGAGATTAATGTACACCCAGATATTTTACATCAACACAAGCAGTTAACCAAGTTATCTGTGATTACAGATTACATGAAAGAACATTACAAAGACGAATTATCTTTGGCAAGACTTGCAGAGATTTTCGGGTATTCTCCATCCTATTTATCCCGAATGTTTCAAAAATATGCAGGAATCAATTATAAAGACTATTTGCAGGCAATCCGCACTGAACATGGGTACAGACAGCTGATAGAGACAAAGATGACGATCAGTGATATTTCCATGGAAAATGGATTTCCAAATAACAAAGCATTTTCTAAAGCTTTTTATAAAAAGTATGGGATCATGCCTGCTGAATTTCGAAAAAGACAAAAAAGTGCCATAAACAAGATAAGTAATTAGTCGAGAAAACAAAAGCATATTGTTATAATCTTATAAGTGATAAATGGAGAAGACAAACTTTTAACTGCACAGAATAAATGGCTGATCGCACATGAAGAAACTCAAATACCTGGAGCGTTTTGTGGATTAGTTGGAGAAAATATCACATTAAAATGATCAAAAAAGGAAAGGATGGAGAATCAAATGAGTAATATGCCAAAAGTAAAGATCGAAATCGTAGCAGTCAGCAGAGATTGTTTCCCAGAAAGTTTATCAGTGAATCGCAGAAATATTACTTGCCAAACATTTTGAAGGACCAAAAATGTTCTTTGCAGCAGCAGAGGAAAGAGGAGATAATCTGTTAGATGGACGTGGAGATGCATATTGTGGTATGCTGAACGCAAGTTATAATCTGAAATTGTACCAATCGCAAGAGCTGTCGTTGGATTAAGCAGCTTAAAGATCATCAGTTTTGGGCCTCGTCCATTAAACTTCTTAGCATACAATGCACCAATCCAGCAGTTATACAACTTAGGAGTTGAGATCGAGAAAAACTTCCCTCATCATGGAGCTGTAGCATTTGGTAATTTCGGAAAAACATTATATGAAGTATTTAAATATGTTGGAGTTCCAGTAGAAGAGATTGGATACAATCAGCCAGCTGGAGTCAGATATCCAACAGAAAATCCTTGGGGATAAGATCGGAGGTTTGTATGTTATACATTGGTGTAGACCTTGGAACATCCGCAGTGAAATTACTGTTAATGGATGAAAAAGGCGGAATCAAAAAAATCGTTTCCAAAGAATATGAGTTGCATTTTCCGCATCCAGGATGGTCTGAGCAGAAACCAGAAGACTGGTACAGTCAGTCTATGGAAGGAATCAAAGAATTGATCAGCGAATGTGATAAATCACAGGTTGCCGGGATCAGCTTCGGAGGGCAGATGCATGGACTTGTCGTTTTAGATGAAGATGATGATGTGATTCGCCCTGCAATCCTATGGAATGATGGACGTACACAGAAAGAAACAGATTATTTAAATAATGAGATTGGAAAAGATAAATTATCCGAGTACACAGCCAACATCGCTTTCGCAGGATTTACAGCACCAAAGATCCTGTGGATGCGTGAAAATGAACCAGACAATTTCAACAAGATCAAAAAGATCATGCTGCCAAAAGATTATCTGGCATATAAACTATCTGGAACATTTTGCACGGACTATTCCGATGCATCCGGAATGTTATTATTAGATGTAAAGAATAAATGCTGGTCAAAACAGATGATGGAAATCTGTGGAGTGAGTGAAGAACAGCTTCCGAAACTGTTTGAAAGTTATGAAGTTGTCGGAACATTAAAAGAAGATATTGCAGAAGAACTTGGTTTATCCAAAGAAGTCAAGATCATCGCGGGAGCTGGAGACAATGCGGCAGCAGCGGTAGGAACTGGAACTGTTGGAGATGGAATGTGTAACATTTCCCTTGGAACATCTGGAACGATCTTCATTTCCAGTAAGACATTTGGTGTAGATTCCAACAATGCCTTACATTCTTTTGACCACGCAGATGGATACTATCACCTCATGGGATGCATGTTAAGTGCAGCATCCTGCAATAAATGGTGGATGGACGAGATCTTAAAGACAAAAGAATACAGCAAAGAACAAGAAGGAATCACCAAACTTGGAGAAAACCATGTATTCTATCTTCCATACCTAATGGGAGAGAGATCTCCACACAATGATCCAAAAGCCAGAGCAACATTTATCGGAATGTCCATGGATACAACGAGAGAAGAAATGACACAGGCCGTGTTAGAAGGAGTTGCATTTGGACTTCGTGATTCTCTGGAAGTTGCAAGAAGTCTTGGAATCAAGATTGAACGCACAAAGATCTGCGGCGGTGGAGCTAAGAGCCCATTATGGAAGAAGATCATTGCAAATGTGATGAATCTGAAAGTCGACGTGATCGAAAGTGAAGAAGGTCCAGGATATGGAGGAGCGATGCTTGCAGCCGTTGGATGTGGAGAATACGACAGCGTACAGGAAGCAGCAGATCAGCTTGTGAAAGTTGTGGATACGGTGGAACCTGATGACAAGCTTGTTGCGAAGTATGAGGCGAAGTACCAGCAGTTTAGAGAAATTTATCCAGCACTTAAGGGTGTATTTCAGAAATTTGATTAACTATAAGGTAACTATAAACTAAATATAAATAATGAACAACAACAAAGAACAGGTATGCATAAGGAATTTAATGAATTCCTTATGTATACCTGTTCTTTCTTAAATTTATTGTTTTATTGGAAGATTTGACTTGCTATCATGATAATGATCACAAGAATAAAAAATCCTAAAATGCATTTTGCAACAATCACTTTATTTTGCCACCAAGGCAATTTGATCACTTCATCTTCGGATGTATCGTAGTCATTATCGTATAACAGTTCATTGATCAAAGCTTCTGCCTTAGCTTTCTGATCTTCTCTAACATAAATATCCGTTCCATAAACAGAATACCCCATTGCAATACTCATATATTCTCCTGTTCCAGGTTGTTTGGACATGGTTTCAATTCCGTTTTGTTTTAAATGATCATGAATCATCTCAGCCTGAATCTGGTCAGCTGCGTTAAATATTTTTGTAATCTTACCATCCATAATTGCCACCTCCCTTATTGAGTAAATGTACAGTAACTTTGTATATTAATGATGAGAGTATCAAAAGTAAATTTTGTCACGCTCTGATGTACCCAGCGTGTCAATAAGTATGAATTAATTATAACAAAAATTGGACATAATTCATAGAAAGAAACATCACTATTCAAATTCTAAAAAATATTATTGACATTTTTTCTCACATGTATTACTATATAAATATAATAACAGTAATCATTATCAATTTATGTATAAGGAGGATGAAACAATGAAATACGTATGTGATGTATGTGGATGGGAATATGATGAAGAAAAAGGATATCCAGAAGGAGGAATCGCTCCAGGAACAAAATGGGAAGATGTTCCAGAAGATTTTGAATGTCCATTATGTTTTGTAGGGAAAGATCAATTCTCAAAAGAATAATTTTTATAGATATATTGTAGTAGAAGGGAGAAGAAGTTATGGCTAAATTTTATCGTTCAGAAGACAAAACAGTATTATTAGAAGTATTTGGAGCAGGAAGTTCCATAGAGAATTTGAAAAGTTTAAAAGCAAACACAACAGATGCTGCAGTAGAAAAACATTTACCAGTTGTGACACAGAAAGGAAATAAGATCACAGTAGCTGTATCTTCCGTAGAGCATCCAATGCTTCCAGAACATTATATTATGGGAGTATATATTGAAACAAAGAATGGTGGGCAGCTGCATAAATTTGCACCAGGGGATAAACCAGAGGCGGTATTTATGTTAGCCGATGGAGATGAATTCATAGCAGCATATGAGTATTGTAATCTGCATGGATTATGGAAATCTGAAGTATAGAAATTATCAATTTCTAGGGAAATATATAAAGTGATTGTAAAGGAATCAGTAAGGAGAAGAATCATGGGAAGTAATAGATATGTAGGAACACAGACAGAGAAGAATTTATTAGAAGCATTTTCAGGAGAATCACAGGCAAGAAATAAGTACACTTATTTCGCATCTGTTGCAAAGAAAGAAGGATATGAGCAGATGTCTGCATTGTTCCTTAAGACGGCAAATAATGAGAAAGAACATGCCAAAATGTGGTTTAAAGAATTAGCAGGAATTGGAGATACAAAGGAAAATCTTGCTGCAGCAGCTGAAGGTGAAAATTACGAATGGACAGATATGTATGAAGGATTTGCAAAGACTGCAGAAGAAGAAGGTTTTCCAGAACTTGCTGCCAAATTCAGAGCAGTCGGAGAGATTGAGAAGCATCATGAAGAAAGATACCGTGCACTTCTTAAGAATATCGAAACTTCACAGGTATTTGAAAAAAGTGAAGTGAAAGTATGGGAATGTCGTAATTGTGGACATATCGTAGTTGGAACAAAAGCACCGGAAGTATGTCCTGTGTGTGCACATCCACAGAGCTATTTTGAAGTGCATGAAGAAAACTATTAAATTTGTAGTTTGAAGACGGAAATTATTGGTGGAATATTATAAAAAGAGATTATGTGTCTGCAATCCACTCGCGTTCGGACTCTCACGTAGCTGTACTAAGCTCCTGAATGGTCTAACGACCATCCACTCGCTAAGTGCAGACGTGTCCGTACGGTTGCCGACACATAATCTCTTTTTATAATATTCAAATAATTTACGTGATTCAAACCACTATACAGCATACAAACACTGTGATTTATAATTGACAAGAATGGTTAGAATGGTTAGAATAAAGTTAGAAAGAACAGACAGAATAATTTCAAGGAGGGTTTTTCATGAAGTTACAAGAATCTGAGAGAACGGAATTCAAATCCATTGTAGTCACAGACATCAAGAAAGAAATCATAGCATTTGCCAATTGTGATGGAGGAAAAATCTATATTGGAATTGAAGATGATGGGACAGTTATCGGGGTAGAAGATTCAGACAGTGTAGCATTGCAAGTAAGCAATATGGTTAGAGATGCGATTAAACCAGATTTAACCATGTTCTTGCATTATGAGACAAAAGAGATAGAACAAAAACAAGTTGTGATCATAGATATTCAAAGAGGAACAGAACGCCCATACTATATAGCGAAGAAAGGGTTAAGACCAGAAGGCGTATATGTAAGACAAGGATATTCTTCTGTCCCAGCAACGGATACAGCTATTAGAAAGATGATTAAAGAAACAGATGGTGATCATTTTGAAGATATGAGATCATTAGATCAAGAATTGACTTTTTGCGAAACAAAAAAAGAATTCCAAAAGAGAAACATCACATTAGAACAGCCACAGATGAAAACTTTAGGAATTATAAACCAAGATGGAATTTATACGAATCTTGCTTTATTACTTTCAGACCAATGCGTGCATACGATTAAAACAGCAGTTTTTGAAGGAAAGAATCAAAATATATTTAAAGATAGAAAAGAATTTACAGGATCACTATTTGCACAAATGGAAGCAGTATATGATTACATTGACTTCAGAAATCAAACACATTCAACTTTTGAAAAACTTTATCGAATTGATAATAGAGATTATCCAGAAGTAGCAGTAAGAGAAGCATTGCTAAACTGTCTTGTACACAGAGATTACGGATATAGTTCTAGTATTCTGATCAGTATGTACGAAGATCGGTTAGAATTCACATCCATTGGGGGATTGGTAACAGGAGTTACATTAGAAGATGTGATGATGGGGATTTCTGTATGCAGGAATAAAAAATTAGCGAATGTTTTTTACCGTTTAGAACTGATCGAAGCTTATGGAACAGGAATACAAAAGATCATGAATGCTTATCAAGATCAGTTTATAAAACCAGAGATCAAAGTCAGTAATAATGTATTTAAGATCATATTACCAAACACAAATGCACAGGCAGAATTAAGAGAAGAACTGCAATACCATACACATATACAACCAGAAGACGAAGAAACACAGATCATGCAAATGATCGATCAAGAAAAAAGAATTCAAAGAAAACAAGTTCAGGAAAGATTAGGAATCAGTCAGACAACGAGTGGAAGGATTTTAAAGCAGATGGTTAAAAAAGGATTGATCATGCAGAGAGGCAGAGGAAAGAACACATGCTATGTGAAAAAATAATTACGAGACAATGTACAAGATATGATTGGACGAAAACAGCAAATGCATATGAAAATATATAGTGACCATATAAAATAAATAGAATTTATAATAATACCAGTGATTGAAGCATCTGAAAAAGAGGTAAAATCACTGGTATTTATCATATAAAAACATCACAAATACTTGAACAGAAGGGTTGGTCGTGGTATATTAAAATTTAATAACAAGGAGAGAAAGATGGAAAATTTAAAAAAAGAGATCGAACAATTAAAACAAGAAAAAAATGCTGTTTTACTAGCACATTATTATGTAGACGATGCCGTTCAGGAAATTGCTGATTATGTTGGGGATTCTTATTATCTTGCCAAAGTTGCATTAAAAGAATCCAAAGATGTGATCTGTTTTGCAGGCGTAAACTTTATGGGTGAGAGTGCCAAGATCTTAAACCCAGACCGTACAGTGATCATGCCAGATCAGAAGGCAGACTGCCCAATGGCTCATATGGTCGATGTAGAGAAGATTGAAGAGATGCGTAAGAAATATGATGATCTTGCTGTTGTCTGTTACATTAATTCTACAGCAGAGATCAAAGCACATTCTGATGTCTGTGTAACTTCATCCAATGCTCTGAAAGTTGTAACAGCACTTCCACAGAAGAATATTTTCTTCGTACCAGATGAGAATCTTGGACGTTATATCGGAAGCAAACTTCCAGAGAAGAACTTCATTTACAATGATGGATTCTGCCATGTACATAGAAGTATCACAGCTGAGAATGTCAAGAAAGCCAAAGAAGTACATCCAGAAGCAGAAGTTTTAGTACATCCAGAATGTACACCAGACGTTGTTGCTTTAGGAGATTATGTAGGAAGTACATCAGGAATCATTGATTACGCAACAGCATCTGATAAGGACGTATTTATCATTTGTACAGAGATGGGTGTTTTATATGAATTAAAACAGAAGAATCCAGGAAAGACATTTTACTCTGTAGGACATCGTCAGTTCTGCCCAAATATGAAGCGTATCAGTTTAGAGAATGTAAGAGACACATTAAGAGACATGAAGAATCAGGTAGAATTACCAGAAGAACTGCGATTAAATGCTAAGAAAGCATTAGATGAGATGTTAAGAATCGCGCAGTAAGACAGGAAAGTTCCAAGGAAGGGCAAAGAGAATTATGAAAACAGCAGATGTGATCATTGTAGGAAGTGGTGCTTCAGGATTATTTAATGCATTATTTCTTCCGCAGGATTACAAAGTAATCGTTATTACAAAGAAGGAAGTTGAAGAAAGTGATTCATTTTTGGCGCAGGGAGGAATCTCAGCGCTGAAGAATCCGGAAGATTATGATTCATATTTCGAGGACACTATGAAAGCCGGACATTACGAGAATGATAAAGGTGCCGTCGAGAAGATGATCAAAGAATCACCACAGATTATTCAGGATCTGAAAGATTTTGGTGTAAGATTTGACTTGAAGGATGGAGAGATTGAGTTTACAAGAGAAGGTGGACATTCCACATTCCGTATTCTTCATCATGAAGATCTGACAGGAAAAGAGATCACAAGCCATTTATACGAAGAGGCGAAGAAACGTGATAATATTACGATCATGGAAAATTGTACGATGATCGATATCATTGAGAAAGACGGAGAATGTAAAGGAATTGTATATAAAGATGCAGATGGTAATTTAGATACGATCGAAGCTCCGGATACTGTTCTTGCAACAGGAGGACTTGGAGGGTTATTTAAACATTCTACAAACTTCAGACATCTGACAGCAGACAGTCTGGCTGTCTGCCTGCGCCATAATGTTGAATTAGAGAATATTAACTATATCCAGATCCATCCAACAACATTTTATTCAAAGAAACCAGGAAGAAGATTCTTAATCTCTGAATCAGTCAGAGGAGAGGGAGCTTACCTGCTGAATAAAGATGGAGAACGTTTTACAGATGAGTTAAAACCAAGAGACGTTGTAACTGGAGAAATCTGCAAACAGATGAAGAAAGACGGAAGTGATCATGTTTATTTATCTGTTACACATTTAGATGGAGAAAGAATCAAACATAGATTCCCAAACATCTACAAACAGTGCTTGGATGAAGGATATGACATGACAAAAGAACCGATTCCAGTAACACCGGCACAGCACTATTTCATGGGTGGAATTAAAGTAAACTTAGACAGCAAGACATCTATGGAACATTTATATGCAGTCGGTGAGACAAGCTGTAATGGGGTTCATGGAAAGAACCGTCTGGCAAGTAATTCACTACTGGAAGCACTTGTATTTGCCAAGGCAGCAGCGAAAGACATCACAGAACATCCATCAAAAGCCGAGACAGTCGAAGTAGATTTAAGTAAGTATCAGAACGAAGAACAGCGTGAGAAAGAGAATGAACAGCTTGTTCTTGACGAAATTAAACGAAAGGACAGAAGTTTTTATGATCAGTGGTGTAACGATGAGAATTAACATCGATGAATATTTGATGAATGCATTAAAAGAAGATATCACTCAGGAAGATGTCAGCACAAACGCAGTGATGCCAGAACCAAAACAGGGAGAAGTAAATTTAATCTGTAAACAGGATGGGATCATCTGTGGATTAGAAGTATTTGAAAGAGTTTTCAAACTTTTAGATGAAACTGTTGTTTTTGAGACAGAATTAAAAGACGGAGATAAAGTAACCAAAGGACAGTTAATGGGAGTTGTCAAAGGAGATATCCGTGCCCTTTTATCTGGAGAGAGAGTTGCATTAAACTACTTGCAGAGAATGAGTGGAATCGCGACAATGACAAGCGAGTTATCCAAAGAGCTTGAAGGATATAAAACAAAGTTATTAGATACAAGAAAAACAACACCAAACATGCGCCCATTTGAAAAATACGCAGTGACGGTTGGTGGTGGACATAATCACCGCTACAACTTATCCGATGGAGTCATGTTAAAAGATAACCATATCGGTGCTGCAGGTGGAATCAAAGAAGCGGTAGCTATGGCAAAAGACTATGCACCATTTGTCAGAAAGATTGAAGTAGAGACAGAGAATCTTGACATGGTAAAAGAAGCCGTAGAAGCAGGAGCAGACATCATCATGTTAGATAACATGGATGATGAGACAATGAAAGAAGCTGTCAAACTGATCGACGGAAGAGCTGAAACAGAGTGTTCAGGAAATGTTACAAAAGAACGCCTAAAGACGATCCGTGAGATCGGAGTGGATTATGTATCCTGTGGAGCTTTAACACATTCAGCTCCTATTATGGACATTTCTTTGAAGAATTTACATCCGGTAGAGTAAAGAATAAAGATATAAAATCCGATGTTTTTATAAGAATAGTCATAGGATTGTTCTTATAAAAACATCGGATTTTTTTGATAATAATTTCCAGAAAATAACATTTTTTATTTCGACAGAAATTGCATACAAAATCCTCTATAATAATCTTGCAGGAGGGAAAACTATGGAAATCTTAAGAAAAAAAGAATTCGAAGAAGACCGGTTATTTCAAAATTTTCATGAAATGATCCTTTATCATATGCGCCAGATGCAGCAATGTCTCACGACAGCGGGAAAGATGTTCTGTGATCATAACGATGAGGAAGAAACGTGTGAAAAACGGGGAAGAGATGTAGTTGAAAGTGTGATCTTAAAAGAATGTGTCGGATGCTGTGAAAATCAAAAATGTCAGTTTACATTAGCAGATAAGGACAGGCTTGGGCAGATCATCGAAAAGCAAGGTGGATTAAGCTATGCAGATTTAAAAAGATGTCATCCATGCAAGAATGGACAGGATTTTATCGAGGAAGCAAATCAGATTTATGAACGGGAATTATTTCTGCGTGCAATGAGAAATCAGATGAAACAACTGAGAAAAATTGTCGGGGAGCAGTATATCAGAGCCGGAAATACACTGGGTGATTTCTTTCAGGGAAAAGTATCATTAACGGCAGATAATAAGAAATTATATGAGAAGATCACAAAAGGTTTTGCAAAAAGCCAACTGAGACTAAAAGAAATTTATTTCTACGATAATCCAGAGAAAGGAAAACAGATCTATCTATATCTGAAAAAGAAAAAAGGCAGGGAAATCAGCACAAGACAAGCAGCAGTGTTGTTAAGTTCCATGACAATGGAGAAAATGAAGCCATTGCCAGATCAGAAAAAGATGATTGGAAATTATTATGAGATTTATGGATTTACACCAGAAGAAAAATTCCATGTAATCGCAGGAATCCACACTTTGCCAATGATCGCAGGGGATGAGAATGGAGACAGTTTTTCCATGGGAAAAGTAAGGGAAGGAAGTTTTGTGTCTATGATCTCGGATGGAATGGGAACAGGACAGGAAGCGAAAAAAGAAAGTAGGAAAATAATTGAAGTGATGGAAGAACTTCTAGGAGCAGGAATTAACGAAAGTCAAAGTATTCAGCTTTTAAGGTCCATGATGATCTTACAACCAGAAAAAGAAAAATATGCGACATTAGATTTTTTTCAGTTAGATTTATTTGCAGGAATCGGAACATTCTTTAAAATTGGAGCCTGCCCATGTCTTTTAAAGAGAAAAAACGACGTGGAGATCATTCAAGTAGATACGATACCAGTGAACCTCTTATTACATACCGAGAAAATTCCAATTTACCGCAAAAAGATGGAAAGTGAAGATATTTTAGTCATGTTAAGCGATGGAGCCTTCGACGGATTTTCGCAAAATGGTTTGGAGATGGCAGCACGATATTTGAAAGAAATGGATGTGGTACGTCCACAGGCGATCGCAGATGGATTATATGAGCAAATTACAACAAACAAAGAATTTGAAAAAAGAGATGATATTACGATCATGGTATTGGGAATCTGGGACAGGTATTGAAGGAATCTGCAAAGAATGATAAAGTAAATTACATGAATAAAGTAAAAGAACTTATCAAAGAAAAAAATTTAATACAAAATGGAGATCATATCATTATCGGTGTTTCTGGCGGTGCAGATTCTGTATATCTGTTACTTATTTTAAATGAATTAAGAGAATCAATGAATCTCACGATCACAGCAGTCCACATCAATCACATGATTCGAAGAGAAGCTGTGGATGATCAGAAGTTCGTGCAGGATCTTTGTGGACAACTTTCGATTCCGTGTAAAATATTTGAAATAGATGTAAAACAGATCGCCAAGCGTGAAAAGATGTCATTAGAAGAAGCAGGAAGAAAAGCGAGATATGATGCATTTGCGAAAACAATGAAAAAATATAATGCTGATAAGATTGCGATCGCACATCATCAAAATGATCAGGCAGAAACATTTTTATATCGAGTGGTGAGAGGAACTGGAATTTATGGGGCGGGTGCCATGAGAGAAAAAGATGGAAATCTGATCCGTCCGCTTTTATGTGTAAAAAAAGAAGAAATCGTAAAATATTTAAAAGAGGCTGGGCAGGCCTGGGTAGAAGATGCAAGCAATCAGGACGATGCATTTGCAAGAAATCAGATCCGAAATCAGGTAATTCCAAGACTTGAGATGATCAATGAGCAGGCGGTGGAGCATATAGGATGGCTGTGCGAAGATATCAAAGAAGTGACGACGTATCTGACAGATCAGATAGAAGAGTCATTTTTAAGATGTACAAAGCCTATTGGACAAGGATTTGAGATCAATTGTGATCAATTGTTATTGGAAAACCATTGGATCCAGAAACAGGTTCTAAAAAAAGTTTTGGAAGAAACAGCTGGTAAGAAGAAAGATTTAGAAAGAAGACATATTGAAGATCTGTTAACTTTGGTAGAAAATGGAACAGGGAAACGAATTTCCCTTCCGTATAATATGGTTGCTGAGAAAAATTATCAGTATATTAAGGTACAAAAAGGAAATATATCAGATAAACAAGAAATGACAGGAAAAATTTTGTGCGAAGAGGTTACAGATTTGACAAATATCGTGGAAAATGATTGTATCAAAATCATTGATTATGATAGAATAGAAACAGATGTACAACTACGTTGCCGAAAGCCCGGAGATTTTTTTACATTTGGTGCAGAATATAAGCGAAAATCTCTAAGCAGGTATTTTATAGATGAGAAGATTCCAAGGCAGTTGCGGAATGAGATACCTTTAGTTGCAGATGGCAGCCATATTGTATGGATCGTTGGACGAAGAGTCAGCGAATATTATAAAATTACAAGATCAACCAAGCGTTATTTAAAGCTTGAGTTCAAAAGAGAAGGAGATGATTCCAATGGAGAATATCAGAGTAATGATTTCAGAGGAAGATGTAAACAAACGAATCGCGGAGATGGGAGCGCAGATCAGTGAAGATTATGCAGGAAAAGAAATCCATCTGATCGCCATCTTAAAAGGAAGTGTTTTTTTTGCGTGTGAACTTGCAAAGAGAATCACGATTCCAGTAACAATTGATTTTATGTCAGTGTCTAGTTATGGAAATTCCAGAGAATCCTCAGGAATCGTTAAGATCGCAAAAGACTTAGATGAGCCAATCTTAGATAAAGAAGTATTAGTTGTAGAAGATATCATTGACTCAGGAAAGACTTTAAATCATTTAAAACCAATGCTTGAGAGCAGAAATCCTGCGTCACTTCATCTGTGTACATTGTTAAGCAAACCAGATCGTCGTGAAGTTGAAGTACCAGTCAGATATATTGGTTTTGAAGTACCAGATGAATTTGTTGTTGGATATGGACTAGATTATGCACAGAAATATCGTAACCTTCCTTACATTGGAGTAGCAGAGGAAGAGTAGAGAGGAGACTAAACGTTGAACCCGAAGAAAAGTAACAGTGGATTTTTAGTAGTCCTGCTGATCTTGGTGATCGGAGCATATTATTTTATCAGCGTGTTCCAGCCAGGTTCAGGTGATTACACCTATCAGCAGTTTATGAAGGATGTAAAGTCTGACAAAGTAACTGCGGTAACTATTAAACAGAATAAAGAAGTACCAACTGGGACGATCACAGCAGAGTTTGGAAAAGATGATTATAAGAGCTGTGAAGTTACAGATGTCAATCAGGCGATCAATGATATTAAGAAAGCTGACAGCTCTCTTGCCAATAAGATCAGTATTAAGGGAATCGATCACAGTGGGGATATGATCTCTAATCTGATCGGGGTAGTACTACCAATCGGAGTTGTCATATTTTTCATGGTTATGATGATGCGCCAGAATGGTGGCGGTGGCGGCAAGATGATGGATTTTGGAAAAAGCCGTGCTAAACTTGCCAATCCGAATGGTAAGAAAGTAACATTTAACGATGTTGCAGGACTGACAGAAGAGAAAGAAGAATTAGAAGAAGTCGTGGAATTCTTAAAGAATCCAGGACGATTTATAAAGATCGGAGCCAGAATTCCAAAGGGAGTCCTTCTTGTAGGACCTCCAGGAACAGGTAAGACATTACTTGCAAAGGCAGTTGCAGGAGAAGCGAATGTACCATTTTTCAGCATTTCAGGATCTGATTTCGTGGAAATGTTCGTCGGTGTTGGTGCAGCTCGTGTACGTGACTTATTTGCAGAAGCTAAGAAACATTCTCCTTGTATCGTATTTATCGATGAGATCGATGCAGTTGCAAGACGAAGAGGCTCTGGACTTGGTGGTGGACATGATGAACGTGAACAGACATTAAACCAGATGTTAGTTGAGATGGATGGTTTTGGAGTGAATGAAGGAATCATCATGATCGCAGCTACAAACCGTGTGGATATCTTAGATCCAGCGATCTTACGACCAGGACGATTTGACCGCAAGGTTGGCGTTGGAAGACCAGATGTCAAAGGGCGAGAAGATATCTTAAAGATTCACTGTCGTCAGAAACCATTAGGAGATGATGTTGATCTTCATGAGATCGCAAGAACAACAGCAGGTTTTGTGGGAGCAGATCTTGAGAATCTGATGAATGAGGCAGCCATTCAGGCAGCAAGAGACGACAGAGCTTATATCATGAAAGAAGATATTGATAAATCATTTATCAAAGTAGGAATCGGAACAGAGAAGAAGAGTCGTGTGGTACCAGAAAGTGAAAGAAGGATCACTGCATATCATGAATCTGGACATGCAATCTTATTCCATCTGTTACCAGATGTAGGTCCGGTTTACACTGTATCTATTATTCCAACAGGAACAGGAGCAGCTGGATATACGATGCCGCTTCCTGAGAACGATAATGTCTTTATGACACGCGGAAAGATGATTCAGGATATCATGGTAAGTCTCGGAGGACGAATTGCCGAAGAATTGATCTTAGATGATATCACAACCGGTGCATCACAGGATATCAAACAGGTAACCCAGTATGCAAGAGCTATGGTAACGAAGTTTGGTATGTCAGATGAACTCGGACTGATCAATTATGACAGTGGTGAAGGAGACGAAGTCTTCTTAGGAAAAGAAATTGGACAGCAGCGTCCATACGGAGAAAACACACAGACTGTGATCGATCAGGAAGTGAAGAAGATTGTAAATAAATGCTACAAAGATGCGAAAGCAATGATTGAAGAACACATAGATGTCCTTCACAAATGTGCCGCATTATTATTAGAGAAAGAACGCATTAACCGCGCAGAATTCGAAGCATTATTTGAGCCTGAAACAGAAGTTGAAACACAGGCATAAAAAAATATAAAAAAAGTTAAAAAAACACTTGCAATTTACCTGACAATGCCGTATAATCTTTAATTGTCAGGTAAACACTTGGTGGGATTCCCGAGTGGCCAAAGGGGGCAGACTGTAAATCTGTTGGCACCGCCTTCGAAGGTTCGAATCCTTCTCCCACCACTGAGCCGCAGTGGCGGAACTGGCAGACGCGCAGGACTTAAAATCCTGTTCGAGTTAAATCGAGTACCGGTTCGATTCCGGTCTGCGGCATGAAAAAGGACTTCAAGTGATTGAAGTTCTTTTTATTTTGCAGTAATCATGTTATTGCTTGCATCAGGAATAAAAGAACTGTATAAACAGAAATAATAAAAATAGAGAGCAGGATACGGAAATGAATTTGATCATTTCGTATTCTGCTCTCTATTTTATTTGGATTTTTGCTCAGATGTTATGGATTCAAAATATTCTTCACAACATCCTTATCGCTCAAGTAAACCATATGTGATCCTTTCAGCTGTACATAATAATTCTTTTGATCAGAATCCTTTTTACCGATATAAAGCACAACATTTTTTGTTTTCTTCGTATCCGTATCCTTATAAGTGATATCGACTGTGATTCGAGAATCCTTATCCAGTCCATATTTTACAAGATCTGTCTGATTTGCATAATAATTCTGGCAGTCTCCAAAAGTAAATACACCCAAACCGCCAGAGATTCCATCCAGATTTTTCTTCTTGCTTGTATAAGTCTTTGTTTTACTAGTCTGAGTGATCAAAACTTTCTTCAGATTTCCAGTACTTAATGTAGGGAAAGTATCTGTCTCGATCAGGTCATCCAAAGAATAAGATAAACTAGATGTGATATCAGAAGATACGGTATAAATCTTTGATTTATCTCCATAAGTTACATAGTAATTTTCACCGGTTGCATTTCCAATATAATAAGTCATGGATTTTCCAGTTTTGTCTTTGGCACTAACTGTATAAGTTGGCTTGTCAAGACCATAGTCGCTTAGAGCATCTGCATTTTTAAGTTCTCTGACAGCTTCAACTTTTTGAAATGTAGAAGCAAGACTTTCGAGAGAGGACTGAGTGATTGGATATTTTTTATTTTTTGTATAATACCATTTGCCACTCTGTTTTATGAAAGAAAGAGTCGTTCCGTTGTTATTATAAGAGATGGAAGTTAAACTCTTTAAATCAGAGATCATTGTCTGATCAGAATCTTCTTTGGAAGATTGCTGTTTCTGGTATAAATTCACTCCCGTATACAGGACAATAAGTCCTGCAAATACGAGAAGTAAAATCTGCAATGTTTTTTTCTGTTTCATGAAAACCTCCTAACGGCGTCTGCGTCTAAACCATACAATGAATCCGCCAATGATCAGACCAACTGGAATTACAAAGACTACAAGGATACTGAATGGTCCAGGATGAGCAATTGTATTATAGCTGACTTCTAGACTCTTTGGAGAGATAGAAACATTATCGGCATTATTTAAACATGCGGTCACAGAGTTTGTAAATAATGTCAGGTTTTCTAAGGATGAGAAAGAACTTGTGATCTGCTCATCGATCAGCATATTACTTCCGTAAACAGTCAGGCGACTTTCTTTTGCAACTTTCTTTCCTTTGCTGTTTTTGACTTTGACAGATTCTGTGGAAGTTGCACCAAGGACATAAGTTCCCTGTGTTTGTTTCTTCTCAGTGACAGCATATCCGTTGCTGGATGTTGTCATAAATGCATCGGTAGAAATAGAATCTCTAACTGGAGTACTCTGTGTCATACCTTTCGAATTGATCATCATAACAGAGTTTGATGAAATTCCAGAAGCCATATCACCGCTTACAGAAAGATTTGGGATCAAGTAATAATAATTTCCTTGATATGAACGTTCTGTATCTGCAATATATCCGCTTTGAACAGTTAAACCGTAGTCTTTTAACAGACCATATAAGTTTTTCATGCTTTTATTTGTCTGGGCAAGTAAAGTAACAACTTTTCCACCTTTCTTCAGGTAAGAAGATAATAGTTTTACTTCATCTTTTGTAAAATCGCTTGTAGCCCCATCGATGATCAGCAGATCACAATCATCAGGAATGGATGTTGCAGTCATTAAAAGCAGATCACTTGTGGAAATTCTTGATTTTGTAAGAAGACTTGTGACCTCGGAAGATAAGGATGATTCTCCATGGCCAGAAGTATAATAAGCTTTATATTCTTTGTCACTTGTTACATAATTTAAAGCACTTGTAAGCTGCCCATCACCATCAAATGATGAAGCGGAAGAGGAAGTACTGTAGTAAGAATCTGAGGAAACTAATATATCATCAAACGAAACAGTTGTTGTACGGTTGGTTTTCTTACAAGAGATGACGATATTGTTTTCTTCGGTTCCGTATTTTGTCAATGCAGATGGATGAAGCACAGGATCGATCCATTTGACATGAAGCTTGCTTGATAAAGAAGCATATTTATTGATGAAAGTTTTGATCCTTTTATCAGTGCTGTCCTTTTCTGCAAGAACATAAAAAGTGACGTCATCATCAACTTTTTTGATGATCTTTTCACTTTTTGATGAGATTTCATAAATATTGGTACTACTGATATCAAACTGTCGCTTATTTTCAGGGATCAGATTGACGATCATATTAAAAATGATAACGATCGCGATCACGATGGATGTCATAGCAAGAGTATAAGATCCACGTTTCGAATCATTGCTTTGAAATAATTTTTTGATTTTATCCACGATAACTTCCTCCTAACTCCAACGTCTTTTTTCAAATGTCTGTACTGTTAAGAACACCAGAAGAATGATCAATGACAGATAAGTCAGAAGTCCTCCGAGATCAAAAATGTAATTCTGAGAAAAATTATAAAAAATATCAGTTAATACAAGGTGTCCTAATAAAGTAGAAAACAGACTTTCAAGCAATGTTTTCTTCACAAAATAAACAACGATACCAGCGATATACCCAATGCCAGTGACAATGCCAGCGATCATCTGATTTTTTGTGATATGGTAGATCAGAAGACCGATCAGAGCAAATATAATGATCCAGATGACCAGATTACTGATCGCACTGGAAGGAAAATACTGCAGCAGATTGTCCAACAGATAAAAGAAAAACAATGCTGCACAAGTAGTGATCGCTGCGATCACAGGACTTTCTGTCAAAGATGATAAAAACATTCCGATTGCAATAAATACACATCCAAGCAGGAAAAAGGCCAGAATGGATGAATAATCAACAAGAAAATGGGCAGTTCCTTGAAGTTTGATGATCAGTGGGAAAATACAGTAGATCACACATGGAATTGCAAATACAGTCACCATTGCAAGATATTTTCCTAATACGATCTCAACAAGTGAAACAGGAGAAGTTAATAATAACTGGTCAGTTTTATTTTTTCGGTCTTCTGCAAAAGATTTCATAGATAAAACAGGCACAGAAATCAATAACATGAAAATAACGCCCGCCAGAGAGTAGGCAAAAAATGGATAACCACTATAAAGGTTATAAACCATAAAATATACACCTCCAATGATCGTTAAGAATGCTGCAAATACGCATCCGATCATAGAGTTAAAATAGGAACGGACTTCCCTTTTATAGATAGCAAGCATTATTTGTCACCTCCATTACATCTCTTAAATAATTTAATTGATGGCTTTTTGAATCCTCTTTTCGAGGCTGTTTCAGAAACTTTGTCAGAAGCTTCAGAAACAATTTCATCTCCGGTTAATTCTAGGAAAATATCTTCAAGAGTAGCCTTGTTTACAAACATCTGTGTCACAGGCATTT
>JAHZAT010000070.1 GCA_019423795.1 Clostridiales bacterium
CGACCTGTTTTTGTACTTTCTTATACATTGGCATCGTGATCCATAAGATCAGTCCAACAACCACTGCCAATGCTGTGATCGTAAATACAAAGGAAACCGCTGCCTTATGATCCACCGTAAATGCCATGAACATCGCACCAAATACAACAAATGGTGACCTTAAAAACAAACGCAGGAACATGTTAACTCCATTTTGCACCTGATTGATATCATTACTCATACGGTTGATCAGCGTTGATGTCCCAACCTGATCGATCTCCTGATAAGAAAATTGATTTATATGTGCAAACAAATCACTTCTCATCGACTTTCCTGTATACACAGCCGATCTTGCCGCAAAATACTGTGCTGTGATAGAAAATGAAAATCCAATGATTCCAAGTAAGATCAATAATCCTCCCATCTTCCACAAATATCCAATATCGTGATGTCCGATTCCTACATCGATCATGCTGGCAACGACCAATGGTACAAATAGTTCAAAACTAGCTTCCAGCATCTTAAATAATGGTGCAAGGATCGTAACACAAAGATGCTCCTTTAAATATCCTAGTAACCGTTTCATCGATTCGTACTCCTTCTTTTATCTTACTATTTTCTTTAGTATACACCATTTTATTTTTTATTTGAACATAGTCCCAGATATTTTACGAAAACAAAAAAGTACCGCTTAGAGCCAGGTAACATGCTCTAAACGGTACGGGGATGATTTATGGTTCAAAAAGAGTTATTTGTCTTCCTTTTGAACAGAACAATATCCTTGTGGGTGGCTGCTGTGCCATTTCCATGCGGATGCAATGATTTCTTCAAGATCTGCATGTTCTGGCTTCCATCCAAGGATATTCTTCGCTTTTTCACTGGAAGCGATCAAGACAGCCGGATCTCCAGCTCTTCTTCCTTCTTCCACAGCCTTGATCGGCTTTCCTGTCACTTTTCTGGCTGTTTCGATAACTTCTTTTACAGTAAATCCAACACCATTTCCAAGATTGAAGATGTTGCTTTCATTACCTTCCATTAAGTATTTTACTGCCAGAATATGTGCCTGTGCAAGATCTGTTACATGAATATAGTCTCTTACACAAGTTCCATCTTTTGTATCATAATCCGTTCCAAAGATACTGATTGCTTCTCTTTTGCCATTTGGCACCTGTAAGATCAGTGGAATCAGATGTGTTTCTGGATTATGATCTTCTCCGATCTGTCCACTTACATGTGCTCCGCAGGCATTAAAGTATCTTAAAGATACATAACGAAGTCCATGTGCACGACCAACCCACTTAAACATCTTTTCCATGGAAAGTTTTGTCTCTCCATAAGTGTTTGTTGGCTCTGTGCGGTCTGTCTCTACGATCGGTACTTTCTCTGGTTCTCCATAAGTTGCTGCTGTTGAGGAGAATACGATCTTATCGATGCCATGTTCTACTAAGGACTGTACCATTGTCTTTGTTCCACAAAGGTTATTATCATAATATTTTAATGGATTTACCATACTTTCTCCAACTAAGGAGTTCGCTGCGAAATGGATCACTGCATCGATATCTTTTTCCTGATCTAGGACACTGTCTACAAATGCTTTATCTCTTAAGTCTCCTTTGTAAAACTTTGCTTTTGGATGAACAGCCTCAATATGTCCTGTTTCCAGATTGTCGATGATCACGACTTCTTCCCCTGCATCGATCAGTTCATAAACTGTATGAGAACCAATATAACCAGCTCCACCTAATACTAATATTTTCATCTGTCATTTCCTTTCTGAACTCAATTACAAAGTTGCAATAAATCGGTCAAATGATTTTCTTCCTTCTTCCGTGCATTTATAAACTCCGGCATCTTCTAAAACTTTAACGAATACTTGTCCGATCTCTTCTCTTAAGATATCTTCTACATTTTCTTCATTGATATCTTCATATTTTTCTTTGATCTCATCAACCCATGGTGCATGTTTCTTAAGATCTTCATACTGGCTGACATCTTCACCCTTCACAAGACATTCACTTAAATGTTCCATCTCTGCTTTTAATCTGGATGGAAGTACTGCAAGTCCCATAACCTCGATCAGTCCGATATTTTCTTTCTTGATATGATGATACTCATTATGTGGATGATAAAGTCCTAATGGACATTCTTTCGTTGTGATGTTGTTACGAAGTGTCAGATCCAGTTCATACATATCGCCTTTTTTACGTGCGATCGGTGTGATCGTATTGTGTGGTTCTCCATCTGTCTCAGCAAAAATATATGCCTCTTCATCGGTATATCCACGCCATTTTTTCAAAATATAGTCTGCAAGTTCAATGAGTCGTTTTTCATCTTTGCACTGAATACGGATTACTGATAATGGCCAATGAACGATTCCTGCTTTCACATCTTCGTATCCTGGAATGACAAATTCTTTCTCGATCGCTGCACGTTCCATGGCAAATTCATAATGTCCACCTTGGAAATGATCATGTGTTAAGATAGAACCTCCAACGATTGGAAGATCGGCATTGGATCCTAGGAAATAGTGTGGAAACTGTTTTACAAAGTCAAATAGTTTTGTAAATGCTGCCTTATCAATCTTCATTGGTACGTGCTGTCCGTTAAATACGATACAGTGTTCATTGTAGTATACATATGGAGAGTACTGGAATCCCCATTTGCTGTCATTGATCACAAGCGGCATAATTCTGTGGTTCTGTCTTGCTGGATGATTCATTCTTCCTGCATATCCTTCATTTTCCATGCAAAGCTGGCACTTTGGATAAGAACTTTGTTTTGCATTTTTTGCTGCTGCAATTGCTTTTGGATCTTTCTCTGGTTTGGACAGGTTGATCGTGATGTCGATATCTCCGTATGGACTGTTTACTTTCCATTTCATATCTTTTTTGACGCGGTCTCTTCGGATATAGTTCGTATCCTGACTGAATTCATAGAAAAATTCAGTTGCTTTCTTTGGACTCTCTTCGTAATAGGTACGGAATTCTTTGATGACCTGGCTTGGTTTTGGTGTCAGGATTCCCATTAATTTTGTGTCAAATAAATCTCTTGTGACAATATCATCACTCTTAATAATATAACGATCATATGCTGCATCTGTCAGACGATCTAAAATCTCCGGCAAAATAATTTCTTCACCTGTGATATCTGGATCATTGTACTCATCTAAACGAAACACTTCCAGATATTGATTGATCGTATAGATTTCATCTTCTGGCATGATCAGTTTTTTATCAAGTCCATATGTTACAAGTTTTTTGATATCTTTTTGTAAATCCATCTTATTCCACCTCAAATCGATATGTTGTTACTGCTTCGTATTCTTCGCCTTTTCTTAAAATTACCTTTGGTTCTTTTTCTATATGTATGGAGTTTGGTAAGAACTGGGCTTCTAAGGCAACACCATCTCTGTTTTCGTATGGTTTCCCACCTTTTCCATTACATCCGCCAGACAGGAAGTTTCCTGTGTATACCTGAATGCATGGAAGTGTTGTTGTCATCGTCATTTTTCTTCCAGTTTCTTTGTCATATAGAACTAACTGGTCATCTTCATCTTTTACCATGAAAGAATGATCATAACCTCCGGCAAGTTTTAACTGTTCATGATCATCGTTGATCCGCTCTCCGATCTCATGAAATTCTTTAAAGTCAAATGGTGTGTTTTCTATCTTTAAAAATGTTCCATTGGCAAGACAGTTTTCATCAACACATGCAATCTCATCCGCTTTTACCTTTAACTGATGATGATAAATTTTATCTTTTCCAGCAGATAAATTAAAGTAAGAATGATTTGTGATATTGACCAGTGTATCCTCATCGGATACTGCTTCATATTCCATTTTTAATGTATTATCGCATAAACGATACACAACTTTCAGATAAAGACTTCCCGGATATCCTTCTTCCATATCTGGTGAGAGATAGATAAAACGGATTCCATCTTCCAACAATTCATATTTAAATATCTTTTGATTAAATCCTTTGATTCCTCCATGGAGAGAATTCTTTCCATTGTTTGCTGCCAATTCGTATGTCTTTCCATTTAATTCAAACTTTGCATCTCCGATACGATTTGCAACACGTCCGGCAATCGCTCCCATATAACTTCCATCTCCATGCCAGCAATCTTCCACATTCTCAAATCCAAGAACAACATCCCCAAAGTTTCCTTCTCGGTCTTTTGTAAATACAGATAACACATGACATCCAAGATTACTTGTGATCACCTTGATCTCATCATTTTTTAATTCGAATAAGCAGACTCCGTTATCTCTTTGTTCTATCATTCTTACTTTCATCATCTTATAATACCTTCATTCCTCCGTATGGGCGTACTTTTAAGACATGACATGCTCCTTCACCAAATACATGTTCCATGTTCTTTTTGTACATACTAACAATATCATTTGGTACAAATGCCTGAATCGTTCCTGCAAATCCTCCTCCATGAACTCGGCTGACTCCTTTATCTCCTAAAGAAATATCACTGATCGCCAATCCGATTGATACACTCTGATTTGTCAGGTCGTGGCTTGAATATACATTTTGTAAATATTTAAAGGATGAATCCCCAGATTCTTTGATCAATTTCTTAAATGTATCAAAATCTCCTTCTTCTAAAGCTTTTACCTGCTGATCTACACGTTTATTTTCCTCAAATAAATGCATTGCACGAAGAACTGCACGATCTCCTAAGATTTCTCTGATCTTTGGAAGATTTAAATAAAAATCATCTTTATCAACTTCTCTTAATGCTTCCTGATTAAAGTAATTAGCAACTTTTTTCATTTCGTATGGGATTGCTGCATAATCATCTGTTAAATCTGCATGAGATCCTTTTGTATCCACGATGCATAAGCTGTGACCATATGCTTCAAAATCAACGTCTACTTTTTTAATTTTTGGCTTCTTTGGATCTTCAAAATCAATATTGATCAAGCCTCCAATAGAAGAAGCCATCTGATCCATCAATCCACAAGGTTTTCCAAAATATACATTTTCTGCATACTGTCCAGCCTGTGCTAAAAATACAGGATCAATCTTCATATCATTATATAATCCAGATAAAATATTTCCGATCAGTACTTCAAATGCTGCAGAAGATGACATTCCAGCTCCGTTTAATACATCACTTGTCACATAAGCTTCAAATCCACCGATATTATATCCTTCTTCTTTTAATTTAGAAGCAACTCCCTGAATCAGTGCCTGTGATG
>JAHZAT010000071.1 GCA_019423795.1 Clostridiales bacterium
ATTGAGATGTAACAGCCAGAAAGAATATGAGAAATCTGATCAATTCAGATGCAAACGAAGTAACAAAAGTATTTAGTACCCTGTTGTAAGAGGTGAGAATGATGAGAGCATATTCAGATGTCTATCTAGGAGACGTAGTAGAAAATCAAGGAAAATTATTTGATTATGTAGCAAATACCTATCCAGATAAGGATACAGAAGACTTTATCAACGCATATATGACAAGTAAAACAAGGCAAAGTATAGATCAAGCAAAAGCCTATGTAAATACAATGGATGCAAAAGAATTATGGGAATATTTTAAAGAAACCGAACATTATTCTTTACAACAAGGAAAAGCAATGGAAGGTTTTATGCCAGATTGGATTGGAGAATTCTATGCATATTATCAATGGTATTACAATATACCAAGTGCAGAAGTAAATCAGAAAATTAATGTAGATTTTCTAAAAAAATCATATTACGGATGGCATGATCTGGATTTGGATTTAGCGGTTCAGAAAGTTGGAGAAATATAATGGAGATTATATGTTTTCATAATCCAGATGAGGAGAAGTCAGTTAAGCAATTGGTATGAATCTAAATTTATAGTAGATCATGTGAAATTTTCATCTATGGAACAGTTTATGGTATATGAGGGATTAATTGCTAAGTTTTCATAGAATGAAGAATTAAAAAAGCAATCAAAGAGCATCCAGAAGCTGATAAAGAAGAGATTTATAAAATGTTAAAATAGAAAAATAAAATATGCGAATTTTCAACAAATCAAAAATTATAATCAGAAAATTCTTGACAAATAAAAAATCGACTCATATAATATAAACAAATATTTAACAAGTTAAAGTGATAAATCCGATGAACAAAAGTAAGTAGCTCATCAAACAGTCTTACAGAGAGTGACCGGTTGCTGGAAGGTCATAGATATGTGATAAGCGAATGGATTTGTGAGGAGCACAGAGAACTGTTTATGAAACTTAGTAACTGTCGCCGTTATCCCACGTTACGGGAACGAGATATAAAAGCTTTTTATTATCGAACAAAGCGGAGTATCTTAAGTGAGGAGAGATATTTTCTAAGATATTTTAGCAAGAAGAGAAGATCAGAAGATATTTCTTGAATATGGGTGGCACCACGGTCTATCGTCCCTAGTAGTAGGAACGATGGGCCTTTTTTATTTCATAAATAAAAGAAAATGTACTGCTTATGCAAAACGGCCCTATCTATAAATCATAGTATACAGATATACAAACTATGAAAAATAAAACCACGGCGATAAATTTTGATCAGGAGGCAGATATGTTATATCCGACATTAAACAAAGTTGAAGAACTATTAAAAGAATATCAGATTGTACCTGTATTTTACGAAGTACTGGCAGATTATATGACACCGATCCGTATGTTCCAGGCACTGAGAAAAGAAGGAACGCCATGTTTTATGCTTGAGAGTGTGGAAAATAAAGATCAGTGGGGAAGATATTCCTTTATCGGGATCAATCCTAAGTCAGAGATCAAGATTTCAGGAAAAGAATTAGAAGTCGATGGAGTAAAGCAGGAAGAAGAATTCAAGATGAGCTATCTAAGTGATCTGATCGAGAAATATAAATCTCCAGTGATGGAAGATTATCCAAAATTAACTGGAGGGTTGATCGGATATTTTGGATATGACATGATCCGTCAGGTGGAAAAGAAATTAACAAATGTACCAGAAGATGATCTGGAGATGCCAGAATGTCACTTATGCATGTATGATGAGATCAGCGCATTCGATCATTTAGCAAATAAAGCTGTGATCATCCAGAACATCCATAAAGGTGATAATATCAAACAAAAATATGAAGAATTAGAAGATAAAGCAGAACTGATCCTTCACAAGATGGAACGTCCGGTATCACTTTCCAAAGATAGATTTACACCTGCGAAGACAGAAGTAACATCGAATCTTACAAAAGAACAATACGAAGCGAACGTAAAGAAAGCCAAAGAATATATCAAAAACGGTGACATTTTCCAGGTGGTCTTATCCCAGAGATTTGAGGTAGAGACAGATGTTGATCCATTTGATGTCTATCGATGCTTAAGAACATCAAACCCATCTCCATACCTTTACTTCTTTGATTTCATTGACTATCAGGTGGTTGGAGCTTCACCAGAGAAGTTAGTCAGTGTCTTAAATGGAATTGTAGCAACCAAACCGATCGCAGGAACGGTTCCAAGAGGAAAGACAAAAGAAGAAGATGATATGTTGGTAAGACAGTTAGTCAATGATCCAAAGGAAAGAGCAGAACATACGATGTTAGTTGATCTTGGAAGAAATGATGTCGGAAAAGTCAGTAAGTTTGGAACTGTAGAAGTGAAAAACTTTATGACCGTTGAAAAATATTCCAAAGTCACACATTTAGTCAGTGATGTACAGGGAGAATTAAGAGATGATGAAAATCCAATCAACGCATTGATGAGTGTTCTTCCGGCAGGAACATTATCCGGAGCACCAAAAGTAAGGGCCATGGAGATCATTGATGAGCTGGAAAATAAAAAACGAGGTGTTTACGGTGGAACCGTTGGATATCTTGGATTTGATGGAAATATTGATACCTGTATTGCAATCCGGACCGTCGTATTTAAAGATGGAAAAGGATATGTGCAGGCAGGAGCAGGAATCGTCAATGACTCTGTTCCAGAGAAAGAATTTATGGAGACAAAGAATAAAGCATTAGCCGTTGTAAATGCAGTGAAGGAGGCAGCAAGGTTATGATTTTAATGATAGATAATTACGATTCATTTACCTATAACGTATATCAGTACATTGGATCTTTGTATCCACAGATTCAGGTTGTAAGAAACGATGAAATAACGATTGATGAGATCAGAAACTTACAAAATCTAGAAGCACTTGTTATCTCACCAGGACCTGGATATCCAGACAGTGCAGGGATTTCAAAAGAGGCAATTAAAACATTCGGAAAAGAAATCCCAGTCTTGGGAATCTGTCTGGGACATCAGGCGATCGGAGAAGTATATGGAGGAAAAGTCGTTCCAGCAAAAGAATTGATGCATGGAAAAATGAGTGAGATCACAATCAATAACAAGAATCCTTTATTTGAAGGATTAGAAGATAAAATATATGCAGCAAGATATCATTCACTGATCATCGACGATGAGACATTTCCAGAAGATTTAAAAGTTATTGGAAGAGATGAAAAAGGACAGATCATGGCAGTATGTCATAAAGAATATGCAGTCTATGGAATTCAGTTCCATCCAGAATCGATCTTAACTGAAATGGGAATGAGGATCTTAGAAAACTTTTTAACAAACATCGCAGGAATCAGACTTGGAGATTTTAAAAAGGAGGAAACTATGAGCGCAGTCAATCAGGAAACATTAAAACCATTTTTAACAAAGATCGTGGAAGGAAATCATTTAACAGAAGAAGAAGCTTATAAGGCCATGGACTGCATCATGTCTGGAAATGCGACAGATGCTCAGATGGGAAGTTTCCTGACGGGTCTTCGTATGAATCATGAAACACCAGAAGAGATCACAGGATTTGCCAAAGTGATGAGAGCAAAAGCAGCGATCGTGCCAGAAGAAACAGAAGCGATCGATATCGTAGGAACTGGAGGAGACCTTGCAAACAGCTTTAATATTTCCACAACATCTGCATTTGTCATTGCAGCAGCAGGAGCAAAAGTTGCGAAACATGGAAATAGAAGTGTATCCTCAAAAAGTGGTGCAGCCGATGTCTTAGAAGCATTAGGAGCAAAAATCGGATTAACACCAGAAGAAAGCAAGAAATGTTTGGATAAAGTTGGAGCAGCCTTCTTATTTGCACAGACACATCACGGATCTATGAAATATGCCGGACCAGTCAGAGCACAGCTTGGGGTAAGATCTGTATTTAATATCTTAGGACCTTTAGCAAACCCAGCAATGACAAACTACATCGTTCTCGGTGTTTATGAAAAAGAGCTGGTTCGTCCGATGGCAGATGTTATGAAGAATCTTGGAGTTAAAAGAGCCCTGATCGTATATGGAGATGACGGATTAGATGAAATCTCAATCTCATCCACAACAAGTGTCTGTGAGATTAATGGAGATGAGATCAAAGAATATACGATCGATCCAGAAGAATTAGGATTAACACTTGCCAAGAAAGAAGATATTGTTGGTGGAACAGCAGATGAAAATGCGATCATTACAAAAGATATCCTAACTGGAAAAGAACAGGGAGCAAAACGAGACATCGTTTTATTAAATGCAGGAGCAGCCCTTTATACGATCGGAAAAGCAGAGACGATCAAAGATGGAGTGAAACTGGCAGCCGAGATGATCGATTCTGGAAAGGCAAATGAGAAATTAGAACAGTTTATTGCATACACAAATGTAAAATAAATGAGGTGGAACATGATCTTAGATGATATCGTAGAAAAAAGAAAAGAACAATTACAAAGAGAAAAAGACAATATCGAGCCGCAGGATATGAAAGAGATGGCATTAAATTCTAAGAATAAAAATCATGGATTTAAAGAGGCCTTAAAGAAATCTGGATTATCCGTGATCTCAGAAGTTAAAAAAGCGTCTCCATCCAAAGGTGTGATCGCAGAAGATTTTCGCCCAGTAGAGATAGCCATTGCCTATGAAGATGCAGGGGCAGCAGCCATTTCCTGCTTGACTGAAGAACATTATTTTAAAGGTGGCAGCAAATATTTTGCGGATATCAGAGCTAAGGTAGATATCCCAATGTTAAGAAAAGATTTTATTTTCGATGAATATCAGATTTATGAAGCAAAAGTCTTAGGAGCCGATGCAATCCTTCTGATCGCAGCAATTCTTTCTGAAGAAAAGATAAAGGAATTTTATGATCTGGCAAAAAGCTTAGAGATTGATTGTCTGGTAGAAGTTCATAACGAAAAAGAATTAAAGAAAGTCGTTGCATGTGGATGCGATATTATCGGAATCAATAATCGAAATTTAAAAACATTTGATGTTGATCTAAATACAACAAGTAAACTTGCTCCACTTATTCCATACGAAGCAGTATTAGTTTCCGAAAGTGGAATGAAGGATGAAAATGATATGAAAAATGTCAAAGAGCAAGGAGCCGATGCAGTTTTGATCGGTGAAACATTTATGAGATCCGATAACATCAAAGAAACAATGAAACAGTTACGGAGCTGCCTATGATACAAAATCAGATCAAAGAACGAAGTCTGAAAGTGAAGATGTGCGGCATGCGCAGAAAAGAAGATATCGCATATGCAAATGAAGTAAAACCAGATGCAATTGGATATATTTTTTTTTCAAAAAGCAAGCGTTATGTCACAGGCCAGCAGGCAAGAGAAATTGATCAAAACTTAGATCAAAAGATCTTAAGTGTCGGAGTATTCGTCAATGAAACAATTGAGAAAGTTACAGAAATCGCCAATGAAGTTCCATTAGATGTGATCCAGTTACATGGCGATGAAGATGTTATTTATATTGAACAGTTAAGACAGCAGACAGATAAAGAAATCTGGAAAGCGGTCAGAGTGAAAGATACAAAAGACATCAAGGAAGCCCAACAGCTTCCAGTTGATAAACTGTTACTGGATACATTTACAGAAGGAAAAGATATGTATGGAGGTACCGGAAAAGTAATGAATTACGACCTGATTCCAAAAGAAGGAATCAGAAAACCATTTTTCATTGCAGGCGGGCTTCACAGTAAAAATATAAAAGAAATCACAAAAAAAGTTCATCCATACGGGATCGACATTTCCAGTGGAATCGAAACGGATGGATACAAAGATTTGAAAAAAATGAAAGAAATCATGCAGATAACAGGAGGAAGACATGAATAAAATAGGAAGATTTGGAGAGTACGGTGGACAGTATGTACCAGAAATTGTAATGAACGCGGTAAACGAGTTAAATGAGGCTTATGAAACATACAAAAATGACC
This sequence comes from Clostridiales bacterium, assembly GCA_019423795.1. GTDB lineage: Bacteria > Bacillota > Clostridia > Lachnospirales > Lachnospiraceae > Anaerostipes. Next base: position 5,944 of record JAHZAT010000071.1, read on the forward strand.
CAGAATTCTTAGCCCAATTACGTCAGTTATACAGAGATTACGCAAACCGTCCATCTCTTTTATACTACGCAGAGAAGATGACAAAAGATCTTGGAGGGGCAAAAGTATATTTAAAACGAGAAGATTTGAACCATACAGGTGCCCATAAGATCAACAATGTATTAGGTCAGATCTTACTTGCAAAGAGAATGGGGAAAAAAAGAATCATCGCAGAGACAGGTGCAGGACAGCACGGAGTTGCTACAGCGACTGTTGCAGCATTATTTGACATGGAATGTGTTGTATATATGGGAGCAGAAGACGTGGAACGCCAGAGTCTGAATGCATACCGTATGGAACTTCTTGGAGCGAAAGTTCATGCTGTAGAGAGTGGAACAAGAACTTTAAAAGATGCTATTAACGAGGCAATGAGAGACTGGGCTACAAATATTGAGACAACATTTTACTGCATCGGTTCTGTTATGGGACCTCATCCATATCCAACGATGGTTCGTGATTTCCAGAAGATCATCGGAGAAGAGACAAAAGAACAGATGAAAGAAATCGAAGGAAAACTTCCGGATGCTGTATTTGCTTGTGTAGGAGGCGGATCGAATGCAATGGGAATGTTTTATGACTTTATCCCAGATGAAAGTGTCAGACTGATCGGGGCAGAAGCAGCTGGAAGAGGGATTGATACGTTAGATCATGCAGCAACGATCGCAAAAGGAAGTAAAGGTATTTTTCATGGAATGAAGAGTTTGTTCTTACAGAACGAAGAAGGCCAGATCGATCCTGTATACTCTATTTCAGCAGGACTTGATTATCCGGGAATCGGACCAGAACATGCACATCTTCATGAAATCGGAAGAGCAGAATATATGAGTATCACAGATGAACAGGCAGTCAAAGCCTTTGAATATTTATCCAAAACAGAAGGAGTGATCCCTGCGATCGAATCATCTCATGCAGTTGCAGCAGCAATGGAAATCGTCCCAACAATGAGTAAAGACCAGTCAGTCGTTATCTGTCTGTCCGGTCGTGGAGACAAAGACGTTTATCAGGTAGCAAGATACAGAGGAGTGCAGTTAGATGAAAATTAGAGAAACATTTGAGAATAGAAAAAAGAATGGGCAAAAAGCATTAGTAACTTACATCGTATCTGGAGATTATGGGTACGAAACAACAAAAGAAAATATCAGAGCTATGGTAAAAGCAGGAGCAGATGTGATCGAGATCGGTATTCCATTCTCAGATCCGATCGCTGAGGGTGTTGTCATTCAGGAAGCCAGCCAGCATTCACTTGCAGGTGGTACAACACTAAAGGGAATCTTTCAGATGGTAAAAGAATTAAGAGAAGAGATCAAAGAAACACCATTTGTCATGATGATGTATCTCAATACGATCTATCGTTTTGGAACCGAAAGATTCTTTGATCTTTGTAATAAATGTGGGATTCAGGGCGTCATCGTGCCTGATATGCCATACGAAGAAAAAGACGAGATTCAGGGCGTGGCAACAGCTCACGGGGTTGACAATATCAGTCTTGTAACACCGACATCTCATGACCGTATCGCAATGATCGCAAAAGAAGCAGAAGGATTCTTATACTGTGTATCCTCCATCGGAGTTACAGGAACAAGAAGTGAATTTACAACAGATTTTGATGAATTCTTCGGTGTGATCAAGAAGAATGCAACAATTCCTTGTGCAGTGGGATTTGGTATTTCAGGACCAGAACAGGCAAAGAAAATGAGTACATACTGTGATGGTGTCATTGTCGGAAGTGCGATTGTCAAATTGATCAGTCAATATGGTAAAGAAAGTCCTGAAAAGGTTTATGAGTTTACAAAGAGCTTAAGAGATGTATTAGATGAATAAAATGATCGTCAAATGATATTACGTGAAAATTACAGCAATCAGCGAGGATTGTTGTAATTTTCTGCATTTTTTTGTAAAATAAAACTAATGGCAAAGAAAGGAAGAGACAGATCATGTTATCAAAAGAAGTAGTAGAATTATCGAAACAGCATTCTATTATCCGTGATATTTTCGAATATGGAATGAAGAGAGCAAAAGAAGTCGGAGCAGAAAATGTATTTGATTTCAGTATCGGGAATCCAAGTGTTCCAGCACCAAAAGAAATTGATGAGACAGCACTTCGCCTGTTAAAAACAGCAGATCCAGTGGATATTCATGGATATACAAGCAATGCTGGAGTACTGGAAGTAAGAGAAAACATTGCCAAGTCTTTAAATAAAAGATTTGATACAAATTATACAGCAGCGAATATTTTTATGACGATCGGAGCGGCAGCAGCCCTTGGTATTTGCTTTAAGACATTAGTTGATGGGCCAGAAGATGAAGTTATCACATTCGCACCACATTTCCCAGAATATGCAGTATATGCACAGGGAGCAGGATGCAGATTAAAGGTCATTTCTGCAGATACCAGAGCATTCCAGATTAATTTCGAAGAATTAGAAGAAACGATCAATGAGCATACCAAAGCAATCTTGATCAACTCTCCAAACAACCCATCCGGAGTTGTTTATTCCAGAGAGACAATTGAGAAATTAGCTGCATTATTAGAGAAGAAACAAAAAGAATATGGACACAGCATTTACATCATTTCCGATGAGCCATACAGAGAGATCGCGTATGATGGATTTGAAGTGCCATATGTTCCACATTTTTATAACAATACATTAGTAGCATATTCTTTTAGTAAATCCTTATCACTGCCGGGAGAACGTATCGGTTATATCGTAGCACCAAATGAGGCAGAAGATTTTGAACAGTTACTGCCAGCGTTTATCGCATCTGCACGTTTACTTTCTTATGTCTGTGTGCCAACCTTATATCAGAAAGTCGTTGGAGAATGTGTAGATTTAACTTCTGACCTTTCAATCTATCAGAAGAACAAAGATTTATTCTATAATGCATTAGTGGATATGGGATATGAATGTGTAGAACCAGGTGGAGCTTTCTATTTATTCCCGAAAGCATTAGAAGAAGATGCCAATGCATTTTGCGAGAAGGCGAAAGAATATGATCTGTTGATCGTACCTGGGGACAGCTTTGGATGCCCAGGATATGTGCGTATTTCTTACTGTGTACCAACAGAACGTATCGAAAAAGCCCTTCCATTATTTAAGAAACTGATCGATGACTATCGCAAATAAGCCAATATAGATAAAGGAGACTTTCAATGAACAGCTGGAGAGACAATGTACGAAAAGTAGAACCTTACACACCGGGTGAACAGCCAAAAGAAGAAGGTGTGATCAAGTTAAATACAAATGAAAACCCTTATCCGCCATCCGATAAGATCAAGGAAGCGATGAGTGGGATCAAGAATCTGCGCAAATATCCTGATCCTGCAGCAACTAAATTGGTAGAAGCGATCGCTTCTTATCATGGATTTAATAAAGAAGAAGTATTTGTCGGAGTTGGATCTGATGATGTGCTTGCCGTTGCATTTATGACATTTTTTAACGGTAAGAAACCAATCTTCTTCCCAGATATCACATATTCCTTCTATCCTGTATGGGCAGAATTATTCGGAATACCATATGAGAAGAAAGCAGTCAATGATGCATTTGAGATTCAGAAAGAAGATTATTACGCAGAAAATGGCGGGGTGGTATTCCCAAATCCTAATGCACCAACAGGCGCATTTTTATCTTTAGAGGTTGTGGAAGATATCATCCAACACAATCAGGATGTCGTTGTGATCGTTGATGAAGCCTATATTGATTTTGGCGGCGACACAGCGAAAGAACTGATAAGAAAATATGATAACGTTTTAGTCGTTCAGACATATTCCAAATCAAGATCTTTAGCAGGACTTCGTATCGGATATGCGATTGGTAACAATGAACTGATCAAGGCAATGAATGATGTGAAATATTCCTACAACTCTTATACGATGAATGAGCCATCCATTGTTCTTGGAACAGCTGTCTTAGAAGATGAAGAATATTTCCAGGAGACAAGAAATAAGATCATTGATACAAGAGAATGGTTCCAGATTGAGATGAGAAAGATCGGATTTAGTTTTGCAGATTCCAAAGCAAACTTTATCTTTGCGACACATGAAAGCGTACCTGCCAAAGAGATTTTTGAAGCAGCGAAGAAAGCAAAGATTTATGTCCGTTATTTTGATCAGCCAAGAATCAATAATTATTTAAGGATTACAATCGGTACGAGAGAAGAAATGGAAACATTACTTGATTTCTTAAAAGAATTTACAGCAACAAAATAGAGATTGAATAAAAAAAGAAATTTTGAAAAATAAATTTCTTTTTTTATTGCAATCAACTGGAAAATATTGTATGATGATATGGAAATTATTTACATATGAAGACAAATGAGGGAAACAAATAAAATGGGGTTATGGCATGCGTTTTCATCCACAGAAAAGGAGAAGACCATGTTGAATGAGAAAGAATTTTATCAGTATGTAGAAGCGAATATTTTAAACTATCTTCCAGAGATGGAAGGAAAGAAAGTTATGGTGCAGAGGGTTAAGAGGAATAATCAGATATCGATGATGGGGTTGTCGATCGGAGAGACCAAGAATTATCTGGTACCAGTGTTGTATTTGGAGATATTTTATCGAAATTATTTAAGGGGACAGGAATTATCAGATACGATGAAAGATATCGCCAGAATTTATCGAGGACATCAGGTTGGATTTTATCTGGATGAGGATAAAGTTTCAGATTATGAGCATATTAAGAAGAATCTGTTTTATCGTGTGGTTAATTATGAGAAGAATAAAGAGATGTTAAAGTATACACCATACGAGCGGTTCTTAGATCTGGCAGTTACATATCGTTGGGCAGCATACCGGAATCATGACGGGATGGCGAGTGCATTAGTGAGGAACAAAGAGTTGCTGTTATGGGGTGTGACAAAGGAACAGATGATGAAGGATGCAAAGGAGAACACGGAGAAGATCTTCCCACCAGTGATGCGCAAGATTCAGTCTGTGATACCAGTAAAGATCACGGATATGGAGATTCCATTGTTTGTATTATCAAATGGAGATTATATGAATGGAGCATCCGTCATGCTTTATAAAGATCCACTGAGAGATTTCGCGAATTATATGGGACATGATCTTTATATTCTTCCAAGCAGTATTCATGAAGTGATCCTTTTACTGGATGATGAATATGTGCAAAGTTCAGAGGAACTACGAGAAATGGTTAGAGAGACAAACCGTATGGTTGTGGATCAGGAAGAAGTTTTATCAGATCACATATATCATTACGACAGAGAGAAAGATGAGATTAGAATTGCCAAGTAATAATTTGTAACGTATAATAGTTCATTAAGAGATGGAAAATGGTATGAAAATTCAAGAATATACTAATTACATCAGGGAGTGAAAAAATTATGAAACGTTGGGAAATTTATCTGGATATTATCATGGAACTGTTGGTCATATTAGCAGGTGCATTGCTTTTGATCTTTGTATTACCAAAATCAATCGTATTTTTATGGCCATTTGTAGCAGGATGGATTATTTCAATGATGGCCCACCCAGTGATCGAATATCTGGAGAAGAAGGTAAAATTACCGAAGAAGTTCGGTTCTGCGATCTTGATCGCGGCAGTTATCACAGGAATTATAGTGGTTCTTTATTTTGCAGTCAGAGGTATCGCACTGCAGGTCATCGGATTTATACAGGATGCACCAGATATCCGTCATGAGATCATGAGACAAGGAATGATCTTTCAGAAGAAGATAGAGCAATTTTTAAGTATTCTTCCACCATCTTTTGGAAAACAGTTTGATCAGTGGAGCGGATCGATCGGAGAGCTTTTCAAGAAAGCGGCATCTTCTGCAGGAGATTATGGGGTAGCACATGCAGGTGGTGTTGCAAAGGGTGTGACAAGCGGTCTGTTAGGGCTTGTTGTTATGTTATTTGCAGCTTATATGTTTTCACTGGAACGGGAAAAACTCATAGCATGGTATGAAAAATGTATTCCAGGATTTGTGAAGCATAAGATCAATGTATTTATGAAGAACTCAGTTGGAGTCTTAGTAAGTTACTGCCTTGCGCAGTTAAAGATCATGATAGTGATCATAGCGATCCTTTGGATCGGATTTTTTATTGCAGGGATTGGACATTCTTTTATCTATTCGGTATTAGTAGGAATTGTCGATATATTTCCAATCCTTGGAACAGGGACTGTGATCATTCCATGGGCAATATTTAAGCTGATCACAGGAGATATCAAAACAGCAGTTATCTTACTGATCATTTATGCGATCTGTCTGGTATTGAAACAGGTCTTGCAGCCAAAGATGATGGGAGACAGTATGGGAATCTCAGCACTGACAACGATCTTTTTGATCTACGTTGGTCTGAAATTCGGAGGATTAGGAGGAATGTTATTAGCCCTGATCCTAGGAATGTTTGTGATCAATTTATACCGATTAGGAGTGTTTGACCGTAAGATCGCATTTTTTAAACGAAGATTTGAGATGCTTACGATCAACAGCGAGGAAGAAGAAAAGGAGAACAAGAAAGAATGAGTTATGCAGATCAGGTATTTATATCTATGTGCGAAGATATTTTAGAGAATGGAACTAGTACAGAGGGAGAGAAAGTCCGTCCGCACTGGCCAGATGGAGAGTCTGCCTATACGATCAAACAGTTTGGTGTTGTAAATCGTTACGATCTGTCCAAAGAATTTCCAGCATTGACTTTAAGAAAGACATATATTAAGTCAGCTATTGATGAATTATTATGGATCTGGCAGAAGAAATCAAATAATGTAAATAATCTGAAGAGTCATATCTGGGATGAATGGGCAGATGAAGATGGTTCGATTGGAAAGGCTTATGGATATCAGATGGGTGTAAAGCACCAATACAAAGAAGGAATGATGGATCAGGTAGATCGTGTGATCTATGATCTGAAACACAACCCATACAGTAGAAGGATCATGACAAATATTTATGTCCACCAAGATCTTCATGAGATGAATCTTTATCCATGTGCGTATAGTGTGACATTTAATGTAACAAAGAAACCAGGACATGATAAGCTCACATTGAATGCAATCTTGAACCAGCGTTCTCAGGATATTTTAGCAGCAAATAACTGGAATGTTGTACAGTATGCAGCATTAGTTTATATGATGGCACAAGTATGTGATATGGAACCAGGAGAGTTAGTTCATGTGATCGCAGATGCACATATTTATGATCGCCATATTCCAATCATCAAAGAGATGATCAAACGAGAGACATATCCTGCACCGAAAGTAACGCTTAATCCAGAAGTCAAAGATTTCTATGAATTCACAACAGATGACTTTAAGATCGAAGACTATCAGGCAGGAGAACAGATCAAAGATATTCCAATTGCAATATAAGAAGGAGAAGATAAGATGAATCTTATTGTAAATGCAGATAAGAACTGGGGAATTGGAAAGAACAATGAACTTTTAGTCCATATTCCAAATGATATGAAGATGTTTCGTCAGATGACAACAGGAAAAGTCGTTGTCATGGGAAGAAAAACATTAGAAAGCTTTCCAAATGGAATGCCGCTTCCAAAGAGAACGAATATTGTATTAACACATGATAAAGACTACGATGCAAAAGGAGCGATCGTAGTTGGAAGTAAAGAAGAATTGTTAGATGAGCTGGAAGAATATAAGGATGAAGATATTTTTATCATTGGTGGAGAAAGCATTTACCGCATGATGCTTCCTTATTGTGATACAGCTTATGTTACAAGAACAGACTTCGCATATGATGCAGATACTTATTTTCCAGATCTGGATGAGATGCCAGAGTGGAAACTTGTGAAAGAGAGTGAAGAAGAGACTTACTTTGATATTGAGTATCAGTTTCTTGTATATCAAAAATAATTCACTCTTTCAATGAATATTTTAAATTATAATTGCCCAGTGACCCATTCGCATTCGGATTCTCACGCAGCTGTACTAAGTTCGTGACAGGTCTTACGACCAGCCACTCACTAAGTGCAGGCGTGTTCATACGGTCACTGGGCAATTATGATTTAAAATATTCTTTATACAGGAGGATATTGAATTGTTGTTTTGAAATGCTTCAAGGTATGGAGTGTGGGGCTTTGGAATATATGTTATAATGAAACCGATTAAGATAAATGATTGAAGTTTTGGAAAGGATGAGAATAAATGAATCGATCAAAATTGAAATTAACTACGATACTTGCATTGACAGCATTTACAGTTGCTGTGATTCCAGTTTGTTTACAGAGAAAATCTGCGAATGCAGCTTCGAAATATACTTATAAAAAAGGCTTTACTTATGAGAAGATTTCTCCGAATATTGAAAAGAGAATCACGGGAAAATCTTATCGAAAGAATAAGAATATTAAGTTGTCTGATTTAAGATATGTACAGGTTCTTCATTATGGTTTTGATGGGAAGGTAAAAGAGGGTGAATTGATCGTTAACAAGAAGATCGCGAAGAAAACGGTCAAGGTCTTTTATGCTCTTTATCAGAAGAAATACAGAATTGAGAGAATGAGATTGATCGATGATTATGGTGCGAATGATGAGAAGTCTATGGCTGCAAATAATACCTCTGCGTTTAATTATCGTGTGATCAGTGGAACGACGAAACTTTCCAACCATTCTTATGGAATGGCTATCGATATCAATCCAAGGATCAATCCGTGGGTCAAAGGAAATAAGGTATCACCGGCAAATGGGAAGGTGTATAAACAGAGAAAGACGTCAAAATGTAAAGGAAAATATAAGAGATATATGATCCATAAGAATGACACAGCTTATAAGATCTTTAAGAAATATGGATTCAGCTGGGGTGGTGAGTGGAGAAGCTCTAAGGATTATCAGCATTTCGAAGTGAATAAATAGAAATGAATCAATATCCAACATTGTTTTTGTCATTAAAAGATGTGGATGGAACAACTTTTGAGAATGCATTTAATATGCTGAAATTTGTAATTTCGTCATTGTGCAGTCAGAATTCCTATTTAGAAACAGGAGAAAATATAAGAGAAAATGAAAAAGATATATTTTCAAGATTGAGAAGTCAAGTAATAATGGGTACTACAAAGAAATGTTAGAAGTTATAAAAGGCATGTTAAGTACGGCATTAAAAGATAATTCCTCATTAAAGTTTGCAGTCATCACAGGATGCCTAAAGATTGCCAAAGAAAGTATTTTCACTGAAACAAATAACTTTGTATCAGATACGATTTCATCCACAAGATACAATGAATATTATGGATTTACACAACAGGATGTAGATAAGCTTTTAGCAGATGCGGAGATTGAAGAGAAAGCGGATCTGATTAAAGAATGGTATGATGGGTATAATTTTGGAGAGTTTGAAGTTTATTGTCCATGGGATGTCATGAATTATCTAAGAGATCTTCAAAATGATCTGAATGCAAGACCAGTCAGCTACTGGAAGAATACCAGTGATAATGCGATCATTCGCTCCTTTATTGATTATACAGGAGCTGCTATACGAAAAAAACTAGAAGTATTGATCGCAGGTGGAAGCATCTGCCAGAAAATAGAAGAAGACCTCACATATGATTATCTACATTCATCAGAAGATAATTTATGGAGTATTCTCTATCTTACTGGATATCTTACAAAAGTCGGAGAACGTGATAAGGATGGTCAGATAGAATTAAGAATTCCAAACAAAGAAGTAAAAGAAATTTTCGAATCAACCGTAAGGAAATGGTTTGAAGACAGTGCAAGAGTTACGAATCGGAAAGATTTATTTGATGCAGTGTGGAACAAAGATGCGGATAAGGCAACAAAAGAAATCAGCACATTACTGCGAATGACGATCAGTTATTATGATTACCGAGAAAATTTCTATCATGCATTTCTTGTAGGAATTTTTGCAGGAGTAGGTTATAGTGTAGAGTCGAATAGAGAGCATGGAGAAGGACGAAGTGATATTGTAATCTACAATGATGTAACAGGACAAGTTGCAGTATTTGAAGCAAAGTATTCAAGGAAATTAGAAGATTTGGAAAAAGACTGTCAAAAGGCGTTAGATCAGATCAACACAAAGATGTATGCAAAAGAGTTTGAAGATGCTTATGAGGAAGTATTGTGTTATGGAATTGCTTTTTATAAAAAGCGGTGTTTGGTGAAGAGTAAATAGAATAAGAAATGAAAAAAAGCTCCACAAGGATGAACTTTGTGGGGCTTTTGTTGTATCTAAGATTTCAATTCAACTCCGCAATCCGGCTAACCCCAACATAGATCTCACTGATCTTATACCAAGTAGGGTAATCAACAATCCCAGTCTGTGGCAGTCCAAAAACATTCTGGAATTTCCGAACAGCATTCGCAGTAGATTCTCCATAAACACCATCCACAGCGATCGTAGGCAGAGAAGGATAATCTTTAGCAATACGATTTAATTGTTGTTGTATTTGTCGAACCTTATCTCCGCTGCTTCCGATCGTCAGATCATATCCCGGCCAGGAAGAAGGAATTCCTGAAATCTGTTCTGCGGTGTTGATGTACATACTCTCTCCATAATAATATCTCAGGATTTCAATCGGAGCATATCCCTGATCGCCTAAGTATTTAGAACCCCACTGCGTCATCCATTCCGGACAAGACACCTTCTTCCCATCACAATACTGCGTAAGGATCGGCTGTCTCACATTCGGACGAGACAGATAATCTGCAAAAATCTCATCAACGATCGTATTAATAGAATTATAAGTTGTCTTTCCAGGAATGAATTTATGATCATAAGCTGTAGAAGATGTGATCGTAAAATCATGCCCTTTATTTCTATACCATTCTGTATACACACGATTCAAAGTAAATGACATGATCGCAAGAATATTTGCTTCAAGCGTTGCCCTTGGCCAAGTGGAATAAATCTCACAGGCGGCAACATTTTTGATGTAATCTTTATAGCGGACATAATAATTTTGCGCAGTTTTATCACCGACAGGACCATCATGAACAATAATATATTCAGGGATCACAACCCTGCTTAAAACGATCTCACCACTTTCGTTGACTGGCTTGATCTCAGATTCCGCAATCTTGGGAGGATAATTACCCCATAAGGTATGCGGACCGATCACGATCGGGTGTTCTTCTGTTGGAGTGTGGGTTTCTTCAGGAATCATGGAAACAGGCTGCAGGCCTTCCACACCGGAAAGAATCTGTGCACCTGAGATTGTGACAGGTTTATATTCATCAGAATGTATTTTTAGATTATATTCAGAATAAGGCTGATTTTCACTCGGAGACATGCTGTATTCCACGGGAGGAGCAGGAAGGTCAACGACAGGTGTCTGCCCATTTTCATCAGTAGATACAGTCTCAAGAACAGAATCAGGATCACCAGTATAAGAAATCTCGATCGTAGCGTTAGGGATCGGGACGGCTCTCTGTCTTGAAGTTACCTGTATTTTTAACTGTCCATGATCGACAAGATTGTTAGTTTGTATTTCTGGCATAAAAATATCCTCGGAAGATCTTTTACTCTCACTATATGAGAAAATATGATATAATGTGCACAAGTAGTGTAAAAATGTATGCCAAAGAGATAAAGGAGACCACTATGCAGAAAGATTTTATATATGAGAATTATTTAAAAATGCCAGATGATCTTGAATTTGAGCAGGCAATGAAGGTTTATGAAGAACTGTTAGAAGAGAATCTTGAAGAAGATGAGATTTATGACAAGTTATGGGATCATGCACTTCATTGTATGATCGATTATGGAAGCCTCCGCGCACATTGGAAGATCACACCGAAGACAGACAGAAGCAATGATGATAGGACCGTGATGCACGATAGTGTGATCCATTCTTTAGATGAATTGGCAGCATATACAAAAGAGCATGGCAAAGAAGCAAAATGGAGAGATGAACTTGGATATCAAAGAAAAAGAATCGGAGATTTTGCATGTTATGTTTCTTTGATCTATGGAGTATTTGCAAGGTGAAATATGATGAGAGTGTCAAAAGTAAATTTTGCCAGATAAAACGATCAGTAAGGAGGACATTATAAGATGGCAAAGAAAGAACCAAAAACAAATGCAATGCGGATGCTTGAGAGAGCAAAGATCCCATTTGAAGTACATCGTTATGAATGTAAAGAATTTATTGATGGAATTACCATCGCAGATATGTTAAATGAACCATATGAAAGAGTATTTAAAACCCTCGTGACTGAAGGAAAAGGTGGAGGGTATTTTGTATTTGTCATTCCAATCGATCAGGAATTAGATCTTAAGAAAGCAGCGAAGGCAGCAGGTGAGAAGTCTGTGGAGATGATCCATGTCAAGGATATCAACAAGATCACAGGATATATCCGCGGTGGATGTACAGCAATCGGAATGAAGAAAGACTATCCAACAGTGCTTGATGAAAGTGCCAATGCACAGGAGAAGATCATTGTAAGCGGCGGTAAAAATGGAATCCAGATTGAACTTACGACCGAAGATTATTTAAAAGCCTGCAAGGGAAAAACGGCAGATATTACATTGAGGTAGGGAGTAGAAGTTATGATAGATGAAATCTTAAAATATAACAAAGAATTTGTAGAAGAAAAGAAGTATGAACAATATAAGACAAGCAAATATCCAGACAAGAAAATCGCAATCATCACTTGTATGGATACAAGACTGACAGAACTTTTGCCGGCAGCCCTTGGGATCAGGAATGGAGATGTGAAGATCATTAAGAATGCCGGTGGGGTAGTAAGCCATGCCTTCGGAAGTGTGGTACGAAGTGTTTTAGTCGGAATCTTTGAACTTGGGATTGAAGAAGTCATGGTCATTGGACACACTGACTGTGGAGTACAGCATATTAATAGTGATATGATGATAAAACATATGATGGATCGAGGAGTCGATGAGGAGAAGATTGAGCTGATCCGTCATTGTGGTATTGATTTTGATACATGGCTGGAAGGATTTGACTGTGTGGAAAGTTCTGTAAAAGATTCTGTGGAAATGTTGAGAAAACATCCATTGATTCCAAAAGATGTGAAGATATCTGGATATGTGATGGATTCTGTGACAGGAGAGCTTCATGTTGTAGAGCCATAGAACAACTGCAGCATTATAAATGAGAGGGATAAAAGGTATGAAAAAGATATGGAAGATCATGATCTTATGTATGATCTTTTGTTTTTTCTGTGCTGGATGCAGCAATGATGATGAAATGATCAGTGAAGATCATCCAAAACCAACGACAGAAAAAAGAACAGAGATCATCAAGCAAAAGACAACACAAAAAAAGAATGAAGTAACGGTTGATCAGGAACAATCAAAACAACAGGAAGATCGTATAAAGATCGCAATCGATGCTGGACACCAAAAGAAACAGATGAGTGAAAAAGAAGCGATCGGACCTGGTTCTGATAAGACAAAACCGATGGTATCCTCAGGAACCGAAGGTATTGTCACAAAACGAACAGAATATCAGGTGAATTTGGAAGTTTCGTTAAAGCTAAAAAGTGCATTGATCGCGAGAGGATATGACGTATATATGATCCGTGAGACGAATGATGTGTCACTCAGCAATAAAAAGCGTGCTCTTATGGCAAATGAAAGTGGTTCAGATATTTTATTAAGGATTCATTGCAATAGTGTAGATTCTCAGTCTGCAAATGGGGCGTTGACAATGAGTCCGACATTATCGAATCCATATTGCAGATCGATCGCGGCAGATAGTCAGGAACTTTCAGAATGTGTGGTAAGTACATTATGCAGAAGGACTGGGGCAGTGAACCGCGGTGTAACGCAGACAGATGAGATGACAGGGATCAACTGGAGTAAGATTCCAGTGACGATCGTTGAGATGGGATTTATGTCAAACCCAGAGGAAGACCAGAAGTTATCGGACAATCATTATCAATCAATGCTTGCAGAAGGAATTGCAGATGGTGTTGACCGGTATTACGAGAGAAGAGGAGAAGAGAACGAAGAAAAATGAATTATCGCGATCATCGTATCACTTGTGATCGCAGCACTTGTCATGGGATTAATGAAAGCGATGGCAGGAGCGGATATCAATTGGTTTCAGAGCTGTCAGATCGCAGGAATGAGATCTTTGGGATTAAGTCTTGGATGGATCCTTGGAATTTTAGGATTGTTTTTAGGAATGTATCAGTTCGCGATTCTGATCATTGTAGTTGGAGGAGTCCTTGGGATGATCTATATGATCGTTGCAATGATGAGCTATCCGAATACGAAGAAAGATATGATCGTGTATGTTGTGTTGATCACTATATTGGTTGCAACATTTATATCATATTTTGTTTTGAAGGAGTTTGTTTTATCATCACTGATCAACAATGGCGGTTCTACAACCAATTTTTTAAATAATATTTTATGATATAAGTGACAGAAGTATAAAGACAAAGATATTAGGAGGAAATATTAAGAATCTAAAATAATTAACAAATGTGATTAAATGTATTTAAATATACTCAAAGGAGAGTGCTATAATGAATACATCAAATATCACAAATTATAAGCCAAAAGATTTTGCTGAACTTTTAGGCGTATCTGTTAAGATATTACAACGTTGGGACAGAGAAGGAACTCTAAAAGCAAACCGAACTCCAACTAATAGACGCTATTACACTTATGACCAGTATCTACAATTTAAAGGTATAAATACTGAAAATGATAAGCGTCAGGTAGTTATTTATGCTAGAGTGTCTACAAGAAATCAAAAAGATGATTTACTAAATCAAGTTGCATTTTTAAGACAGTTTTGTAATGCAAAAGGAATTATTGTAGACCAGTGTATTGAAGATTATGGAAGTGGTCTTAATTACAACCGTAAAAAGTGGAACAAATTATTAGATGAAGTAATGGAACAAAAAATTAAAACCATAATAGTAACCCATAAAGATAGATTTATTAGATTTGGTTATGATTGGTTTGAAAAATTCTGTATGAAGTTTAATACGACTATAGTGGTAGTAAACAATGAGGAACTATCGCCACAAGAAGAACTTGTGCAGGATATTGTTTCAATACTTCATGTGTTCTCTTGTAGGCTGTATGGGCTTCGTAAGTATAAAAAACAAATAGAAAGGGATGAGGAAATTGCTAAAGAGCTTCAAGACAGAAATAAATCCAACAGAGGAGCAGAAAGCCAAAATTCGTAAAACAATAGGAACTTGTAGATATATTTACAACTTCTACCTTGCTCATAATAAAGAGCTTTATAATAAAGGCGAAAAGTTTATGAGCAGTAACCAATTTAGAGTATGGCTTAACAATGAGTATATTCCAAAGCATTCGGAATGTTTTTGGATTAAGGAAGCTTATTCAAAAGCAGTAACACAAGCAGTAAATAATGGACAGGCCGCATTTACAAGATTTTTTAAACATCAGAGTAGTTTCCCTAGATTCAAAAAGAAGAATAGATCTGATGTGAAAATGTATTTTGTAAAGAACAATCCAAAAGATTGCCGTTGTCAAAGACACAGGATCAATATTCCATCACTTGGTTGGGTTCGCATTAAAGAAAAAGGATATATTCCAACAACAAAAGATGGATATGTAATTAAAAGCGGTCATGTGTCAATAAAAGCTGGTAGATACTATGTTTCAGCTCTTGTAGAAATCCCAAATAACAAGATAGCTAATAGTTCCAATGAAGGAATTGGTATCGACCTAGGGATAAAGGATTTTGCCATTGTTTCCAATGGTAAAACTTATAAGAACATTAACAGATCAGTAAGATTAAAAAAACTTGGAAAACAACTTATTCGAGAACAGAGAAATCTTTCTCGAAAGTATGAAAATTTAAAGAAAGGAGAATCTACTCAAAAAGCAAATATACAAAAACAGAGGCTTAAAGTACAGAAACTTCATCATAGAATTGATAACATTCGTACTGATCACATCAATAAAACAATCGCAGAGATAGTGAAAACCAAACCATCTTATATAACGATTGAAGATTTAAATATATCAGGAATGATGAAGAACAAACATCTTTCAAAGGCAGTTGCTTCGCAGAAGTTTTATGAATTCAGAATAAAACTTCAGGCGAAATGCAATGAAAACGGAATTGAACTTCGAGTTGTAGACAGATGGTTCCCATCATCTAAAACATGTCACTGTTGTGGAGCTATCAAGAAAGATTTAAAACTTTCAGATAGAATTTTCAAATGTGATTGTGGTTATACCGAAGATAGAGATTTCAATGCCGCACTTAATTTGAGAGATGCTACGACTTACGAAATTGCATAAATAAACGCAAACGTAGGTATGTACCGAAGGCTATTTCGGGAATTTACGACTATGGAGTGTACAAGAACTTGTGAGTAGATATGATTTCGGTCAATCCAAAGCATACACGATGAAGTAGTAAGTAGAACTCGTGAGAGTCTACATTATCTCGATGTGAGTATGTTTAATCACATTTTGAGTAGCAGACAGACATGATACCAAAAGACCCAGTGATGTTATTAAGCTACATCAATACACAATTACGAGATTTTTATGATTCATATGAAGACCTTTGTAAGTCACTCGATCTCGATCAAAATGAAGTAAAACAAAAGCTTTCCATGATCGGATACGAATATGATGAATCATTAAATCAGTTTAAGTAGCAGACTAGTCGAATCAATGAAAATATGTTAAAATTGTACGTAAAGGAGAACATATTTATGGAGTTGATTCGGTTAGAAAATGTAAAGAAAATATATCAGACAGGAGAGGTGATCACCAAAGCCGTAGATGGGATCGATTTTACGGTGGATCAGGGTGAGTTCGCCTTGATCATTGGCGCCAGTGGTGCAGGAAAAACTACCGTTTTGAACATTTTAGGAGGTATGGATACTGCGACCAGTGGCGCTGTTTATATTGATGGAGAAGATATCTCCAAATGGAATAAAAAACAACTGACAGGATATCGAAGAGATGACATAGGATTTGTATTTCAGTTTTACAATCTGGTGCCCAATCTTACTGCAACAGAGAATGTAGAATTGGCACTTCAGATCAGTAAGAATCCTCTGAAAGCAGAAGAAGTATTAAAAGATGTGGGACTTGGACACCGTCTAAATAATTTCCCTGCGCAGTTATCTGGTGGGGAACAGCAGAGAGTTTCTATTGCACGTGCATTGGCAAAGAATCCAAAGATCTTGCTCTGTGATGAGCCAACTGGTGCCCTGGATTATCAGACAGGAAAATCTATTTTAAAATTATTGCAGGATACCTGTCACAAGAAAGGAAAAACAGTGGTTGTGATCACACATAACCTTGCGATCGCACCGATGGCAGACCGTGTGATCGAGATGAAGAACGGAAAGATCAGCAATATTATGATAAACGAACACCCTCAGCCGGTGGAGACGATTGAATGGTAGGAAATGCGTATGAAGAAAACGGCATTACATAAAGATATATACAGAACGATCACAGGAACCCTTCCGAGATTTTTATCAATCTTTTTTATCGTTGTACTGGGCGTTGCATTCTATTCAGGAATCCGTGTGACACAAAAAGATATGCATATCACAGCAGACCACCAGTTTGATGGAAGTCGGCTGATGGATGTCAAAGTCATGGGAACACTTGGGATTTCAGAAGAGAATCTGACAGCCCTTCGGAAGTTAAAAAATGTGCAGTCGGTCGAAGGAGGACATTCTGTAGATGTGATCGCAAGGAAGCAGGGAAGTGACGAAGAACATGCAATCAAAGTTATAGGGAAGACTGATAAATTAAACCAGATAACGATCATAGATGGAAAACTTCCACAAGCATCGGGAGAATGTCTGGTAGATGAATGGTATGCCCAGCAAAATGATCTGAAAACAGGGGACGTTTTAAATTTGTCTTCTGGAAATGAAGATGATCTTAAGGATACTCTGAAAGATACAACCTATAAGATCACAGGAATCGGAAGTTCATCAGAATATCTTTCAAGATCCAGAGGAAGCACTGGCATTGGAACGGGAACGTTGTCAGGCTTTATTGTGGTGCAACCATCAGAATTTTCCTCAGATATCTATACAGAAGTTTATCTGACTGCGAAGGGAGCGAAGCAAGAGAGAGCCTACAGTGATGCTTACAAAAACAAAGTAAAACAGCTGGAAGAAGAGATCAAAGATATTTCCAAAATAGAAAATGAGAAACGGTTAAAATCTGTTCAGAAAGAAGCCGAAGAGAAGATCGACAAGAAAGAAAAGAAATTCAAAAAAGAACGAAAAAAAGCATATAAGAAACTAGATCAAGCCGAGAAAAAGCTAAAGAAATCCAGACAAAAGATCAAAGATTCCAAAGCAAAATTAGCGAAAAGCAAGAAAGAGATCTCTGATGGAGAGCAGCAGATCAAGAATGCAAAAGCTCAGTATCAGTCAGGGATTAGACAGATTCAGAATGCCAGAAAGCAGTTAAAGACACAGAAACAAACAATTCGGTCAAAAAGCAAAGAATTAAAAACACAGGAGGCAAAGCTAAAGACACAGGAGAAGAACTTACAGACAAAAGAACAGCAGATTCAGGGTGCCATGCAGGCTGGAATGATCTCACAGGAAGAAGCGAAAGCTTCCTTAGCACAGATTAATGCAGGAAAAGAACAGATCAAGACAGCAAGAAGCAAGATCAATGCAGGGAAAAAACAGATCAGCAGGGCAAAGACAAAGATTGCAAAGGCTGAAACAACCTTGGATCAAAAAAGTAGCCAGCTAAAGAAAGCAAAGCAAACGATCAAAACAAATGAAGCAAAATTAGTATCAGCAAGAAAACAGATCACCTCCGGAGAAAAAAAGATTGCAAAAGCAGAATCAAAACTTTCATCCGGGGAGAAAAAATTAAAGAGATCAAGAAAGAAAGCAGAAAAGAAATTCAAGGAAGCCGAGCAGAAGATTGCAGATGCCAGACAGGATGTTAAGGATATCAAGAAAGGGAAATGGTATGTCTTAAACCGTGAGAAGATGCAGTCTTATGTGGAATACGGACAGGAAGCAGACAGAATTGCAGCGTTAGGACGAGTGGTACCGGTCATCTTTTTCTTAGTTGCAGCACTGGTAAGCTTAACAGCGATGACACGTATGGTCGAAGAGCAGAGAACACAGATCGGTATGATGAAAGCATTGGGATACAGTGGAGTTCATATTGCAATGAAATATGTGACCTATGCCCTCGCAGCAACGCTTAGTGGAAGTATTCTAGGGGCAGTGATCGGTGAAAAACTGCTTCCATGGATCATCATTAACGCTTATAAAATGATGTATACAGGACTGGGAGATGTCTATACGCCATTAGAGATCGAATATTCTGTGATGGCAGGTGGACTGGCGGTTGGAGTTGTTGTTTTAGCAGTATTATCTGCATGTTATAAAGAATTAAGAGAAAAACCTGCACAGCTGATGCGTCCAGTTGCTCCAAAAGAAGGAAAAAGGATTTTGTTAGAACGGATTCCATTTATCTGGAAACGATTAAGTTTTATCTGGAAAGCAACGATGCGAAACCTCTTCCGCTACAAGAAGAGATTCTTTATGACGATCTTTGGAATCGGCGGATGTATGGCATTATTACTCTTAGGATTTGGAATCAAAGATTCGATTTCAGCAATCTCAGAAAAGCAGTATGGGGAGATCATTACTTATGATTTCTCAATCACACACAAAGACGGGATCAGCGAGACAAAGAAAGAAGATCTGATCCAGTATGCAAAGAAACAAGAACATATGACAGATTTGATAGAAGTAAGCGAATCTGCAGTGACGATCCGTGCTAATGGGAAAAAACAGGATGCAACGATGATCCAGCCAATGTCCAAAAAAGATCTGAATGGCTATATCAGCCTTCAGGATCGAAAGAGTAAAACAAAGTATCAGTTAGATGATGATGGGATCATCTTAACAGAAAAGGCAGCGTCCCTGCTTGGTGTGAAAAAAGGAGATTCGATCAAGATCCAACGGTCTGGAGATAAACAGATCACAGCAAAAATAAGTCAGATCACAGAAAATTACATGCAGCATAAAGTCTACATGACACCAAAACTTTATGAGAAACTGTATCATAAAAAAGCACAAACGACAGGTATATATTGTATTGAAAAGAATATATCTAAGAAAAAGATGCAGGAAAATGGAAAACAGATTCTTGCAAGAGATGAAGCCTCAACACTGCATTTTTGTGCCGACGATGAGAAGACAATGTCAGATATGGTCAATAACTTAAATATTGTGGTGGTTGTTCTGATCGTATCTGCAGGACTTCTTGCATTTGTGGTATTATATAACTTAAATAACATTAACATTTCCGAGCGTAGAATGGAACTTGCAACGATCAAAGTTCTTGGATTCTATGACGGTGAAGTCGGAGCGTATGTGTATCGAGAGAATATCCTTTTAACGATCCTTGGAACGATCGCAGGAATTATTTTAGGAATTATTTTACACAAATACGTAATCTTCACAACAGAAGTTGACTTGATCATGTTTGGAAGGCAGATTTATGTGCAAAGCTATATTTACAGTATTTTACTAACAATCGCTTTTTCGATTCTTGTAAATGCCTTCGTGTATTTCCAATTGAAGAAGATCGATATGGTTGAATCGTTAAAAAGCACAGAGTGACAGAAAGGAAAAGAGACTATGAAAATGAACGAATTAATGATTTATCAAGTGTTTCCACTAAGAGCATTAACAGATGGGCAGCCATCTCATGGAATTCTCGAGATGATAGACTGGATTCCACATATTAAAAAATTAGGAATGAATGCAGTATATTTTTCACCTGTATTTTCATCCAGTGATCATGGATATGATACAAAAGATTATCAGAAGATCGATGAGAGACTTGGAACCAATGAAGACTTTAAAAAGATGTGTGATGCCATGCATGAAGAAGGAATCCAGGTGATCTTAGACGGGGTATTTAATCATGTCGGAAGAGAGTTCTTTGCATTTGAAGATGTGAGAGAAAAGAAATGGGATTCTCCATATAAAGATTGGTTCTATATTAATTTTGATGGGAATAGCTGCTATGATGATGGATTCTGGTACGAAGGATGGGAAGGACATTTTGAACTGGTCAAATTAAATCTTGACAACGAACAGGTTAGAAATTATTTATTAGAATCTGTCGGAATATGGATCGATAAATTAGGGATTGATGGATTAAGACTGGATGTTGCTTATATGTTAAACCGCAATTTCATGAAAGTGTTGGTTGACTTTGTTCACAGCAAGAAACCAGAATTTTTGATGATCGGAGAAATGCTTCATGGTGATTACACACAGCTTGTGAATCCAGAGCTGTTGGATTCTGTGACAAATTATGAATGTTATAAAGGTTTGTATTCAAGTTTCAATACACACAATATGCATGAAATCGGATATTCCCTAAACCGTCAGTTTGGACCAGAAGAATGGACGTTGTACAAAGGACTTCCATTATATAATTTTGTAGATAACCATGATGTGGAGAGAATCGCAAGTCAGTTAGAGGATAAAGAGCATTTACCATTGATCTATGCAATGGAATTTGCGATGCCAGGAGTTCCGGGTGTTTACTATGGAAGTGAATGGGGAATGGAAGGAAAGAAAGAACAGGGAAGTGATGACAGCCTGCGTCCAAGAATCCATAAAGAAGATTTAGTAGAAAATGAATTAACAAACTATATCGCACAATTGGCAAAAGTAAGAGCTGGATCACCAGCTTTAAAATACGGTGATTACTTACAATTAGCGATCGCACCAGATGTTCTTGTATTCCAGAGAAGAACGAATGAAGACCGCATCATTTTTGCAATGAACTGTGGTGATGGCGAATTTACAGCACATTTTGATGCTCAGGCAGGATGCGGGATTGATTTGATCACAGGAGATTCCGTTGATTTTGGAGGGGGACTTACGATCCAAGGAAAAACAGCAATGATAATTCGAACAGAAGAGGTATCCCTTCCTTGACTTTTATGTTGAAAACATATAGAATTAGATAAGTGTGAATACACAAAAAATTGAATAAGGAGGAAACCTGTGGTTGGTATTATTATAGCCATTATCGCAACTCTGGTTATCGCTGTACCGGTATCTGTCTATATTGCTAATACAAGAAGCAAGAAGGCGATGGAGATCACAATCGGTAATGCAGAAGATAAAGCAAGAGAGATTATAGATGAAGCAATCAAAGCAGCGGATGCGAAGAAACGTGAAGCTTCTTTGGAAGTAAAAGAAGAAACTATAAAAGCGAGACATGACTTTGAAAAAGAGACAAAAGAACGCAGGGCAGAACTGCAGAAGTATGAGCAGAGAGTTCTCTCTAAAGAAGAGACTGTAGAGAAGAAAGCTACAACATTAGAGCGCAAAGAACAGTCATTAGCATCGAAAGAGAAGAACATTGAAACAGAGAAAGCTCAGTTGCAGGAACTGCAGGCAAAACATCTACAGGAACTGGAAAGAATTTCCGGATTGACCTCTGATCAGGCAAAAGAGCAATTATTATCAGCAGTAAAAGAAGATGTGAAACACGAGACAGCAATGTATGTCAAAGAAATGGAGACAAGAGCGAAAGAAGATGCCCGAAAGAAAGCCAAGGAATATGTGGTAACTGCAATTCAGAAGTGTGCAGTTGATCATGTGGCAGAGACAACGATTTCGCTGGTACAGCTTCCAAACGATGAGATGAAAGGAAGGATCATCGGTCGTGAAGGACGTAATATCCGTTCCATTGAGAACGCTACGGGAGTTGAATTGATCATCGATGATACACCGGAAGCTGTTGTACTGTCAAGCTTTAATCCGGTTCGACGCGAGATCGCAAGAATCGCTTTAGAGAAATTGATCGTGGATGGAAGAATCCATCCAGCACGCATCGAGGAGATGGTTGAGAAAGCTACAAAAGAAGTCGAAACTATGATGCGCGAAGAAGGAGAAGCAGCAACATTAGAACTTGGGGTTCATGGAATCCATCCAGAGCTTGTAAGACTTCTTGGAAGAATGAAGTTCCGTACAAGCTATGGACAGAATGCATTAAAACATTCCATGGAAGTTGCACAGTTATCCGGACTTTTAGCAGCAGAGATCGGTGTCGATGTAAGAATGGCCAAGAGAGCAGGTCTGCTTCATGACATCGGTAAATCAATCGATCACGAAGTAGAAGGTTCTCACGTAGAACTCGGTGTGAATCTGTGTAAGAAGTATAAGGAGAATCCAATTGTCATCAATGCAGTGGCATCTCATCATGGTGATGAGGAGCCAGAATCATTGATCGCATGTCTGGTACAGGCAGCTGATGCAATCTCAGCAGCACGTCCAGGTGCAAGAAGCGAGACACTGGAAAGTTATACAACAAGATTAAAACAGCTGGAAGAGATTGCAGACTCCTTCCAGGGTGTTGATAAAACTTTTGCAATTCAGGCAGGTCGAGAAATTCGAGTTATGGTAGTTCCTGAACAAATCAGTGACGATGATATGATCTTACTGGCGAGAGATATTTCAAATCAGATCGAAGAGAATCTGGATTATCCAGGACAGATCAAGGTTAATGTGATCAGAGAGTCACGAGTTGTTGACTATGCGAAATAACAAGAAGCGATAGAGAAATCTATCGCTTTTTCCAATTTATAACGTGAGTGTCAAAAGTATAAATAAAGGAGATTTTTTATGAAAGGATACGAGAAACTAGAACAACATCTGATACATCAGGGAAAAGTTGTTGGATTTTATGAGGATATTGTAAAACTTCCAAGCGGCAAAGTTGTCACATGGGATCTGGTCAAACATAAAGGGGCAGCAGCTGTTGTTCCTGTTACAGACAAAGGAACGATCTTACTTGTAAGACAATACCGTAATGCCCTTGATCAGGAAACACTGGAAATCCCGGCAGGTGGAATTGAACCCGGGGAAACACCTCTGGAGTGTGTCACAAGAGAGATTGAAGAAGAAACAGGTTTTATTGCTGGAAAAATGACCCACCTAATGACTGTGATCACAGCCATCGGTTTCTGTGATGAAAAGATTCCGATTTATCTTGCAACTGATCTAAAGCTGTCTAAACAGCATTTGGATGAGGATGAATTTATCGATGTAGAAGAATATACAATCGATGAGATCAAAGATATGATCTTTTCTGGAAAGATCATTGATGCAAAAACAATTTCAGGAGTTCTTGGATATCTGAATATGGAGAAATAAAAGACTAGATCAGGAAAACAGAATATAAAAGACAGGCACTGCATAAGATATGACAGGAGGAAAAAATTGTGGAAAAAGAGAAATTCTTTTCAGGATTATGGATCATCATTGGGTTAATCTTTGGGAGTGTATTTACGAATTTTGTATACCAGGATTATCTCGCATATGGAGGTACCGTAAGATCACTGGTTTTAAATAATACGGATCTATATAAAGCAAGTATTAGTCTGTTTTTTTATATTTTGTTTAAAAGGGGAAAACAATATGCATTTATTTATCTGGGGGCATATCTTTTGCAACCTTGGATTTTTTTATACAGTTTTGCATTTTGTATGGCATTTTTCTTTGGATCAATGTTATCTTTGCAGATCGTGCAAATGGGCATCAAAGGACTGGTTCTTGTATTTATGAGTTTATTTCCACATTTTATCTGTTATGTGATCACCTTGCTGCTGCTGATCAAGCGAAACTTTTATGCCCAAAAAAAAGAAGAAATGCTCTATGAACAGAGACATTCCTTCTTATTTCGTTTCAGTATTTGGTTTGAAATAACATTTATAATACTGGGATGCATCCTGGAAAGTTTCATCAATCCGTCGATCATGTCAGGAATCCTGAACCTTTGGAAGTGATATATCTAGGATCTTATACGTTTCTATATATAATCTGCCATGCGGTAAAGCAGAGCAGCAGATTTGTCCCATCCAAGACAAGGATCAGTGATAGACTGTCCATATACACCGTTACCGATGGACTGGTTGCCATCTTCGATATAACTTTCAATCATGATACCCTTAACAAGAGATTTGATCTCAGGTAAGAAACTTCTGCTGTGAAGAACTTCCTGTACGATACGAGGCTGCTGATCCCATTGTTTCCCAGAGTTAGAGTGGTTTGCATCAACGATAACAGCAGGGTTCTTTAACTGGAATTTCTCGTACATATAAGCAACACGAGTCAGATCTTCATAATGGTAGTTTGGAATATTGTTTCCATGACGGTTGACAGATCCACGTAAGATGGCATGTGTCAGAGGGTTACCATCTGTCTTGACTTCATATCCATTTGCAATGAAATCATGCTGGTGCTGTCCAGCTGTGATAGAGTTCATCATAACAGTTAAGTCACCACCAGTTGGGTTCTTCATTCCGGCAGGAATATCAAATCCACTAACTGTTAAACGATGCTGCTGGTTCTCTACAGAACGAGCTCCAACGGCAACATAAGATAAAAGATCTTCCATATATGGCCAGTTTCCTGGATAAAGCATTTCGTCTGCAGCAGGCATATGGAATTCTTCTAATGCTTCCATATGAAGTTTGCGGACAGAACGAAGTCCACTAGCCATATCTGGTGCTTTCTCAGGGTCTGGCTGATGAACCATACCTTTGTATCCGTCACCTGTGGTACGAGGTTTGTTTGTATAAATACGAGGGATGATCAGTAACTTATCAGCAAGATCTTTCTGAACTCTTGCCAAACGTCCGAGATAATCCATAACAGCAGTTTCATTATCTGCAGAACATGGCCCGATGATAACTAAGAATTTATCAGATGCGCCTGTGAATACATCACGGATTTCTTTGTCTCTTGCAGCTTTGATTTGTTTTGCTTCTTCACTCAGAGGCATCTCTTCTTTTAATTCCTCTGGAGAAGGCATCTTCGCAATTTTGTGCATTCCCATAGTTGTTTTCTCCTTAACAATTCATACAATAAAGCATTTTGCTTGTGTATATTTTAACAAATAATAATCTTTGTGTAAAGATAAGGAAATATGAAATGATACTTTACAAATAAAACAGAAGTTATTATAATAAAAAATGTGAACAGAAAACACTTTCATTTTCTGGTAATTGAATATTGAAGTAGAGAAGATTGATTCTCCAACTTCAGGGCAGAGTGAGATATCGAAGATATCAATTCTCGACTGGTGGTGATACTCTAAGAGAGATAAGTCCACGAGCGTAAAGCCGATCAGGTTAGAATCCTGAACCAACAGTATAGTCTGGATGAAAGAAGTAGTTGGATGACATGTCTTAAGATATTACGAAGATATAAGATATGTGATCAAGTCAGAAGCCCTGTCGTTTATGTAGATAAATGGACAGGATTTTTTAATTTATAGGGAGACCCTATAAATCTAAGATTTTAAATCAGAAAGGGAGAATTATCATGGCAGGAGACACAATGACAATGAAGAGAACGAAGTTCAATATCAGAACGATCGCAGTGACAGGTATGTTAGGAGCATTAGCAACTGTGCTGATGTTTTTGGAATTTCCAATTCCAATGTTGATACCACCATTTATCAAGTTTGACTTTTCCGAACTTCCAGCATTACTAGCAGCATATGCGATGGGACCGGTATCTGGAATTGCAGTATGTTTTATCAAGAATGCGATCAACCTTCTTCATACACAGACAGGTGGAGTTGGAGAACTATCTAACTTTATCTTAGGTGTATGTTTTGTATTACCAGCAGGACTTATTTATAAGAGAAAGAAAACACAGAAGAGTGCAATGATCGGAGCATTAGCAGGAGCAGTCCTGATGTCAGTAGTCAGTGTATTTTCAAACTACTTTGTTGTATATCCAGTATACACAAACTTCATGCCAATGCAGGCAATTCTTGGAGCATATCAGGCGATCAACAAGAATGTAAAGACATTATGGGATGCATTGATCTGGTTTAATATGCCATTTACATTTATCAAAGGAATGTGCAGTGTTGTGATCACATTCTTTATCTACAAGAAGATTTCCCCAATCTTAAAGGGAACAAATAGATAAGAAGATAAGAAAAAGGTGTCGGAATAAGAATTCCGGCACCTTTTGCGTACACAGAGTTAAAAATTAATCTTCTAATTTTTTAGCTGCTTTTTCCATAAAAGGTTCACTGGCAACGATGAATCTTTCGTGAGTACCGATTCCAACACGCCCTTTGTTATCAGTTACTTCTACATGGAATACCAGACGTTTGCGGTCGATCTCTGTTAAGGAACAATGACATTTGATTGTTCCGCCAACTGGTGTTGCGGAAACATGCGCAATGTTTAAATTTGTTCCAACAGTAGTCTGTCCTTCCTCAAGTTTTCCAGCTAGTAGATTAACTGCAGACTGCTCGATCAAAGAGATCATGGCAGGTGTGGCATAAACAGGAAGGCTTCCGCTTCCCCATTTCTCAGCAGTGTTTTCTGGAACTACTTCTTCTGTTAATTCGATTTCGTCTCCAACATGAATGTTCATAATTTTCTCTCCTAAAATTTTAGTTTATATGTATATCTTTAGTATAGCAAAGTTCGTTAAAAATTCCATAGTTTTTTCACATTTTTACAAAAAATTGCACAAGGAAGAAAGACTGGACTCGATTTAAAAAATAAGGTATGCTATTGGTAAATTGGAGGTGCTTGGTTTGAAATTATATTTGATCAGACATGGAGAAACAGATTGGAACAAGGAATTTAAGATTCAGGGAAGTTCAGACATCGAATTGAATGAATATGGAAGAGAATTGGCATTTATTACGCGAGAAGGTCTTAGACATATTCCATTTGATATCGCATATACCAGTCCGTTGAAACGTGCGAAGGAAACAGCAGAGATCATTCTTGGAGGCAGGAATATTCCGCTATATGAAGATAAACGGGTTCAAGAAGCGTGTTTTGGATCGTTTGAGGGTGCAACGTTAAAGGAATTGAGAGAAAGACAGGATCCATTTCTCAAATTCTTTGATGCGCCAGAAGAATTTAAAAAAATTGAAGGATGTGAGACACACGAAGAGGTGATCGCAAGATCATCTGATTTTTTCAATGATATGATCTTGCCAAATGAGAAAAAATATCAACATATAGCAGTATTTTCTCACGGAGCATGGATCCACAGCTTACTTACATATATTTATCAGAGAGAGATTAAGGAATACTGGCATGCACCAAGACAGGAAAACTGTGGTGTGACAACAATCCAGATTGAAGATGGTGTCTGCCATGTATTAAAGGAATCAGAGATTTTCTACAATAAAGATGGAGAATGATATATGACAAAAAGACAATTTATGGAGGAGTTAAGATCTTCCTTAGAGGGAATGGTATCACAGGCAGTGATTCAGGAGAACATGAATTACTATGAGGATTATATCAATGAGCAGATCCGAAATGGAAAGAACGAACAGGATGTATTGAATGAATTAGGAAGTCCGAGACTGATCGCCAGATCGATCATTGATGCCAAAGGTGAGGATGATGACTATGTACAGACAGAGTATTACGAAGAGGAACAGGATGAAGGAACACCAGAAGATATGTTTGGTGGTAACACACATATTTTTACGATGAATTCTACAAAGTTCAAACTTGGATGTCTACTGTCAGTGATCATATTTATTTTTATCATTTATTTACTATTTCATGTATTTAGTGCAATGATGGTTGTGTTAGGACCCGTGATCATTATCGGTGTGATCGTAGCTTTGATCATGAAGATCACAGGAAGGTAAGGAAACAAAGAAAGGAATCAATATGGATATAAATGAAGAAGCATATGCGATACAGGAAGAAGTGGTCGAATTTCGAAGAGCACTGCACCGTTGTCCTGAGATAGCATTTCATGAAACGATGACGATGGAATATATCAGAGAACATCTGGAAGAATGGGAGATTTCTTATAAGATTTTTGATCCATCAGGAATCATTGCAGTTGTTGGCAATGGCAAGAAAGAAACGATCGCATTAAGGGCAGACATGGACGCATTGGAAGTACAGGAAGAGACAGGACTTGATTTTGCATCTTTGAATCACGGATGTATGCATGCATGTGGACATGATGGACACACAGCAATCTTACTTGCAACAGCAAAGATATTGAAGAAACATGAATCAGAACTTGACCGCAGAGTATATCTTGTATTTCAGCCTGCGGAAGAAACCGCAGAAGGAGCCAGATTCATGTTGAAGACAGGAGTTTTGGACAGTGTGAAACGCATTTATGGAATCCATATTTTTAACGGTATACCGTCTGGCAAGATTTCACTGGAAGCAGGCCCAAGAATGGCAGCGACAAACTGGCTGGCAGTTCATTTATACGGAAGATCAGGACATGCAGGGAAACCACATGAAGGGATTGATACTGCAGTGGCAGTATCTTCCATGGTTATGAATTTTCAGAGCATCATCAGCAGGAATTTAAATCCATTAGATCCAGCAGTTTTAACGATCGGAAAGGTCGAAGCCGGGACAGCGAGAAATGTGATCGCAGGGGAAGCAAAGATCGAAGGGACTGCAAGAACATTTTCCAGACAAGCTCAGGAGATGATCGAGCACAGAGTCAAAGAGATCGCGAAAGCCCATGAACAGATGTATGGAGTAGATGTTTCGGTTGATTTTCAACAATCAAGCCATGGGGCACTGATCAATGATCCGGGTGTTGTAGAAGATGTCATGGAGAAAGCAGGGGAAGTCTTTGATCCGTCAGAGTTTACCCATGTTGAAGCAATGATGTTAGGAGAAGATTTTGCAAATTATCTGGAAGAAATGGATGGATGTTTTGCATTTATCGGTGGTGGCGACCACCCTGCAAACCATCATGGAAAGTTTGATTTTGATGAAAAAGCATTGATCAGTGGTGTCCGTCTCATGCTGACATTTGTAATTGTATAAGATATAGTTCATGAAAATCTGTTGTAGATGGATACAACATATGTTATAATCAGAAACCAACAGAAACACGCATATTTGATAGAAGAAAAGGTAGGGAAATATGAATTTAGTATACCACAGCACAAGAAACAGTGAAGAAACAGCAACCGCCTCTGAAGCTATTTTAAAAGGATTAACAAGCGATGGAGGATTATTCGTACCAGACAGTATTCCAAAGTTAAACGTAGCATTGGAAGATCTGACAAAGATGTCCTATCAGGAAATTGCTTATGCAGTCATGAAAGAATTCCTTACAGATTTTACAGAAGAAGAATTAAAGACATGCATTAATAATGCATATGACAGTAAATTCGATACAGAAGAGATCGCAGTGACAAAGAAAGTAGATGGAGCATATTATCTGGAATTATTCCATGGAGCAACCATTGCATTTAAAGATATGGCATTATCTATTTTGCCACATTTACTTGTAACATCAGCAAGAAAGAATAATGTAAAGAATGAGATCGTGATCTTAACAGCAACATCCGGAGACACAGGAAAAGCGGCTTTAGCAGGATTTGCAGATGTACCGGGAACAAAGATCATCGTATTCTATCCAAAGTCTGGAGTCAGCCCAATTCAGGAAAAACAGATGGTAACACAGAAGGGTGACAATACATACGTGATCGGAATCAAAGGAAACTTTGATGATGCTCAGACAGGTGTTAAGAAGATGTTCTCTAACAAAGAGTTAGCGAAAGTGATGAATGACAACGGATTCCAGTTCTCATCTGCAAACTCAATCAACATCGGACGTTTAGTGCCACAGGTTGTATATTATGTAAAGGCTTATGCTGATTTATTAAAACAGGGTGCATTAAAGGCCGGAGAACCTATGAATGTAGTCGTTCCAACAGGAAACTTTGGTAATATTCTAGCTTCTTATTATGCAAAACAGATGGGTATTCCAATCGGCAAATTTGTCTGCGCATCTAATAAGAATAAAGTATTATTTGATTTCTTTGAGACAGGAAAATACGATCGTAACAGAGAATTCTATGTTACAACATCTCCATCTATGGATATTCTGATCTCAAGTAACTTAGAGCGTATGATCTATAGAATCGCAGGAAATGATGCAAAACAGTGTGCCAAATTTATGGCAGCATTGACAAAAGACGGTGAATATGTGATCACAGATGCCATGAAAGCAGAATTATCTGAGTTCTTTGGAGCTTTCGGAAGTGAAGAAGAAACAGCAGTGAAGATCAAAGAAGTCTATGACAAAGAAGGATATGTGATGGATACACATACAGCAGTCGCAGCAGTTGCATATGACAAATACAAAGCAGCGACAGGAGATGACAAAACTCCAACAGTGATCGCTTCTACAGCAAGTCCATACAAATTCACAAGAAGTGTTATGGATGCGATCGATCCAGCATACGATGCAGAAGATGACTTTGAATTAGTTGATGAACTTAACAAAGTATCTAAGACAGCAATTCCAAAAGCAATCGAAGAGATCAGAACCGCACCAGTTCTTCATGATACGGTATGTGAGACAGCAGCAATGGAAGACGAAGTGAAGAAGATTCTTGGAATCTAATGAATCATAAAAAAGCAACCCATGGAAGAAAATTGGTTGCTTTTTTTATGCAAAAATGTTATGATAAACCAAGATAGGGAATAAATGGAAGAGAATACAATATCAGATAATTCTAAAAACATATCAACAAGATAAATCTAAGAGGAGATCGATCAGATCTGACAAATCCATTCACGACATATGATGATCGAATGATGATGAATCCAAGGGAAACTGACAATTGAATAAGACCATTTTCCGGCACAGTCCGGGAGGACATATTCCGCCATGATCTGCGGGCAATGAATTTTATGCCATGAACAATAGGATTGAGGTTCTTTTATGATACCACGAAGAGCACAGGGAGCGAACAAGGATATGATAATGAGACTTCTGCATGGTCATGGAGGTGAGTGCAGCCTGTCATAAGAATGAGGGGAGCCGGGAGGCTATGAGACATTTTGTCTGTTGGAGAATGAGGGAAATATAAAGATATGACAAGGAGGTGTTTAACTGTTAAAATAATCTTATAAAAAATTATAAATATGTGTTGGA